>CAINDJ010000138.1 GCA_903847325.1 uncultured beta proteobacterium | reverse complement strand
GGACTCGGTACGCTTGCGTTTGATGCGATATCAGGTCGCGATTACCCCGTGCTGCAAGGCGCTGTAACGGTATTGGCATTGCTGATCGTGAGCGTGAATCTGTTGGTGGATGTGGTCTATGGTTTGGTTGATCCACGCATTCGTGTGGATGCGTGAGAACTATCCTGGCCACGCAAATGACGATGCAAAAAAAATATATACCTAAACAGCCACCGCTTGAACTTTGGCTTGGCAGCTTGCTGACAGGCTCCATGATGTTGCTAGTTCTTTGCTCGCCCTGGCTATTCCCGGACGGTGGGGAATCCATGAATCTGGCGGCACGACTCACTCCGCCTTTTACAAGCTGGTCGCATGTGTTGGGTACGGATCCGCTTGGACGTGATGTACTGGCGCGTGTCATTGTTGGCGGTCGGGTCTCGCTCCTGGTCGGTATTGTTTCGGTGATTGGCGCGGCCAGTGTTGGAACAATGATCGGATTGATCGCAGGGTATTACAGAGGGTTTTGGGAAATGTTTCTGATGCGCTGCGTGGATGTGCAGCTCGCATTACCTTTTATTCTGATTGCGATCACCTTCATTTCTATTCTTGGTGGTGGGCTGGCGAATATTATTTTCTTTATGGTGATCTCCCAATGGGTCCAGTACGCGCGACTGGTGAGAGGGTTGGTGATGTCATTGCGTGATCGCGAGTTTATTCAGGCTGCACATGCGCTAGGCGCCCGCGACAGTTTAATTATCCGTCGACATTTATTGCCGAATCTAATCGGTCCTGTCATCGTTCTGACGACACTGAATGTCGCGAATAATATTTTGCTCGAGAGTAGTCTGACCTTTCTGGGGATTGGCGTTGATCCGATGACTCCGAGCTGGGGCGGGATGCTGGCCGACGGCCGTACGTATTTGCAAACGGCCTGGTGGGTCAGCGTGTATCCGGGCCTGGCGATCATGCTTTGCGTGCTAGGTCTAAATTTGCTGGGCGACTGGTTGCGCGACAAACTCGATCCGACTAGTTAATCTTAATCCAGCCTTGCTACGGATGGTGTGTGTATGCCTGTGCAGTTTGATAAAACCCTTGAATTAAGTTCCACGTCCTTACTGGCAGATCCAAACTTGGCGGCGTGGACGGGCTGCAAGTTAGAGGTTTGGATTTTTGACGATTTACCCTCACGTCAGGCTTTAAAAGCAGCCCTTAACAGCCGCGGAATCAAGGCGGAGGTGTATTCTGCTTACAAACCGTTGCTGCATTTTTTTCTTGAAAATCAGAGTTTGCAGGATATTGTTCGAATTGAAATCCATTACCCCGTTCATCCGGCAGCCGACCGCAAGAGGTTTCTGCTGGAGGCCTATCCGCTTGCACGTATGCTGCGAGACAAAGAGCTGGTCTGGATTGCAAATGAGGTACAGGCCTCACAGGAACACCTGCAATACCTAGTGAACCTGACCGACAGGTTAGGTCACTCAACGCGTCATGTGATTGACGCACCGAATCAAATTTTTTCAGATCATTTTGATCAAAAGTCACTGTGCCCCACGGGATTACTGCGCGTCACGCATCGTGAGACAGGCGATGTGATCCATCGCGCGTTTTTCCAGACTGACATTCAGCAGGCTTACCACCAAGTCATGCAGTGGATAACGGCCCATCCCTGGGGCCATACAGAGCCGTACTTTGAACGGATGCTGATTCGTATTGATATCCCGGGTGCCGAGCGATTTGATCCAGAGGGAACCATCCTAAGCAGTACGCTCGAGGCTTTGCATGAAGATTTATATTTTTCAATTCTTGAGTTCTTTCAACATCACTCGGGCCGCCCCTCGGGAGACAGGGGTTTGCAACCAGGCCAGATTGTGCCTGATATACGCATGGGCAGTGAGCGCGTCAGGATACAGATTCGCTTGTATCCCGTGGGGGATGCGCTGCCAGGCTTGAATATTGATCAGGATAACGAATTAAATCCAGAGGCAGGCTTCGCTTGCGCAGAGGATTTTGCTGATTTACAAACGATGACGCGACCGATCCGGGCAACTGCGGTCGAGCATTTGTTGGGAAAGTTTGATGCAAAGGTATTTGAATCGACTTCACGCCAGGCCCGGCCAGTCAAGAGCATCGTGCGCGCAGGGTCCAGGCCGGCTATTGTCCTAACAGGAGGCCAGCATGCCAATGAACCCTCCGGAGTGGTCGGCGCGCTTAGGGGCGGGCATTGGCTTGCTTCTGTTCCTGATGCGCATTTCGCGCTGGTGCCGATAGAAAACCCGGATGGTTATCAGCTTTATCAGGAATATTTCGCACTCCACGCGCAGCATATGCATCATGCTGCGCGGTATACCGGGTTAGGCGATGATCTTGAGTACCGCGAGCACGCCCCATGGTATGAGCGATCTGCCAGGATGCACGCGGTTGACGTAACGGGTGCGCAATTGCATCTGAGCCTGCATGGTTATCCCGCGCACGAGTGGACACGTCCTTTTTCTGGCTATGTTCCGCGTGGTTTTGAGCTGTGGAGTATCCCGAAGGGTTTCTTTTTGATCGTCCGCTATCAGTCGGCATTTAAAAAGCTGGCGTGCGCGTGGCTCGAGAAAATTACGGCTCAGATTGCGTTGATTCCAGGCCTGTCTGCATTTAATGCAGAGCAGTTAAAAGTCTACGCAGCGCATGCGGGTGGCGTACCTTTTGAAATACATCACGGTATTGCTTGCCTGCTGATGCAAAACGACAGTCAGCCAACAGGCGTCAAGCTGGTGACAGAATTCCCGGACGAGAGTGTTTTGGGTGATGCGTTTCAGTTTGCACAGCAAGTACAAACCGAAACGGTACGGATAGCCTGTGAGGCCTGGTGGCAGTTGCATGAATCAGCTTAGTGCTTGATTCCAAGGACGGCGAGTGTTTCGCCGTAGGTTACGGCGCTGTCACACAAATATGCAACCACATCGTCAGGTTGCATGTTTTCGAGTATCTGCACCACTTGCTCGGTAATGTCGCTTGACTGGTCAACGCCCGCGACATGGACTTGCGCGCCGCTTTCGAATATTGCTGTTGGTATGAGCTTTTCAACAACTGTAAAATCGGTTGCTGCAATCACGACATAAGCTTTGACATGCAGGTCATCTGCGGTAACGTCCATCAGGACGCCACCTTCCACCGTCTCAATCACCTGGCTGTGAATCATGAGGTCCATGGGTCTAAGCTGCCTTGGCTGTAACGACTTTTTCTTCGAGCGCGTCGAGTAAGTTTGCAAGCAATAAATTCAGCTCTGCGCACATCAGTGTGAAATCACCATCGAATTTTTCATTTTCATTGGCCGCCATCTGACTGTCTGTTTCGTCCAGAATATCCAGCGCAGCGACGCGTTTGATGTCCAGAGACTCGTTCAGAACAAAGGACACACGGTCATTGAATGTAAGCGCGAGACGCGAGCACTGCTTGCCGCCCTGGACATGTTTCTGGATTTCATCGCTGTCCAGTGCATGCTTAACATAGCGTACAACTGCTGCTTTGTCCCCGCCTGCGCGCAATTCGGCATCCTGATCAATTGAGAAATTAGGGGCCGCCTGACCGCTGATAATCCAGTTCGTCATGGCCGCTCCCGGGCTGATGGTGACTTGGACGGGCTCGACCGGGAAGGGATAGATCGCCTTGCCGAGTGCGGAGAGGATTTCCTCTGCTTTGGAAGTCGATGCCGTATCAATCACGAGCCAGTGATTTACTGGGTCAATCCATACGCGTGTGTCACGTTGCAAACTGAATGCACGGGGTAAAAGTGAACTGGTGACTTCTTCTTTGAGGTCACGCATTTGCTTGCGGCCAGGTTTAAAGCCCTGCTGCTCTTCGAGTTCGATGGCACGCACTTTAACGAACTGGTTAATGACTGTCGCAGGCAGGAGTTTTTTTTCGGTGCGGTGGGCGCAAAGAATCTGGCGGTCCACACTATAAGCAAAGCGGGCATCTTGTTCGCGAGGGGGGACCCAGCCGACAGAAAGCGGGGCGCCTGCGCCCGCAGAGACAAAAGCCTCTTTGGCGAGGAGGGCGTCTAACTGATCTGGCGTTTGATTCCACGAGGATGCCAGACGATATATGTTCAGATTCTTAAACCACATACGACGCCCACAAAAAAGAAATCGATTCTAGCTGATGCAAGTGCCTTTATGGGGGATCCGCGCCAGATCATCCTGTCATGCCATCAAAGCAGGTTTGGATCAGCAAATCAACGATTTCAGTATCAGAGAACGCGCCGCCCATTTTCAAAAAATCAGCAACAGGATCGCAAGATCTGGCAAATATTGTGTAAAGGATGACTTCTCCTGGTAATGTCTTTGAAAGTGTGCCGTTGTCCTGAGCCGCCTGGATCCAGGTGCCCAAGTGCTCAGTCAGTGTGCTGAGTTTATCGATATAGGGGGGATGGGCGAGCAAGGCCTGTTGAATGGTGGACCGCGTTGAGGGCAATAGTGGCATCGTCCCGCCCAGATGCGTCTGAATCGCCCACCGGACAATCGATTTGAGCTTGTCCAGAGGGGACAGAGCTTGTGGCAGGCTGAGCGCCACAGTGATCGTTTGTTCCATCAGTCTGGTCATTGACGCTGCTGAAAGAACCTCTTTGGACTCAAAGTGTTTGTAAAGACTTGCTTTAGCTATGCCGACGTCGGCAGCAACCTCATCCATTGTCATGAGGTCAAAACCTTTTTTAGCGAGCAGTTTGTTAACTGTATCGAGAATCGCGTTTTCTCTGAATTGGAGTTGCTGCTGTTTAAAGGACAGTTTTTTTGTATGAGCGCTAGGCATTCAATGCGATCCATATGAAGGATTGTTACCGGTTAGTATATATTATTACTAATTGGTCGCAATTTGTACCGTTTCGTGTAAAAATAACAAAACTGTCAGTCTTTAAATATATTTTATATATATGTCTTCAAGCATCCCCACCTTAAATTTTGTTGAAAACTCTTTGAATACCTCCTCTAAAGACCTGCTGCCCTCGAGCCTCCTTATTGATTGTCCTCAAGCCTGGATAGTGTCGGGCGAGGGTGTTTTCAGCTGGACAGTATTTAAACTTTACCGTGCGCGTTTATTTGTTTCTGGCGTGAAGTACGACGCAAACCAGCCGTTCATTCTGGATCTTTGTTATTTACGCACATTGCCTGCAGAAATGATTGTGTCTGCCTCGATGGATGAGTTAAAGCGTCTGAGGAATCCTTCTGCCGAGATTGTGCAGTCCTGGTCTGATGCCTTGATGCGTATCGTGCCGGATGTCGCACTCGACGATCGCTTGGTGGGTTGTTTTACGCCGGGCGTTGGCGTGAAATTTTATAGTGCGACAGAATTTCTTGGCGAAATCAAGGATCCCGCATTTGCAGAAGGCTTTGCAGCAATTTGGTTGGATCCTGCAACGCGCAGCACAGCATTGCGTGAGTCTTTGCTTGGCATTGACGCCGGTGGAATACAGGCAGGGATTTGAATGCAAACGCCTGAGTTCCCCGGTGTGCAAAGTATTGATCACCCGTTGATTCGGCCGGGTAGTCGCGTCGCAGTCATCGGCGCAGGTATTGCCGGCCTGTCCTGCGCCTGGCTGCTGGCTGATCGCTACAAAGTGAGCCTGTTTGAATCAGCAGACTATTTTGGCGGGCATTCCAACACCGTAGATGTCACGCTTGAGGGAGTTACCAGCCCTGTTGATACGGGTTTTTTGGTGCATAACGATCTGACTTATCCTAATTTGATTCAATTGTTCGCGCACTTAGGCGTTGCAGTGCATGCGACAGATATGTCTTTTGGCGTTTCCATAGAGAATCCTGATGTTGAATGGGCAGGCACTAATCTTAATACCGTATTTGCACAGCGCAGTAATATGCTGCGGCCTAAATTTTTGAATATGTTGCGCGATATTGTGCGATTTAATCGCAATGCCCAAAAATATCTTGATCGAGTACGGCATTCACCTTGCACTCTGGCTCAACTGCTAGAAAAAGAAAAATTCGGACAAGCCATGCAAGATTGGTATTTATTACCAATGGCTGCAGCAATCTGGTCTTCAACGGTTAAAGATATTCTGGATTTTCCGGCAGAAAACTTTCTCGCTTTCTGTTTGAATCACAGGTTGCTTCAAATCGAAAATCGTCCGAAATGGAAAACAGTCTTAGGCGGTTCGCGTGAGTATGTGAAAGCGATGCTCAAAAACATACCCGACGCTCGCTTGAATTGCCCGGTGCAGCGCGTGACGCGAGCGGCTGGATCTGTGACGATCGATTCCCCCGTGGGCACGGAAAGCTTTGATGCGGTGATTTTTGCCTGCCATGCGCCGACTGCGCTGCGACTGCTCGATGCATCGGAGCACGAGCGCGATGTGTTGAGCGGATTCCGTTATCAACCTAATCGCGCTGTCTTACACACGGATGTGACGTTGTTGCCACGTCGTAAAAAAGTCTGGTCCGCCTGGAATTACATGAGCGCGTCAGGTCAGGGTACGGAGCGTCCCGTGGCTGTGAGCTATTTGCTTAATCAGTTACAGTCGCTCCCATTTAAATCGCCAGTGATCGTCACGTTGAATCCGCATCGGTTACCAGACCCCGCTCAAGTTATTCAGGAATTCGATTACGAACATCCGGTACTTGATACGCAAGCTGCGCAGTCGCAAAAACTGATGCATTCGATTCAGGGAAATCAGAATACGTGGTTTTGTGGCGCGTGGGCAGGATATGGTTTTCATGAGGATGGGTTAAAGGCCGCGCTGCGTGTCGTGCGTGACTTTGGCGTCGCACCTCCCTGGAATGCGGTCTATGACTGAGGGCGTGATCGAGCTTTGTCAGGGGCGGGTGATGCATGCCCGTCTGCGTCCATTTATTCATCGGTTTGTCTACCGGGTATTTTGTTTGCGCTTACGGATTGATCAGCCTCAACGACTTCTTGCCTGTGGCTCCTGGTTGTTTGGTGTGCAGCGCGCGCGGCCAGTCAGTTTCTGGTTTGCAGATCATGGCGCCTGCGATGGTTCTGATTTGTATGTATGGATCAAGAGCAAGCTTGCTCAATCTGCGATGCACTTTGAGCTGGGTGCTGTCACGCTGCAGTGTTTTCCGCGTGTCTTTGGCTATGTATTCAATCCTGTGAGCTTCTGGTTCATACATGATAAACAAGGCGTTTTGCGTGCACTGCTTGCAGAGGTCAACAATACGTTTGGTCAAAAGCATCAGTACTTATTGAACGCCCAGTCCCTGCAGCCGATTGAGGACGAGGCTGAGCTTGAATGTGTCAAAGTTTTTCATGTGTCGCCCTTTTGTGATGTGGTCGGGCGCTACCGCTTTACGCTGAGTCATCGCGCCGGGCATCAGCGCGTATCGATTAATTATCACGATACCCCTGATTTACCTGAACCACTCTTGCGCACGGCGATCGTGACGCAGTCACAACCCTTCACAACACGCCGTCTAATTTCCTGTGTCCTGTCCATGCCAATGATGACAATTGGGGTGATGCTCCGCATTCATATCCAGGCTTTTAAATTGTGGCGCAAAGGCGCTCGATATCATTCTGTGCCGGCTTTGCCCGAACAAGAACTCACCACTGATAAAAAGGTTGAGCAATGAATCTGAACGGTCAGCCTCGACTGGCATCGATGCAAGGCATGCCTTGGTCTGCCAGATTATTTGTGAATATGCTAAGCAAAATTTCCACGGGTTCCTTAACGTTAATTGATCCACAAGGATCTTCGGTAACCCTCGGTCTGTTGGGGGAGTTGCCACATGCAGAATTTAGAATTCAGGATTGGCGAGCGTGCGGATTGATCATGCGCCAGGGTGATGTCGGTTTTGCAGAAGCGCTGAGACGTGGCTGGGTGGATTGTCATGACCTCTTGTCACTCTTTACCCTTGCCATGCGTAATGAAAAGTTAACTGACGCTGTGAATGGCCACTGGTGGGCACTGCTGGTCAAACGCCTTAAGCATTGGGTGTTACGCGACAACAGCCGCCGTGGTAGTCGTCGTAATATTTTGAGTCACTACGATTTGGGTAACGATTTCTACCGGCTGTGGCTGGATCCGTCAATGAGCTACTCTGCAGGGATTTTTGATCAGGACTTAAATCGCTCACTTGAGTACGCGCAGCATGCCAAGTATGACCGCATTCTTGATCAGCTTGATGCAAAGCCTGGCCAGACCATTCTCGAAGTCGGTTGCGGGTGGGGTGGGTTCGCCGAGCGTGCGGCACTGCGTGGCCTGAGCGTAGTTGGCATCACTCTCTCTGATGCACAGCTAGAGTGGGCACGTACCCGCATGGACAATGCGGGTTTGTCCGATCGGGTTAGTTTGCTGCTGCAAGACTATCGTGATGTGACAGGAACCTATGACCATATCGTTTCGATTGAAATGTTCGAGGCGGTAGGATTGCTGCACTGGCACAGTTATTTCCAAACGCTTGCGCATTGTCTCAAACCAGGCGGCCGTATTGTTGTGCAAACAATCGACATTGCAGACTCGCATTTTGAAGCCTATCGCGATGGTACCGATTTTATTCAGCAATACATCTTTCCTGGTGGAATGCTGCCCAGCCCCAAGCGTTTTGCGCATGAGTGCGAACGCGTCGGACTTCGCGCGATTGATGTTAAATCGATTGGTTTGGATTATGCGGAAACCATGAAACGCTGGGCACAACAGTTTGAACTGCATATTTCTGCAATTCGCGAGCAGGGCTTTGACGATGCGTTTATTCGTATCTGGAGAATGTACCTGGCTTATTGTGAGGCGGGGTTCCGCGAAGCGCGCACGGATGTTAAGCAATGGACCTTATGCGCAAAATCCTGATTTCAAGTCTGTTCGTGGTGTTGCTCGGTGCGCGTGCATCGCTGGCGCTGGAGTCGCATCCCCTCATGCCAGGTGCGCTTGCCGTTGCCCCCGCGGTTGAGTTCACGCGATTTGGATTTTCAATTTATTACGCCCAGCTCTGGGCACCTGAAGGTCAATACAAGAAAGACGCACCTTTTATTTTGACGCTCACGTACTCACGCGATATAACGCGTGAGAGGATACTTGACGCAAGCCTCACCGAAATGAAAAAACTCGGCATCCCTGTTGAACGTTACCCTCAGTGGCGCGAGCAGCTATCGAGCGTGTTGCCGGACGTCAAGCAAGGCGACACCCTGACGGGTCTTTACACGCCTGGAAAGGGATCGCAGTTTTTTTATCAAAACCAAATGACCGGCGTACTCGACGATGCCTTGTCGGACAGTTTTTTCTCTATCTGGCTCGATACCCGCACCAGTGAACCGGAAATGCGAAGCGCACTGATAGGCCAGAAAAAATGAAACGATTGAGTCTTGCAGGCTATGCGGCACTGAGCTTGCCCATGGCGATGGCGATGCTGCCTATTTATATGATTTCGCCCAAGTTTTACGGTGATGCGCTAGGTATTGATCTGGCTGCATTAGGTGTTGTGCTGTTTCTCACCCGGCTGCTTGATACCGCGCAAGACCCACTGATTGGTCGTCTGGTTGATTTGCTGCAAAGAAAAAAACATGGCTGGTCGGTCCTGATGATGATTTCGACTGGGGTACTTGCATCAGGTTTTGTCATGCTATTCGCTCCTCCATTATGGAGCGAAGCAGGTTTGATATTGTGGCTCGCCCTGTCGCTGATTGTTGTCTATGCCGCGCATAGTCTCATCAATATTTGTTATTTAACATGGGGCGCGAGATTGACCGATGATGTCGATGCGCGTTCGCGTGTCACGGCTTGGCGCGAAGCCTTTGGTCTGGTCGGTGTCGTCGTGGCTTCCGTGCTGCCTGGCTTTTGGGTGAGTGATCTGGGCGCTCGCGCCGGATACCAGATTTTTTCCTGGGTGTTTGTTGCTTTGTTGATTGCTGGTCTGATCACCACGCTCTGGCTGTCCCCGCGACCACACATCGCGATGGGCAAGGGCCTTGAAGGCTGGCGTCACGCCTTAGCGCCCAAAGCTGTACGTCGTGTGATGTGGTTTTATCTGTTTAACGCGATTGCCGTGGCGATCCCTGCAACGCTGGTGTTGTTTTACATCGATGATGTGGTGCAGATGCCAGATCGGGCAGGATGGTTTTTAGGGCTTTATTTTCTGTCCGGCATGTTGACCTTGCCTGCCTGGGTGGCACTCGCCGATCGAATTGGTAAAGCGCGTGCGTGGCTCGCAGGTACCTGTCTGGCAGTACTCGCCTTGTTTTGCTCCGGCTGGGTCGGTGCCGGCGACGGTTTTTTCTATGGAGTCATCTGTCTGGTGGCGGGCGCAGCCTTGGGTGCGGATGTCGCGCTGCCTCCCGCGATGCTGGCTGACGCTATCCCGAAAGGCCATCGTCAGAGCACGGGGCTGTATTTCGGTATATGGGTCTTGATAGGTAAATTCGCGCTCGCTGTCGCCGCCGGCCTGGCCTTGCCAAGCCTGAAACTATTTGATTATCAGCCAGGCCAGCCTGCAACGTCTGGTGCGTTGATCGTGCTTTATGTATTTTTGCCGATGGTATTCAAGGGACTTGCGACCCTGGCGCTACTGCCAAAGTTCGAAGCTCAGTTCTTCTCCCGGGTCTTCACCCGAAAGGCATCATCATGAAACTTAAAACCTTATTTACCACTGCTGTGACTGCATTGCTCACGGCCTGTGGCCATGTAGATGTCGAGCGTTACGCTGATGAAAAGCCCACTCTTGAAATGTCAAGTTTTTTTAATGGAACGATCGATGCGTGGGGAATGTTTCAAAAGCGTAGCGGCGAAGTCGCCAGGCGTTTTCATGTCGAGATTGAGGCAAGCTGGAAAACGAAAGACGAGGGGACACTTGATGAGCACTTTACGTATTCTGATGGTGAGAAACAACGCCGCGTCTGGACACTGAAGCGCCAGCCTGACGGTAGCTGGCAAGGTACGGCCGACGATGTTGTTGGCGTAGCCACCGGTCGTATCTCCGGTAACGCGTTGCGATGGAAGTATGTGTTGAGATTGCCGGTTGACGGCCGCGAGTACCTGGTGAATTTTGATGACTGGATGTGGCAGATGGACGATCAGTCAATGATGAACCGCTCAACCATGTCGAAGTTTGGCTTTGACCTGGGAGAGGTCACGCTGTTTTTCCGAAAACGTGTTCCAGGTAGCCCTTCGTGATTCGCCCGCTTAACACTCCGATTGCAGACTGGTCGGGAAAACGCGTCTGGCTAGTCGGAGCCTCAAGCGGCATCGGTGCCGCATTAGCGCTTCGCTTGCTCGCAAGCGGAGCGCATGTTGTGTTGTCCGCGCGTCGCGCCGAGCAATTACAGGTGATCGCAGCGGGATATCCCCACGCGCGATGCGTTGCGTTTGATGTGACGGATAGCCAGGCATGGCCGCTTGCCTTGCATCAAACGCTTGAGCATCTTGGTGGCATAGATTTGGTCGTCATGGGTGCGGCGCGTTACGACCCGACGCATAGCTGGGAAATAGATCTTGCCCAGGTCGAAAAAAGTTTTGACTTGAATGTGGTCAGCATGTATCGCGGACTCTCCGTGATCGTTCCACAATTATTAACTCAAGGCTCAGGCGGCATCGCCATGATCGCCAGTATTTCTGCATACACAGGATTACCTCGCGCATTAATTTATGGTGCAACCAAGGCGGCATTAAACAATCTGGCCCAAACACTTTATTTTGAATTGGCGCCCAGGGGTCTGGCGGTATATCTCATTAATCCTGGCTTTGTAAAAACCCCCATGACTGCAGTCAATGATTTTGAAATGCCAGGGTTGATGACCCCTGAGCAGGCCGCGCAAGCCATCATGACAGGCTTTGAAAAGGGGCGCTTTGAAATTCGCTTTCCGCGTGGTTTTGCCAATGTGCTGAGATGGATTGCACGGGTGCCTGATCGCTTAAGGTTTGCGTTGCTGCATCGTCTGACAAAAATGTGAGAGAGTGCTTTATGCAAGAAGATTTTCAGATCGTGGGTTTGCAAAATAACGATTCACAGAAGCGATTTAAACAAATTATCGACTGGTTTGAAACCCTAACCCAAGAAACACTCGGGCAAGTTGGATCAATTTACAGTGTTGATACACACTTTCGCGATCCATTCAATCACATCACCGGTTTGGAACTTGTGACTAAGGTGTATCAACACATGTTTGATACGCTTGAAACGCCCCGTTTTGTCATTACCAATTCAGTTGTACAGGATATGCAAGCATTTATCTCATGGGATTTTATTTTTAAAATTCGTGGACATTCAATGCTGATACAAGGCTGTACGCATATGGTTTTAAATCCTGAGGGACGTATTGCTGTGCATCGCGATTACTGGGATGTTGCAGAGGAGTTGTACGAAAAAATTCCAGTGCTCGGGAGCTTGATGCGTTTACTTAAACGAAAGTTTGCTATGAGCCATTAATTAACCTGACTCTTCAGTGATTGATCAGGAGACGAAAAAAAAGCTCCCGAAGGAGCTTTAAAAAGCCAGTTGGGCGCAGCAGTCCCAGCCGGCGGGGGAACGATCTGTCTTAGTCGTGAATATCGACGTGACGTGTGTCTTTGATAAACAGCGTACCAATCACCAGAGTCATCACCGCAATGATGATCGGGTACCAGAGGCCGTCATAAATATTGCCGGTTGTCGCAACCACCGCAAAGGCCACTGTAGGCAGGAAGCCGCCGAACCAGCCGTTACCGATATGGTAAGGCAAGCTCATCGAGGTGTAGCGAATCTTGGTGGGGAAGAGTTCCACCAGCATCGCGGCGATTGGACCATACACCATCGTGACCAGGATCACCAGGAATGTAAGCAGTGCAACAACCATGACGTTGTTCATTTTTGCTGTGTCGGCGCTCGCAGGATAACCTGCTGCGCGAATCGCAGCAGTCATCTCTTTATCAAGTTTTGCACTGGCTGCTTTAAAGTCTGCGGCTGACAGTGCACCACCTTCAAAGGATGTAATTTCTGTCGAACCAATCTTGACCTTGGCGACAGTTCCAGCAGGAGCAACCTCGTTCTTGTAGTTCACTGAGTTTTTAGCCAGGAACGACTTGACTACGTCGCATGAGCTTGTGAAGGCTGAGGTGCCCACTGGGTTGAACTGGAACGAACACTTGCCTGGATCAGCAATCACCGATACAGGCGCAGATGCTTGAGCAGACTCAAGTGCTGGGTTGGCATAGTGTGTGATTGCTTTGAACACAGGAAAATATGTCAACGCAGCGATGAGGCAACCACCCATGATGATGACCTTGCG
>CAINDJ010000137.1 GCA_903847325.1 uncultured beta proteobacterium | reverse complement strand
GCGTGACTGGCAGCCAAATCCTCCAGTGGGTTTGATTCAGAGAAAGCGCAGAAATCCCAGTTTCTGCCCAGAGTTCAGATACGGCGTCAAACAGCGCATCAGACTCGGCTTGCGTGATGTGCAGGGATTCGGGTTGAATCAGTGAAGGCCCCTCTGCACTGATTGCCACGCTGCTGAGTTCGGCGATCCAGACTTGTTCGTCGGCTTTTTGTACCCCCGCTCTAAAAGGCCCCAGACCCGCTGATAAGTTGTACGGGAGTTGTATTTCAAACCCCAGGCGTGTGAGCTCGATGGCCTCAAAAGGCGTGCAACCCGTATCGTCCGGGTTCAGGCCGAGGACTTTCGCATGACTCGATTTGAATCGTTCAATCAAGAGCGGACAGGCTGATTCAATATATTGAACAAGTTCTGGTGCGATAGCAGAGGGCGGCAAAGCGCCCGGGATTAGTATTTCCATGCGCTGATTGTAGTGGGGTGGGAGGGTGTTTGATGCAATAATGCCAATGTGATGAATCTACTGACACAATGAAACTACCATACGAACTCTGGATTGGCGCCCGTTATGCGGGTTTAAGTAGTCTGCGTGGCCGCAAGGGTCGCCGTGACCGCTTTGTTTCATTTGTTGCGGCCACTTCGATGGCTGGCATCGCGTTAGGCGTTGCTGCCTTGATTGTTGTTCTCTCTGTGATGAATGGTTTCCAGAAAGAAGTGCGTGACCGGATGCTTTCAGTTTTACCTCATGTAGAAATTTATGTGGGTGGTGGTGATCCAGAGCGGATTTTGTCTCAATGGAAAACAATCGCTGAGGACGCCTCTAAATCTCCTGATGTGAAAGCCGCTGCCCCTTTCGTCTCTGCCCAGGGCATGCTGATGCATGGCCAGGAGTTACGCGGCATTCAGGTCAGAGGCATTGATCCCTTAACGGAGATCAACGTCTCTGATGTCGGACGCCAGATGGTGGCCGGCAAGCTGAGTGACTTGAAAGCAGGTGGCTTTGGCATCATATTGGGGCAAGAGTTGGCAGATTTGCTTGGCATTCGTGTTGGACAGACTGTCATGATGCTCGCACCACAAGCAAATGTCGGACCCGCTGGCATTACGCCGCGCATGCGTCAATTCACCCTGGTGGGGGTGTTTCGTTCCGGTCACTATGAATACGACTCTTCCCTCGCGTTTGTGGATGTAACCGATGCCTCCAAACTTTTCCGTGAAAGCGGCTCAGCCGGTGTCAGATTACGCGTCGGGGATATGTACCGTGCCCCCGAAATCGCCCGGTCACTGATCCCTTTGCTCCCCCCCAACGTTTTGATTTCTGACTGGTCCAGGAATAACCGAACATGGTTCGCTGCGGTCCAGACCGAAAAAAGAATGATGTTTTTGATCCTTGCTTTGATCGTGGCTGTCGCTGCTTTTAATTTATTGTCTTCACTCGTGATGGCGGTCAAGGATAAACAGTCTGATATTGCGATTTTGCGCAGCTTTGGTTCTACACCTGGTGAGATTGCAAGAATTTTCCTGGTGCAGGGCGCATTGATCGGCCTGATTGGCACATTGCTCGGTGTCACTGGGGGAATGGCGATAGCATTTAATATCGATGTCATTGTCCCTGCGATTGAACGCATCGTTGGCACGCAGTTCCTGCCACGCGAGATCTATTTCATCAGCTCCTTACCCTCGGATCCCCGGATGTCGGACATCATCTCCATCGGAGTGACTTCTCTTGTGATGTCACTTGTGGCGACTTTGTATCCAAGCTGGCGTGCTTCGCGTCTGCAACCTGCGCAGGTGTTGCGTCATGACTAAATACGCGCTCGAAGCCTTGCATCTCCACAAACATTACGACGAGGGCCCCGTCCGGGTGGACGTACTGACTGACGTCAGTTTGTCTGTGCTCCCTGGTGAAATGGTGGCCGTGATTGGTGCCTCGGGATCGGGTAAGAGCACATTGCTCCATACCCTTGGCTTGCTGGATTTGCCAACCTCTGGACAAATAACGGTAGGCGGTGAGTCAGCAGAGGGGCTTTCCGAGTCCGCGCGCAGCAGATTACGTAACCGCGCGCTGGGCTTTGTGTATCAGTTCCATCACCTCCTGCCTGAATTTTCTGCGCTCGATAATGTTGCCATGCCTTTGATTGTCAGGCGTGAGTCGCGCGATGCGGCACGCGAACAGGCGCGCAAGGTTATTGATCTCGTAGGGTTAACTGCCCGTATTGAACATTTCCCCGGGCAACTCTCCGGTGGTGAGAGGCAGCGTATCGCTTTGGCGCGTGCTCTGGTGACACGACCTGCCTGTGTGTTGGCCGATGAGCCAACAGGTAATCTGGACCGTCAAACGGCGCATCAGATGTTTGCTTTGCTTAAACGAGTCAATGTCGAGTCAGGTACGGCTTTTGTCATCGTTACCCACGATCCTGAACTCGCCGCGTTGGCCGATCGCAGACTCCATATGGACTCAGGCCGCCTGGTTGATGCTGCTTGATACACATTGTCATCTCGACGCCAGTGAATTCAACCAGGACCGTGAGCTGGTTATAGGACGCGCTCAGCATGCAGGGCTCGCGGCCATTGTTATTCCAGCCGTCGAGGTTTCAAATTTTGATACGGTACGTTTGCTTGCACACCAGTTTGCGCAAGGTGCCTATGCTTTGGGTATCCACCCGATGTATGTCGAGCGTGCCGAATCAGGTGATCTTGAAATATTAAGAAATGCCTTAGTCGCGCGCAAAGATGATTCCAAACTCATCGCGGTAGGTGAAATCGGACTGGATTTTTTTATACCAGAAATTTCGCAGGGCGCAGCACGAGACAAACAAGAAATGTTCTTTCAGGCGCAGCTTGAGCTCGCACGAGAGTTTGATTTACCTGTGCTGATGCACGTGCGCCGCTCTCAGGATGTGATTTTGAAATATCTGAGACGCAGTGGCGTGTCAGGCGGTATCGCGCATGCCTTTAACGGTAGTTTTCAACAGGCTCAGCAGTTTTTAGATTTAGGTTTTGCACTTGGAATCGGTGGTGCGATGACCTATAGCCGTGCCTTACAAATACGCCGGCTCGCCACAGAAATAAGCCTTGAGTCGCTCGTACTTGAAACAGACGCACCAGATATTGCTCCGGAGTGGATGACACACACTCGCCGAAATGAGCCTGCAGAGATTGCGCGCATTGCGCAAGTGCTCGCAGATTTACGCGGTGAGTCATTGAGCGAAGTCATACATGCGACGGCTCATACAGCCTTTCGCGTTTGCCCTCGGCTGGGTAGCCTGCTTAAGCCAGGGTAGCAAACAATTAAATCTGTTTGACTACCCCTGGGGCTTAAATCGGTGTATTAGATCGGTGGATTAGATCGGTTCTTTTTGGATCGGTGCTTGTGGGATAGGTGCTTTTGGGATAGGTGCTTCTTTAATAGGCAAATTCAGGAGCGCCGCAGCTGCTGCAAGCACCATATCCGCGTACCACATCCACGAGTAGTCACCATATTGGCTAATGGCGACTCCGCCTAGCCACGCACCTAAAAACCCTCCAATCTGGTGAGAGAGCAGGGTGAGTCCAAACAACGTGGCCAGGTAACGTGTGCCGAATAGTTTGCCGACCAGAGCGGCCGTGGGAGGCACTGTAGCCAGCCAGGTAAAGCCTAGTCCCGCAGCAAAAATGTAGAACGTCCATTCGGTGCGCGGCATGAGTAAATACAGGCCAACCAATAAGGCTCTAGAGGCATACATGACTGCCAGGATGTATTTGCTGCGGTATTTAGCCACGCAACCACCGGCATAGATACTGCCGAATATATTTGCCAGACCAATAATCGCCAGCGACCAGCTCGCTACGCTTGGCGGCAGGCCACAGAGGTTAACCTCACCAGGTAGATGGGTGACTAAAAAAGCAATATGAAAACCACAGGTAAAAAACCCTGCATGCAAAAGCAGATAGCTAGGGTTTTTAAGGGCGGTACGGACAGCATTGCCTAAGCCCTCATCCTGATGGGTGTGTTGCTGAGGCTTTTTTTCCGCACTCGAAAGTGTTCGTATCAGGGGTAATGTTGCAAGGGTGGTAACTGCCATTACCCACATTGCCCCCATCCATCCAAAAGACTGGATTAATTTTTGCAAGATTGGGGCAAAAATAAACTGACCGAACGAACCTCCTGCATTGATGACACCCGAAGCAGCGCCTCTGGCGTCTGGGGGCAAGCGATTTGAGGCAGCACTGATCAAGACTGAAAAACTGCCGGCACCCGAGCCAATCGCAGCGAGCACGCCCATGGATATTGCAAGTCCAAAGCCAGTTTGTGCAAAAGGAGCCGTTGCGCATCCGAGGGCGAGAATAAATAGTCCGCCGATCAGGACGGCTCTGGGACCGAATCGGTCAGAGACAGCGCCTGCGATGGGCTGAATAGCACCCCAGGTGAATTGTCCAATGGCTAAGGCAAAGCTGATTGTTGCGATGCCCAAGCCGGTCGAGTCATTGATCGGGCTGATAAACAAGCCGAAGGACTGGCGAATCCCCATCGTGACCATGAGAATGCCGGCCGCAGCCAGCGTGACAACTAATACGTCCGGTCTGCGCAGGATTTGAAACATGTTTGGTTATCCGTAATGTGTATGACTGTATGGTCTCAGTTCGCTTGTTATTGTAAAT
>CAINDJ010000136.1 GCA_903847325.1 uncultured beta proteobacterium | reverse complement strand
TATCGCGTGGCGACTCCAGGCAATGGGCACTGATTGCAACCAGAGTTTTTTGGAAACGTTCGGCTAAATCTGAAATGTCATGCCCGGAGTGAGCATGCTTGCAAAACGATACAGAAATATCGAGATGACCGGTTGGATTGATCGCAGTATTGATATCGAGCAGATGCATCCTTCTGCGATGTGTATCGTCTTGAGCAGCTATCAGGCCTCCTTCTGCCATTTTCCACTGATTACTAGTAATGCCGGATTGTTCAAATCTTCCAAGATAGTTAAAACCAATCTCGGAGCAAGGATCATTCATTGCCGCAAGTTGACTATTGGGATCCAGATATTTCAGAACACCATATCCAAGCCCTTTGTCAGGCATGGAGCGTAATACTTCTTTTACACGTTGTATCGCGGTACCCAGATCGTTCGAGATTTCTGGATTGAGATCACTTATTTTCAATTTGACCGGGAAAACTGTCGTCAGCCAGCCGACTGTCCTGGTCAGGTCTGCATCAAGCTCACGGCCGTGGCCTTCCAGATCGATGACCAGATCACCAACAGTATGCTGATGATTGGAACGGGACCATTGTGAAATCGTAAATCCCAGAGCCGCCAGGAAAAGATCATTGATTCCTCCGTGATAAACAGAGGAGGCTGCTACCAGTCGATGGGTATCTTCAACACTTAGACTGCAATGAATCGTGTCCGAAGCTTCGATCGTATTCTGATTCTCGCTGAACTGCTTGCTGACAGGTAATGACGAGCGATCTTTAATCTGCTCAAGCCAGAACGATTCTTCGCGGCGTCGCTTACCGTGCTGTCCTTGCTCTTGAAGGAGTTCCGCCCAAGCGCGTAATGACATGCTCGGACTGGGTAATTCTTTTTTCTCAGGACTTGTGAGGGTTTGTATATCATCAATCAACACGCGCCATGACACGCCATCGACCGCATAATGATGAATGACGAGTGCAAGTTGATGCGAACCATCATGCCCCGTAATCCAGAGCGCGACCATCATCGCACCTTTTTGTGCGGGATTGAGTTGATCGCTTAGCGGTAAAAAGTGTTCAACCAGTTTTTCACGTGCGATAGCGGGATCCAGACCTAGCAAATTAAGCTCGAGGAGCTTGAATGGAGGCATATCACCGACTGGGTCAACGACTAATTGTGATTGTTTATTTTTTACTTCACAACGAAGACGCAACGCTGCGTGGTGCGAGCGTAATTTTTCTAAGGCGGATCTAATCGAATCAGTGGTTACGTGACTAGGCGCATCAAGCAAAATGGCCTGATTAAAATGATTCAGCGAACCTTCGAGTTTCCAGAATTCATGAAACACTGGCAATGCAGGTATATTGCCATCCTCCGCCCAGATCACCTTGCTTGATTCTTGAACGATCGGTTGTGCAATCGCGGCGATTGCTTCCGGGGTCTGATGGGTGAATACGTCTCGCACGTTGAAGGATAGCCCTTGAGCACGTGCAAGGCTGACCAGACGGATAACAGAAATACTATCACCGCCAATAGAGAAGAAACTATCGTTGATGCCAATATTCTTTTGATTCGTGAGCGATTCAAAGATGGCACATAATATTTTTTCTTCCGGGGTGCGGGCAGCCTGTTTGTTATCCGTACCCGTTTGCATTGCGGGGGACGGCAGCGCACGCCGATCGAGTTTTCCGTTTGGCGTGAAAGGCAGTGCTGGCACCGTCACGTAGTAGTTCGGTACCATGTATTCGGGCAGACTAGCCGAGAGTCCCCGGATCAGACTTTCTGATTCTGGAGCTGACTCGCCTTCTTTAATAACCAGATAGGCAACGAGTTTTTGATCTGAACCAAATTCGCGTGCGATAACTGCGACCTGGCTAAGTGAATCAGAAAGCTTCATCAACGCCGATTCAATTTCACCCAGTTCAATCCGGTAGCCGTGTATCTTGACCTGATCGTCCGCGCGACCGAGAAACTCGATCGAACCATCGTCCCGACGACGCGCCATGTCCCCACTGCGATACATCCGAGCACCTGGCTGACCAAAGGGGCAGGCTACAAATCGCTCAGAGGTCAGTCCTGAGCGTCCAATGTAACCACGGGCCAAACCTGTTCCTGAGATGTAGAGTTCACCTTGCATGCCGTTTGGCACGGGCTCAAGCGATGGGTCAAGCAGATATACCTGCATGTTTGCAAGAGGGTGGCCAATTGTGACAGGACCCGATCCAGCCGTGCCATCTGTCTGGGCATCGAGAGGTGGGCTGATCGTTGCACAGACTGTCGTTTCGGTTGGTCCGTAAGCATTGAACATTCTTCTGTTGGTGGCAAAGCGCGCGACAATTTCCGGCGAGCAGGCTTCACCCGCTACAACCAGTGTTTTCAACGACAAGAGCACATCGGTATCAAGCGCCGATACCAAAGCCGGAGGTAAAGTCGCGTGGGTCACCCCGAAAGTCTGCAGATTTTCAGACAGGCTCGCAGCCGCATCTGTGCGTGATCCTTGTTCAGGTATGACCAGTGCCGCGCCAGAGCCAAATGCCAGCAGCATTTCCCAGACACTCGCGTCAAATGCTTGCGATGCAAACTGCAATACTTTGTCAGTTTTGTTGAGTCCAAATATTTTCAACTGCGCTTGTGCAAGATTAACTGCTGCTGCATGCGATATTCCGACAGCTTTAGGCAGGCCGGTCGAGCCTGAGGTGTAGATTAGGTAGGCCAGTGTTTGCGGGAAAAGCGCAGCGGTTCTCTCATCATTTGCGATCGGACCGTCAGACTGCATGGACAGTCTGATATTGAGTATCGGGTCTTCAAAATCCAGCATCTCAGGTAGCTGAGAGTCGATTGCTGCTTGTAGATTGTCGTAAATCGAGTCGTTACTGATTACGCGCTGCACCTGGCTGTCTTTAAGGATGAACTCAAGACGCGTTGCAGGGTAAGCCGGATCAAGCGGCAGGTAGGCCGCACCCGTTTTAAGTACGGCTAATGTGGCGATGAGTAAAGCCTCTGAGCGTTCCAGCATCAGCGCGACAATCTCACCTGGCCCAACACCTTCGCCGATCAGGTGGCGAGCCATTTGATTGGCGTGGGCATCGAGTTGAGCATAACTGAGCTCTGTCACTGAGCCATTTTCTTGAGTCAATAATGCAGCGGCATCAGGCTGGAGAGCTACCTGCTTTTCGAATAGCTGATTGAGATCTGCCACATTGACTTGGGTCTGGATCTCTAAACCTGCTGATTGCGATATCAGGATTTGACGCTGCTGTTTATCTACGAGTTCAATCGCCGCGAGTGGCGTCGTTGCGATAAGCGGTAACGCTCTGATTAAATCGCACAATCTGTCCAAGAGCTGTTGTGCGTGTGACGTATCGATGCGCGCCAAGTCAAAAGTCAAACGCAAGCCCAGTGTTTTGCCAGGTATCGCGCCCAGCGCCAATGGGTAATTCGTGCCGTCATGCCCTAGGCTCTCTAACACTTTGAGATCACCAACTGGAATGCTGGACGCATCGGTCGGGAAATTCTCGAAAACGAACAATGCTTCAAATATCGAAGTGCCTGGAAAACCTGCCAGAGTTTGAATGGCAGCCAAACCAATATGTGAGTGCACATCCTGCTCGGACTGTGCGGTTTGCTGATGCGCGAGCCAATTGACCAGCGGTTCTCCAGCGGGTATATCAATAAAAAGAGGTAAGGTATCAATAAATAAACCGATCGCTTGATCGATCCCGCTTACATTGCTTGCACGTCCGTTGTGCACACTCCCAATAACGATTTCTGACAGACGGCTCGTGCGTGCCAGCACAAGAGCGTAAAGTCCCATTAGGACACTCGCCTGAGTGAGGCCATGGCTACGTGCAAATTGTTCGAATTGATCGTTCAGTGCTTGATCAAACGTAAAGTAGAGAGCACCCGTGCCGATTTGCTGAACCGAGGGCGTCGGCAACTGCAAGCGACTCGGCTCGGTCAGTTCGTCTAAATGCTGTTTCCAGTAGCTGCGTGCTGCATCCTGATCCTGACGGGCGAGCCATTGCAGATGCTCTTGCCAGGCAAAGGGACGCACGAGCTTTTCAGGTAGTCCGCGCACATCACAGTCATAGATATGAGCAAGCTCGCGCATGAGGATGGGCAAAGACCATCCATCCAGTATCAAGTGATGTTTTGAAATCAGAATGGCTGATTTTTGATCGCCGAGATCGCCGATACGCAGACGAACAAGTGGCTGATGTTCAAAATTAAAGCCTTCTTTCAGATCGATTGCCTGGATCTGGGCCAAACGCTGATCGTAGTCACCGGTGAGCTCGACCGTCATATCGTCACAGGCGGAATCACCTCGGATTATTCCGAGGCCTGGCGCGATATCGGCTGGAGCAAGTACCAGACGCAAAATTGAATGACGTTTAATGACCCGTGCCCATGCGCGCTGCATGGCTGGCGTATCGAGTTTGCCTTCTACGATCAGGATAATTTGAATATGGTAAGGATCGTCGATGCCCTCGGCGCGCGCCATACTTTCAAAAGCAAGGCCTTGTTGCGATGGAGTCAGAGGGACAATATCCTGTAGATCAGGATATTGCAGCATTAACTGGTCGAGCAGACTTTGATCCAGAGGACATGTTTGATCCGCGGTATGGAACACGAGCGGATAGTCAGAGGGGGTATGTGTATTTGCAAACTGAGCGTGCAAGCAATGTTCAGTGACAGCGTTGAGCATGGTTTCAAAGCTCAGTACCAATTGCTCCATAGACGCTAACGAGTAAGCTGCCTTGCAGAAATTCAAATCAAAATGCATCGAACCATTTGCTTGAATGACGGCATTGATTTCTATCAAATGTAAACGCTGTCTATCTGGCGCATCTTGTGACGTGCTCGCATAGCCCTCGGCAAGTTGCCACTGATCTGCGTTTGATAACTTTTTATCAATACGTCCAAGATAGTTAAAGACGAGCTGTGGAGCAGGGCTTTGCGATTGTGCAATCTTGCTTGTTGGATCAAGGTAGCGCAAAACGCCATAACCTAACCCTTTGTCTGGCATGGCACGTAAACGTTCTTTGACGCGACGGATGGCATGTCCAGCACTTTGCTGGTCACGCAGATCCAGATCACCGACTTCGAGTCGCAAAGGAAACAAGCTGGTCAGCCAGCCGACGGTCTGAGACAGATCCGCGTCTGTTTCCCGACCGTGGCCTTCGAGCGCGATGACAATATCGCCAATTTCCTGGCTATATTGGCGCAAACTCCACTGTCGCAGAGCCAGGCCAAGTGCGGCCAGCAATACATCGTTTATGCCGCCGTGGTAGGTCGCTTGGGCACGTGTCAGTTGTTCTGTCTGGGTTGTGCTTAATTGCCCTTTGACCGTCATGACTGACTGATGTGTATTGGCTTGCGGCGCTATAAAATGGTCTTGAGGCAGGACATCTGTCCCCTCTGACTGTGACCGCCAAAGATCCTCTTCATTGCGACGTTTCCCGCTTTGACCTTCAGCGGATAACGCTTGCGCCCATGCCCGCAACGACATGGTTCTTTCGGGTAATGCTGCGGTTGCGTCAGAGGTCAGTATTTTTAAATCGTCGAGCAATATTCTCCACGAGACACCATCTATGACAAAGTGATGTAGCGTTAGTACAAGTAGAGAGGGCAGGTTATTTCTTTTTACCCATAGTGCGGCGATCATTGAGCCTGGTTGCTGCGGTGCCAATTTTGTACTGAGCGTATCAATTGCGCGATGCAAGACGCGCTCTGCGTCAGAGGCAGGATAGTCACTTAGGTCAAGGACCTCGGGTTTAGGAACTGGCGTGGAATCAACAGGATCAATAATAAATTTTGTGTGAGTGCCTTGACCTTCCGTACGCAAACGCAATGCACCGTGATGTTTGAACAGGGCGGACAATGCAGTGCAGGCAGAAGCATAGGTTACGTGCGCAGGTGCTTGCAGACAAACAGTTTGATTAAACCGGTCAATAGACTGATTGACGCTCAGATATTCAAGATAAATGGGTAATGCAGGGACTTCGCCATCAACGACCCAAACATCGGTCGGCGCTTCAGATAAAACTTGTTTAAGAACGGTCCCGAGAGAGGCGGGACTTTGATTTTTAAAAATATCCCGGACATTAATAATGAAGCCATGCGCGCGCGTCCGACTGACAAGTCGAATCGCTGAAATACTGTCGCCGCCAAGGGCAAAGAAGCCATCATCGATGCCGACCTGCTGGGCGCCGGTGATTTCCGCAAAGAGCGTGCACAGTAAAGCTTCGGCCTCGTTGCGTGGCGCACGGTAATCCTCGGTGCTGCTTTGCATCACCGGATCGGGCAGTGCGCGTCGATCGAGTTTGCCGTTGGCGCTCAAAGGTAATGCATCGATCGTGACAAAATAGGCCGGCACCATG
>CAINDJ010000135.1 GCA_903847325.1 uncultured beta proteobacterium | reverse complement strand
TGCATGCATCGCGATTGCCTGGACTTCAGCCCAACTCGCGACACGCTTTGACGACTTCAAAGAAATAGGGAGTTTGATCGGCACACTCGTTTCTGCATTTTTCCTGTTTGTCATCGCTGCAATTAACGCCTTCATCTTATGGTCGACCTACAAAACCTGGCGGCGTTATAAACAGACAGGTCACTACACAGAAGAAAGTATTGATTTACTCGCCTCCAATTCCGGGTTGCTCGGACGATTGATCAAACCCGTCTTTCGTCTGATTTCACGAAGCTGGCATATGTATCCACTCGGTTTTTTGTTTGGCTTGGGATTTGATACCGCGACAGAAATTGCCTTGCTTGGAATTGCCGCGACGCAATCGACTGCGGGTCTATCCCCTTGGGCGATCATGATTTTTCCATTGCTCTTTTGTGCGGGCATGACGCTTGTTGATACGCTTAATGGTCATTTGATGATAGGCGCCTATGGCTGGGCACAAGCACAACCCGAAAGAAAAATCCTCTACAACCTGACGATCACGGCCATTTCCGTTCTCACTGCCGTCATCATCGGACTCGTCGAAGTCGTCAGCCTTGCGGGAGATAAGCTACAGCTTCAAGGTTTTTTTGTAGATACTGCAGACTCAATCAGTGAGCATTTTTCAATATTAGGTTACGGCATTGTTGTGCTTTGCTTGTCAGCTTGGACGATTTCGGTATTTTTGAGCCGAACAAAGCGTCAAAACAAAATGCTATGATTTCTGCACTGTGAAAAACAATAAAATCAAATCATTCTGGATATGGTTGACCGCCATTGCAATGCTGATGGCGGCACTCATGCCCACGCTTTCCCAGGCAGCGCGTGCTCAGTCTGGAGCAGATTTGCTTTCGCCCATCTGCACAAGTACAGGGATGAAATGGTTTGACGCAAGCACGGGCGAGATTCGCGAACAAACAGCTCAAAATGAGTCGGGATCAGCCACTGAGCATTGCGCCTGGTGCAGCGTTCATCCCGTCGCCTTGTTTGCAGAGATATCTGCCATTACCCCCTTATTTCTTGAGTTAGCAGAGACTTCTCTTCCCGTTCATCGGGTCGTGCGTAGCCCCTTCGCCTGGCCCCCCTCCCACCCCAGAGCACCGCCCTCAGTCGCTTAACGCGACACGAATAAAAATCCTACCTCCTTGACGTAGTTAAGGGAGGCACAGGATTGAGGACGTGTCTGAATTGTTATTGCCCAACGTCTAAGACGTTGCCAAATATCTATTTCAGCATCTGGACTTTTCTTATGAAAACAATGCATCCGCTGCGCCCGTTCTGGGCGTTATCACTGCTGCCAATCTGCACGATAGTTGGAGCTCAATCGACCACAGCTATTCCACCAGACAGCACGATACTCACCACCATCACGGTCACAGCAGGTCGTGGCAGCGAACTCGAAAACCTCCCTATCAGCACTACCGTCGTGCCTCGTGAAGAAGTCCTCAATAGTCCCGAGCAACAAACCGATCAGATCATTAATAAAATCCCAGGTGTTTTTATTAATCAGATTCCTTCTACTTCGCTCCACCCGACTGGCAGCACCTTCAGCATCCGTGGGTTTGGTACCAGTACTAACGTGAATACACTGGTGATGGTGGATGGCATTCCTTTCAACGATCCCTTTTTCAGGACTGTCAACTGGGCACGCATTCCTAAAAATTCGATCGAAAGCCTGGAAGTGATCCGCGGTGGAGGTGCAACCAGTCTCTGGGGCAATCTGGCCATGGGCGGAGTCGTTAATATCGTCACACGTCCACCTCAGGACGATAAATTAAGCGTCTACGCCGACTACGGCAGTTACAACACGCTCAACACAGGGTTTTCCGGAGCGCTGTTTAAAACCGAAAAAATGTCGATGGGGATCAGTTACGACTACTCCCAAACACAAGGCTATAACGCGACTCAAGAACAATATCGCAGCCCCTTCATGACGGCGACTGGCTCTCAGGTCAACAACCTAACGCTCTACACCATGTTTACGCCCAGTGCGAGTTCCAACTATTACGCCAAGCTCAATCTGAATACAACGGCCGAATCGACAGCCACCTGGGAATACGCTAGTAACAAGTGGAATAACTTCGTCTTGTCAGGTGGTGGCACGACGCGCTTTGAAGACAATAGCAGTATTAATTTCAATGCCTGGGGGAGTTTTCAGCAGATGAAGACAACCAACTCAGGACAGACCCCTACCTACAATATATTCACTCCTAATATCGGCATTCCATATATCAGTCAGAACGAAACAGATAACTATCAAAGTTATGGGATGTCCGTTTTTTATCAAAGGGATTTCGGACAATTCAAAGATGTGAAATTCGGTGTTGATGGGAGAATGATCACATCGGACGACAATATTGATCAGTTTGCTGCGACGGGTTTTAACTCTGCGAACCTGATTAATAAGGGCCAGAATACGTTTCAGGGTTTATTTATTACGGGTACCTATCAGTTTAAAGATGCTCCGATCGATATCAATTTTGGTTTGCGCGAAGACTTCTACCAGGTCAACAACTCCAGCCTGAGCGGTGCGATCTACACACCAGGCAAAGCGCCATCGCCATTTGGTTCAGGCTTAGCGAGCAATAGCTATACGAGTTTTGACCCGAACCTTGGCATTAAATATTACGCAAATGATTATCTTGATTTACGTGCCGCAATGTATCGAAACTTTGCAGCGCCAGGGATGAATCAGCTCTATCGGACATTCCTGAGCGGCTCTTCGATCACGATCGCCAACCCTAATCTTGCACCACAAACAAACTTTGGTCAGGAGATCGGGTTTGATCTGCGGACGAAAGAAAAAGACGCAAGCCTGTCGTTCACCTTGTTCAATAACAATCTGAGTAACTTTATTGATGGTGCGACGATGTGTACTTCTGCTGCAACCTGCAATCCGCTTATCGCAGGCACAGGCCTCGCACCTGGCAGCATTACTCAGCTCAGGCAAAACGTGAACGCGGGTAGCGCGACGCTGCGTGGTTATGAAATCCTCACGCAAGCAACGGTCAACAAGAGCGTCAAACTGAATGTTGGTTTTACCCAGACCTGGGCTTACCTGAACACCTCGGACTATGATTCAGGCAGCAGCCCGGCAGATCCGACCAATGCGCAGCTTGGACAGGTACCACCATGGATGGTCAACGCGGGTGTGCAGTGGCAAGCTACGCCCGAGCTCTCTGTCTCGGGTCAGCTTCAATCATTTCCTGCGTTCTGGAATAACACCGCTCACACCCAGCTCAATGATGGTGCGACGCTCGTCAATATTGGTTTCAGATATCAGCTCGAAAAAAATGTTCAGCTGTACGGCACCATACAAAACCTCTTCAACACGAACTACCTTGCCCAGGGTATGACCTATACAAGCTATCAGGGAAGCATCGTTAACAGTGGGTCAGTGCCCAGCATGGGACCACCACGCTGGTTTACGCTTGGAGTGCGAGCGACGTTTTAACCTGCAATTTAAGGGCTTGGATAGACCTGAGGCGAAATATAGCTCCCGTCAGGTCTAACCTTGACAAGTACCATGTCACCAACGAAGACTCAACCGTCACCGCCCCCTTGTTGCTGAGTCTTGCGGTATCCAGGCAACGGCGCCAGGCACTGCTCATGACATGAGCGACCGTGACTCTTTGTGACTGCAGTCACTGACCGATCGCAACCGATTGTTTGCGTCCATCCTCACCCAGGTTTCGCTGCGTCGAGCACTGGTTGACTACCGTAATAAGAATCGTTACTATTTGTAAATGATATTGATTCCTATTACATAAATATAATGAGCCCAACATTTTTAAGATTTCGAGCAAAACTGCTACTAGCCTTTGCGCTTTTCAACTCCAGTTCAGCATTTGCTGGAGAAGGTACATTTGGGTGGGTATACACCCTTGATTTACAACCAAAAGGATCTTGGGAAATTGAGCAAAAAGTAATCCAACAAAAGGGACAGCAATGGCGCAAGCAATCATGGATCCCGAAAAGGTGCGGCGATTTGCCGACGAACTGCA
>CAINDJ010000134.1 GCA_903847325.1 uncultured beta proteobacterium | reverse complement strand
TAGTTTTTATAGGAATTGTAAAAGATCAAGCTACATGATTTTCACCCATCATAACGATAGCCTTTATCAAACAAATGCTTAATAAACGGTCATTAATCGGCTTTAATGTTCGCTTGTGCTGCAATCTTTTTCGCCTCTGCAATCTCTGCACGAATCGATTCTGGCCAATTCGGCATCGTATCCCAGACAAGATCAAAACCCGTCTGCTGCATTTTTAACTTCACAGCAGGGTCTGCAATCACGTCTGCAAGCGCCTTTTGGAGGCGATCCTTCACCTCTTTAGGCAGCCCTTTAGGCGCCACAATCGCCTGCCATGCGACCGCCTCATAGCCTTTGTAACCAGATTCGTCCATCGTAGGCACACCGGGCAATAGTTCGGAGCGGCTCAACCCGGTCACAGCCAGGGGGCGCACACGACCATTACGTGCCTGAGGTGTTGTTGCCAGGATCGTGTCGTAGGCGATAGGAATTTGGCCGCCGATTAAATCATTCATCTCAGGCGCACTGCCCTTGTAGGGCACATGCGTCACATTCAATCCCGTGAAATGATTAAATAGTGCGCCGGCGAAATTGGATGTCGTGCCGTTGCCATAACTACCGTAGGAGTATTTGTCGGGATTCGCTTTAATCAGAGCGACCAGCTCAGCCACGGATTTTGCGGGTACGCTCGGGTTGACAAGCAATGCCAATCCTAACGTACCAATTTTGCCGATCGGATCAAACGCATACGAGGCGTCATAGGGCATTTTTTCCATCAAAGCAGGATTCAACACAAAGGTCGAATTCGATCCTAGCAAAATGGTGTAGCCATCAGGCTTGGCATTGGCAACATAGGTGGCGCCAATCGTCGAGCCTGCGCCTGACTTGTTTTCGACCACAACACTTTTACCCAGCTTGTCACCTAGCTCCTTAGCTAGCAGCCGCGCGATCACGTCGGCAGCCCCGCCAGCGGGAAAGGGCGCAATCAGGGTAATGGTTTGCTCAGGATAGGCCGCCTGCGCACTCATTGCAGTACAGGCCAGTACTACCGCACAGACCATTCGTTTTAATAGTTTCATTGATTGACCGATGCAAAAAATTAAGATGCATCAGTATTGCCGGAATGACAGAATTTTCAAGCAAGGTAAACCCTTGAATGCAGCGCAACATCAACGTTGTACTATGGGAAAAATTCTCAGACTACAGTGGGCGCGTCTTGCCAAAACACACAGTCGCCGAGGTTTTTGAAAGCCTCTCGTCACTTGAAAAAATCGACAATATACGAACAGTCACGGCCTTACTGAAAACAACATAATCAGCGGCCAAACTCCTGATTGGTATTGATCGCAGCCTCCCTGCTCCAAAGCTGGCGACGCCAGTGAACGGCAATCAGACACGTAAACAACAAACCGACAATCGAATAAATAGATGCCGTAGCAGGAAAACCAATTTGATTAATCAAAGGCCCCGATAACATCAATCCGGTTGGCAGCCCCCAGATCGCCAGCATACGCATGCCCATCACGCGCCCTCGATAAGCAGGATCCGAAGATTTCAACATCACTCCTGCCAGCGGGACCAGACAAATATTTTGTGCAAAACCCGCACTGGCAAGCAAGACCATTCCGTGCGGCAGATACGTGGCCCAGGCAAAAGCAAGATCAACGGTAAACCAGAGCATGGCCGAGAGCAGCATCAGTCGCGCCGGACCAACTGAAAAACGATTCGAGCTGACAACGAGCGATCCAAGCAAAGATCCCGAGGCATAGCTTGCGACCAGAATACCCAAGCCCGCCTGGCCGATGTCGTAAATATTATTCGCGACATAAGGCAACAACCCCAAAAACAAAGGGTACGCGAGAATATTGACGAGAAAAGCCAGACAGAATGCACCCAGCAATTCAGGTTTGCGCCAGACATAGCCAAACGCCTCAAGCAAATCCTGATAGGGAGATGGACGTTTAGGCGTCATGGCACCGGCAGGCGGGCTCAAAACTGTGTTTGGGCTGTGATGCGGATCAGCCGCAACCCCCGAGGCAAGCAAGCAGCTCATCAGGTACAAACTGCTGACCAAGATATAGGCCGGCACCAAACCAAACAGTGCGAACACCCCAACCCCAGCCAACGCACCCGCAATTCTTGCGGAATCTGTCGTGACGCGTGAAAGTCCCAGCGCACCAATGACTTGATTCGCAGGCAAGGTCTGTGCGATCAAAGCGAAACGCATCATGATGTCAGACGGTTTAATCATGCCGCAAATCCCTGCGAGCACAAGCACAAGCAGAGGCGTGAGCAAATCGCATGCAGCCAGTACCGCAAGCAAAATGGACATCAGCGCATACAGCAAGCGCGTCAACATGAATAGGCGCCGATAACCCAGCCGATCGCCTGCCACACCAAAAAGTGGCGAGACGAGTGATCCCGCGTATTGGAGCGCGCCAAAAATTACTAACAGTAAAACAGAGTCTGACTCAACCAGGACATACCATCCAAGAATGAGCACTTCCATTTCAAACGCCCAGGACGCCAACAGATCGGCAGGCCACTGAAAACAAAAACTTCGAACACTGAAAGGCGCAAAAAAGGCAGGACGAGAAACAGGCATTAATCAATCACATATGAGACGTTGCATATAAAAATATTACTCGACCTTCGCACCAGAATCTTGAATCGCTTTGGCAAACTTAGCGATCTCAATATTCAGATATTTCGAAAACTGTTCGGGTGACATGACCTCTGAAAAAGCCCCCATTTCGGCGAATCTGTCTTTCACATCTTGCAATAGCAACACCTTATTGACATCGGCATTCAGTTTTTTCACGATCGCTGCAGGCGTCCGCGCAGGTGCATACAAGCCGAACCAAGAGACGGCCTCAAAGCCGGGCACACCAGACTCCGCCACCGTTGGGATATCAGGCAAAATTGCACTGCGCTGCCCACTGGTGATTGCAAGCACACGAAGTCGTCCGCCACTGACATGCTTGAGCGAAGTCGGGATTGGATCGAACAGCATCGGAATCTGACCTCCGAGCAAGTCCGTTAAAGCCGGGTTACCACCTTTGTAGGGGATATGCGTCAGCTGAACACCTGCAGCTGTTTTAAACATCTCTCCAGCTAAATGCGCACCGCCACCCGGGCCGCTTGAGCCATAATCCAGCCCACCCGGTTTGGATTTGATATAGGCAATCAACTCCCTGACATTTTTGACAGGCACATCGGCATTCACAACCAGTAAAAATGGCGCCAGTGCCACGTAGGCCACGGGGATAAAATCCTTCACCGTATCGTAAGGCAGTTGTTTGTAAAGGCTCAGATTGATCGCATGCTGCGTGCCTTGCAACAACAAGGTGTAACCATCGGGTGCCGACTTGGCAACGAGATCAGAGCCAATCGTACCGCTCGCACCGGGCTTGTTTTCAACAACAGCTTGCTGACCCCAGATATCCGATAGTTTTTGGGCAACAATCCGCGCCACCACATCGGTCCCTCCTCCCGGAGGAAACGGCACAATAATGCGTACAGGTTTGTTTGGATAAGCCTGGGCGAGCGCCAGGCAGGGCAAAAGCAAAAGCGTTGCAAGCAATCGTTTCAATTGTTGTCTCCGAGTTTTGGACTCTTTCGGCTCTTTTAGAGCTCTGGTAAACAACAATACGGTAAATCCGAGGAAAATGAAACAGATTGCTTATTGAATATTTATTTTAAAAAGTCTTCAGTCAACTTTGATCCCAGTAGACTGAATCACAGCACCCCATTTCTTTCTTTCGCTACTTGCATAGGCAGTCATCTGTTCTGGCGATCCTGGCGTGATCTCCAAACCCATCGCCAGCAGTCGAGCCTGCGCCTCCGGATTCTTCAAAGCGACCTGTAATGCCTTATTTAATGTAGCAATGACATCTGCAGGAGTGTCTTTGGATACGACCAAACCTTGCCACGCATAGGCCTCAAAGTCTTTAAGTCCTTGCTCACGCATGGTCGGTACATTCGGAAAGCTTTTCAAACGTTCGGGCGTTGCAATGGCAATCGCCTTGAGTTTGCCTGCCTGAATGAGTGCAAACCCTGCGGCAGAATCTACAAACATAAAGGGGACTTGTCCGCCCGTGACATCCTGTACGGCAGGTGCAGCACCTTTGTAGGGAACATGATTAAGCTTGACTGCCGCCATGTCCGCAAAAAATTCGGTTGCAAGATGGTGGGGAGAGCCCGCACCCGGGGAAGCATAGTTCACCGGATTAGGTTGTTTTTTAGCCCAGGCGATGAACTCTTGCAGCGTATTAGCCGGAAAGCCTGGCGCAGCCACAAGAATCATCGGAAAACGCACGGTCAGGCCAACTGAAACAAGATCCGAATCCGCTTTGTAATTCAGATTCTGATAGAGAAAAGGATTGGCCGCTAATGTACCCGTATCCGCCGTCATCACGGTGTAGCCATCAGGTTTTGAACGCACCAGATAATCCGCACCGATGTTGGTCGCCGCACCTGGTTTATTCACAACGACGACAGGCTGACCCAGCGCGGCGGAAAATGGCTGACTCAGTGTCCGGGCCACCACATCCGTGCCGCCGCCGGCGGGATAAGGAACCACCCATTCAAGGGGGCGATTCGGGAATCCCTGGGCACTCGCCACACCTAACATCAACACAGACGAAGCCAGTAAAGAAAAAGTGTAACGACGCAGCAGATTCATTTTTTTTCCTTATTTCATTGGTGAGTAGCTGGTGGGAGCCAAAATCTGATTCTCAATTTTTTCAACAATGATTTTTTCTGCTTCTGTGGCGTTGCGCTTGGCAACCCATTCCGGATCAGTTGAAAAAGCAGTCCAGATCGCTTCGCGTTGCGCCAGGCTCTCCCACTGCAGCATATAGGTCAAAGCCTGATTGTGTGGACCAATCAAGGTCGTCCAGAAACCTACAGGCTTGATACCGTATTTTTTCCAGAAATCGAGGGTAATTTTCTCGAATCTGTCGTTTAGTGCTGGCAAACGACCGGGTGCGCAGTAGTAAGTTCTCAGTTCGTACAACATGGTTTGTCTCCAGTTTTAGATTTTTTGTATTCGTGACACAAAAGTATCACGAATTTAATGCTCAAAGTACGTTCGTAACAAGCCTTAAACAATGCCCTTGGACTTCAACTCTGCTATTTGCTCCGGGCTCTTTTTCAGCACACGCGTCAGGATGTCATCGGTATGCTGACCGAGTGATGGGGGTGGAATCTCATGCACGATCGGCGTGCCTGAAAATTTCATTGGGCTTCCTACTAGTGGAACGGTACCAGCTACCGCATGAGGCAACTCGATTTTCATTCCGCGCGCAAGCACTTGAGGCTCCTGAAACACCTCTGCGATCGTATTGATCGGGCCATTCGCCACACCTGCCTCATCAAGCAGTTTGACCCACTCACGGGTGGTTTTAGTCAAAAATATTTCGTTGAGTAGTCGTGTAATTTCTTCACGATTTTTGACGCGTTCGCCATTGGTGCAAAAACGCGGATCTTTTGCAAGATGAGGTGCCTCGGCGACATCGCAGAACTTATTAAACAGGTTGTCATTACCGCAAGCAAGGATCAATGCACCATCTGTAGTTTTAAAGGTCTGATAAGGCACGATATTCGGATGCGCATTGCCAATACCTTTGGGCGATTCACCCGTGGCAAAATAATTCATGGCCTGGTTCGCCAAGAAAGCTACGGAGGAATCAAGCAGGGCAACATCGATCCACTGACCATTGCCTGTCACCGCACGATGCGCGATCGCAGCACAGACCGCGATGCTGGCATACATGCCGGTAGTGAGGTCAATGATCGGTACCCCGACTCGCTGAGGACCGCCGCCGGGAAGGTCTTCGCGCTCACCGGTGACACTCATCAGACCACCCATGCCCTGCGCCATGAAATCGTAGCCAGGACGATCTTTTTCGGGTCCGGTCTGACCGAAACCCGTCACAGAACAATAAATAATGGAAGGGTTGATGGCTTTGATGTCTTCGTAACCCAAACCATAACGAGCCAGATCGCCAACCTTATAGTTCTCGAAAATCACATCCACATCTTTCGCCAGCTCGCGAACCAGCGCCTGACCTTCGGGTTTGGATAAGTCAACCGTAATGGATTTCTTGCCACGGTTGGCGGCACAAAAATATGCAGACTCGCGCGTCGCATGACCATCCTGATCTTTCAAAAAGGGCGGGGCAAAGGCACGTGAATCATCACCTTTGATGGGACGCTCCACCTTGATCACATCAGCACCGAGATCGGCCAGATTTTGCGCGGCCCAGGGAGCTGCCAGCACACGGGAAAGATCAAGAACTTTAATATGCGAAAGCGGACCTGACATGGCCAAACCTCAGTAAGATAGAAAAAGTAATTGTAAAGGATGGCGAAGCCTAAGAAAAACAAGGACTTACAGATGAAACAAGGTGCATCTATGCTGTCTTTTATGTAGTATCGCCAAACAATGACAGCCAAGGCCCATTGCGGCCAGGAAAGAGAACAATGCGCAGTGTGCTCCAGACATTCACTAATATCCGTCGTCACGAAGTGATCCCCACTATCGTGGCGGGCGTGTTTTTTTTCTGTGTCCTGACGGCATTAATGGTGGTGCGCCCCGCGCGTGAAGCACTCGGCATGCAACGCGGGATCGAGGCGATCCGCTGGCTGTTCTATGTCACGGTCGCAGTCACCTTTGCAGTAAACCCCTTATTCGGTTTACTTGTCAGCAAGTTTCGTCGTATGGTCTTCATATCGGCGACCTATCTTTTTTTCGCCTTCGGATTATTCATTTTTTATTGCCTGCTGGTGATGGCTCCAGCGCATATAGGCCAGACCAGCGGACAGATTTTTTATGTCTGGTTCAGCGTATTCAATCTTTTTGCGACCATGCTCTTCTGGGCGCTGATGACAGATCGGTTCTCACTCGATCAAAGTGAACGCTTATTCGGCGCCGTATCCATCGGCGGCACCCTTGGGGCGATCTTTGGCCCGTGGCTGGCAAGCATCCTCGCCAAACCTATGGGCACCCCTTTCCTGCTGTTGGTCGCTGCACTATTCCTTGTACTTGCCGTATGCGCAGCATGGTTTCTGACGCAATTGCAAGACGAGCAAATCGCCTCTGCGCAACCGGGCCAGGCACGCGACGTCGTTATTGGCGGCAGCGCCTGGGAGGGCTTGCTGACGGTTATGCGCTCACCTTATTTACTTGGTATCTCAGCCTATGTATTGATCGTTGCGGTGATTGCGACCTTTATCTACTTCACACGCTTACAGATGGTCGCAGCGCTGGGTGTTGATACCGATACCCGTACTGCTGCGTTTGCCCAGATCGATCTGATCTCTCAAATTGCAACCCTGTTATTGCAAGCGTTTGTGACGAGTCATCTCATGAAACGCTTTGGCGTGCCCTTCACGCTCGCATTACTGCCCATTTGTGTAGCGCTTGGATTTATCGGACTCGCGATTTTTGGCTCACTCGCGGCGCTGATCGCACTCGATGCGACATTTCGTGCCGTGCAACGCGGCGTGATGCGCCCTGCGCGCGAAACACTTTTCACCATCATGCCCAGGTCAGAGCGCTACAAATCCAAAGCATTTATCGATACGTTTGTGTACCGTGGGGGAGATGTCGTGGGCGCGCAAACCGAAGGACTGCTGAGCAGGCTTGGCATGGGTCTGACAGGACTCGCGACCTTTGTGGTTCCGCTTACGCTGTTATGGATGGCGCTTGGGGTTTGGCTAGGTGTCTCGCAAGGGCATCGGGCAAAGAAATCTAACATTTAAACCGGGAGAAATAATATGAAAACACGTCGCGAATGGCTCGGCATGACACTTGGCGCGGCAGGCGCATTAACAATCGCGCCACATCTTGCCAGGGCGCAGAGCAGCTCAACATCCAGCAACATTATTACGCGAGCCATCCCGTCCTCAGGTGAAAAACTCCCGATCATTGGACTCGGTAGTTCTGCAACCTTTGCGCAGGTTGCACGCAATGAGGATCACGAAGCACTCAAAGCAGTGATCAGCAAAATGGTGGAATTAGGCGGTACTGTCTTTGATACGGCCCCCAGCTACGGTGCCTCCGAAGAGGTCGCAGGAAAAATCGCGCAAGAGCTAGGCGTCGCAAAAAAACTATTCTGGGCCACCAAGCTCAACGTTGCACCGCGCGGTGGTGCGGCTGACGTGACCGCAGCACGCAATCAACTCGAAGCCTCATTCAAACGCATCGGCAAACCTGTCATCGATCTGATTCAGGTGCACAACATGGGCGACGTAAAAATTCAGCTGCCCATTCTGCGCGACGCAAAACAACAGGGACGCGTTCGATACATCGGTGTGACCACCACATTCGAAAATCAATACGCAGAAATGATACAAACCATGCGTCAGGAGAAATTCGACTTCATCGGTACCAACTATGCGATTGACGATCGCTTTGCCGAGGAAACGATCCTGCCACTTGCGCAAGAGCGCGGCATAGCTGTGCTGGTGTATGCCCCCTTTGGTCGGACCAGGCTGTGGAAACGCGTCGAGGGCAGACAGGTGCCAGATTGGGCGCGTGAATTCGATGCGACAACCTGGGCCCAGTTTTTCCTCAAATATGTCGCAAGCCATCCTGCGGTCACCTGCATCACACCCGCCACCAGCAGAACCTCAAACGTGATTGACAATATGGGTGGCGGTCTTGGCAGGCTGCCTGATCCGGACATGCGCAAACGCATGATTGCCCTGATCAATAGCTTGCCTGGCGCGTAAGGTCCAGGAGCAACATCAACGCCGATTTGCCATAAACATTTAATTATTTATATAATATAAACAATTAAATGCAATCCACCTGCGTTTGAAACCGTGTTTGACACGAAAGGGAATTCCAATGAACACCGAATCCAATATTGCCGCACCCGCAGTGAGCACTAGCCCAACTGCTGAAAAAAAAGTAGTAGCTAAAAAGCCTGTTGTTAAAAAAACGACGGCTAAACAACCGGTCGCCAAAAAAGCATCCGTCAAAAAAGTTCCTGCCAAGCAGGCGACACCCCAAAAATCCGCGATCAAGAAAACAGCACCTGTCAAAGCTTTAGTAAAAAAGACTGAAATTGCGAAAGTTAAGCCTGTAGTCTCCAGCAAGGAAGCTACAAATCAAAAAATTAAAACTAAAAAACAGAAAATGGTGCGTGATAGCTTCACAATGCCAGAGCAGGAGTATCAGACTCTTGGAGATTTAAAAAAAATGTGTCTGAAACAAGGAATTGGCATTAAAAAGAGCGAATTGTTACGCATCGGTGTGGCTGCCTTAAAGGCCATGACTGCGCAACAAATCGACACAGCACTTGCCAAACTCGAAAAAATCACAGCAGGTCGCCCCAAGAAAGACTAAACGGTGCCTTAGTCATCCTGCCCGTTACCAATCAGCTTCGCTACAAAAGGTGAAGCTGATTTCACATCAACGGTTACAAGCACAGCCCTGACATCGTTAGCGCCAGGCACTTCAAGTCGGTTCAGATTATTTATTTTTTGTTTAGCAATGAAAAATGGCTGATCAAATTTGAACGTATGGCTATCGCCGTGAATGATCAAAATCGGCTTATCTGATTTTGCTGCCAGCGTTAATAGATTTTCACCCACACTGGATCTAAAACCCGAGGTAACCGGGAATATCTCTGTGGTTCCTTTTTCTATAAATACATCACCTTGAAATACGAAAACAAGCGCATCAAGTTGTGCGGATTTTGCCAAGTCAAAAGCTGAGTGGATCCATGCAATATTTGCCTCATCACGGGCAATGAATTCCGCATGCTGGCCTGCGTTATTCATTTTTCGATCGTAATTATTATTACTGCCTACGATGTGTAAGGTCACGAACAACACGCGATTTTTAATCCAGCGCTGATTTTCAGGATAGTCAGCAAACTTAGCCATCAACACGGACTGACGATCAAGTGGGATTGACATTTTCCCCAGAGACTCCTGCTCCGAGAAAAATCGCTTCCTTAAAGCCTTCAACCTTTCGAGGGGGTTATCAAAAGCACCCGGAAAACGGTGACAGTCTGTCCAGTCATTATCACCGGGGGTGTAGATCAAGGCATTTTGAAAACGATTGAAGTGATCAAACTGTTTATCAAACTCTGCGTCGGAACATTCACTGGAACCAGTTTTAAAATCACCGACATGAATGCTGAAGGCAGGCGACATTGCGTTTATAGAAGCGATAAGCTTTTGATACTTTCGCTCCACCCGGAGCGTGTCCCCATAGGGCAAATCACCTAAAGCGACAAAAGTGAAGGATTTTGTTTGTGCTGAAACAGCAGTGCACAAAAAAATACCGTAATAAATTAAGGCAAAAATTCTAAGAAGATTTCTCATACAACCAAAATTAGACAGGTATTTTTTAGATTACTTATGCTACATGGCGCTCATGTTACTTAATGCTTTATTATTTTTTTATGACATAGCAATCTTTCAAATCTGTTAGCGCAAAAAAAACACTAGACGCATCTAGTGTTTTTTGAATGTACTTACGCTCAGCTTATCGGTCAAACTGCGTCAAGACAGCGCCAGGGCCGCGGTCGAGTTCGACATAGTCCTCGCCATCGTGCACCTTGACGCCATTGACCCAGACTCCATGCACGCCTTTTGAAGCGCGCACCATGCGACTGCCACCACCCGGCAGATCCGCACTGATTTGCAACCTCGAAATACCGACGGTTTTTGGATCAAACAATAAAAGATCTGCAGGCGAACCCTCGAGCAAACGCCCTCTTCCAGCGATTTTGAAACAATCGGCAGGATGGCTGGTTAATCTACGAATCCCTTCTTCAAGTGTGAAATGACCGGTTTCGCGTACCCAGTGCCCAAGGAAATGCAGACCAAAACCAGCGTCGCACATGTAAATCAAATGTGCCCCTGCGTCAGACAATGTAATGACGCCTGCAGGATGTTTGAGTAGTGGCGCGACACCCTCATCATTATTGTTAAAAAATTTACCGACAAACATGGTCGTTAAATTATCTTTAAGCGCAATATCAAAGAATGCATCCAGCGGGGCAAGATTGAGCTTGGCAGCCACTTGTGTAATGGTGAGTCCTTCGTACTGAACATACTCCGGGATATGCGTCAGATTAATTTCGATATTGGACCAGTTACCTAGAAACAAAATTCCCGACTTCAGATTTTTGAGGTTTTCCCTGAAAGCCGCGCGGAACGCTGGATCAGCATAGACCTTTTTCATACCCTCAACATCTTTGCCCTGAATCGCGTCAAACGCAGTATGACTGAGCAGGATATATGGATCCAGCAAAGAAAAATCGAAGGACAAAGGCTGGCAACTAGTCAGCATGTATAAAGGATTGCCACGCGCCTGCGCCGCGCCACACTGTTCGTAGTACTCCATGCCGCGCTCGGGCGTAGCCTCGTTATACATCCCCAGCACAGTTGAAATAAAGGTAGGACGACCCGTGTCGTGGGCGATCGACTCCATCACCGCAGGTGACGCGCGCGAGCCGGTCGCCATCATGAAGACGCCACGCTCATAGTCACCCAACACACCGGTCAGCGCACGCAATTCCTTTTCCGAGGCAATCGTCGAAGGCATGGGACGGCCACCAAAACCACTATGGTTAGGTGAAAAAGAGGAAGCAAAGCCAATCGCACCAGCATCCATCGCCTCTTTAATCAAGCCACGCATCATCTGCATCTGTGCGTCGGTCGGTTCGACCTGCTCTGAGGCGGCCTCACCCATGACCGCGGTCCGGATTACGGAGTGACCCGCAAACACGGCGGTATTCAGATAAGGACCAATCTGCCTGATCTGATCCATATATTGACCAAAGGTCTCGAACCCCCAATTCACGCCTGTCAGCAAGGCCTGCAAATCCATGCCTTCCACGACAGAGAGGTTTTTAAGCATGGTTTCACGCAAATCTGCCGGGCAAGGCGCAATACCAAAGCCACAATTACCGATCACCGTCGTGGTCACGCCAAGCGCAGGCGATGGAGACATGGTCTTGTCCCAAGTAATCTGGGCATCGTAGTGGGTGTGCAAATCGACAATTCCGGGCATCAGCGCGAGACCTTGTGCCTCGACGATTTCACGCGCGGAGCCAGAAATTTTACCAATCGCGGTTATTTTCCCCTGATCCACCGCAACATCTGCGATCACTGGCGGATTGCCCTGTCCGTCAAATACCTGGGCACCGCGAATTAATAAGTCATGCACAATTTGTCTCCGTTTGAATGATTTTTTAATTTAAATGCATAATAAACCCTTCAGCCAATAAGGAAAAATGATGCACCTTCGTGATTTTGAATCTGACAGCGTTAAGCGTCTACGTGCCGACCTGGCTTTAGCGCTACGTGCCGCAGCGCACCATGGCTTAGCTGAAGGCGTGTGCAATCATTTCAGCCTGGAGCTACCTGATCAATCCGGCAGATTTCTGCTCAATCCCCGCGGACTGCTCTGGAGCGAGGTTCAGGCAGACGATATCGTCATGATCGATACGGATGGCAACAAACTTGCCGGGCGCCACGAAGTCGAGTCGACCGCCATGTATATCCATGCAGCCATTCATCGCATTTGCAAAAAAGCCTGTGTGCTGCACACCCACATGCCCTACTCGACCGCCTTGACGCTGACCTCTGATCGCGCACTGGATACGCATCTCTCACAGAACGCGATGCGTTTTCTTAATCGCGTTGCCATTGACGACCAGTACAACGGACTCGCACTGGATGCGAGCGAAGGCGAGCGCATCGCGCGTGCGATGGGCACAGCTGACATTGCATTTTTGGGTAATCACGGCGTAGTGGTCTGCGCAGATCGGATCGATTACGCCTACGACGACCTCTATTTCCTTGAACGCGCGTGTCAGGCGCAAGTGCTCGCTCAATCAACTGGCCGCCAATTGGTACCTGTCAATGCGAAGCTCGCCAAGCACGTTGCAGAACAAATGATCAGTGAACGACTACAGTCGGAGTTATTTTTTAAAGCGTTAGGTCGTACGCTTTAAGCCTTCGCCGTTCCTACTTAAGCAGTCCATAAAAAAATCACTGCACATGATGCGCAGTGATTTTTTGACTAACCCTTCAGAACGACTCAAGAATTAACCTGGCTTTTTAACCAGTTTGCAGGTGCTTTCTGAAAGCTTGGTGAAAATTTCCTCAGCTGGCAGTTTTGCAACAATCTTGTAATAGTCCCAG
>CAINDJ010000133.1 GCA_903847325.1 uncultured beta proteobacterium | reverse complement strand
GGCATACCTGTTGCAAACATGTGGTGTGCCCAGACGATGAACGACAGAATCGCGATCGATGCGGTCGCGTAGACCATGGAGGCGTAACCAAACAAAGGCTTGCGGGCAAACGCTGGCACGATGGCGGAAACAATACCAAAGGCCGGCAAAATCATGATGTAAACCTCGGGATGCCCGAAGAACCAGAAAATATGCTGATACAGAACTGGATCACCACCGGCAGCTGCATTAAAGAAGCCTGTGCCAAAGTGACGGTCGGTCAGGACCATGGTGATCGCAGCAGCCAAAACAGGCATCACAGCAATCAACAGGTAAGCAGTAATCAGCCATGTCCAGCAGAACAATGGCATTTTCATCAGTGTCATGCCTGGCGCGCGCATATTCAGGATGGTGACCACGATGTTGATCGCGCCCATGATGGATGAAGCACCCATGATGTGGACAGCGAAAATCGCCAGATCCATACCTGGGCCCATCTGCAGGGTCAGGGGCGCATAGAGCGTCCAGCCCGCAGCAGTAGCGCCACCAGGAACAAAGAATGATGTGGTGAGCAAAATGCCGGCAACTGGCAACAGCCAGAAGCTGAAGTTGTTCATACGGGCAAAGGCCATATCCGATGCACCGATCTGCAAAGGAATCATCCAGTTAGCGAAACCTACGAATGCCGGCATGATCGCACCGAACACCATAATCAGGCCGTGCATCGTGGTGAACTGGTTAAACAGTTCTGGACGGAAAAACTGCAAGCCAGGCTGGAACAACTCTGTACGCAACAAGAGTGCTAGTAGGCCGCCTTCCATCAACATGGCAAACGAGAAAATCATGTACATCGTGCCGATGTCTTTGTGGTTGGTCGCAAATAGCCAACGGCGCCAGCCGTGGAGCATATGCCCGTGGTCGTCGTGATCGTCGTGGCCGTGGCCCGTAACGTGGTCTGCTGTGACGCTGCTCATTGTGAACTCCTATCCTGCTTAGGCTGCAGTCACACGTTTGGTGCGACTGTCAGCAAATCTGTATGAAAGTGTCGTATCTACAAATGCTTGCGCGTTAATGAATTAACGTGCGGCTTTTACGTCAGCGGGCTGAACCACAGGGTCCTGACCTTTGCCGGTGTTGCCCCAGGCGCCACGTGAATACGTGATGACCGCTGCAATCTCAACATCATTGAGCTGGCTGGCGAAAGAAGCCATAGCCGTTCCCTGCTTACCCTTGAGCAGAATCTGAATCTGATCGGCTTTAGGGCCCATCACAATCTTGCTGCCGTCGAGTGCGGGGAATGCGCCCACAATGCCTTTACCGCTACCCTGATGGCAAGCTACGCAGTTTGCTGCATAGACTTTCTCGCCACGGGCCGACAAGTCAGCTGCAGTCCATTCTTTATTTGGATCATCAGCAGCTGCGGCCAACAGTTTTTTCTGCTCCGCGGCCCACTTTGCGTAGTCCTGCTCAGAAAGAACTTTGACAACGATAGGCATGAAGGCATGGTCTTTACCGCAAAGCTCTGAACACAAACCACGATATTCGCCGACTTTATCAGCGCGGAACCAGGTATTACGGATAAAGCCTGGAATCGCATCTTGCTTGACGGCCAAATCTGGTACTGACCACGAGTGAATCACATCGCCTGCAGTCACAGCCAGGCGGATTTTCTTACCGACTGGCACAACCAGAGGATTGTCGACTTCCATCAGATAAAAAGGGCCCTTTGGCTCTTTATTAGCAATCTGCGCGGGAGGTGTTGCCAGGTTGGACAGGAACTTGACGCCGGCAGCTGGGCCGTCGATGTACTCGTAGCCCCATTTCCACTGGTAGCCAGTGACTTTCACTGTGATGTCAGCACCGCTGGTGTCTTTCATTGCCACCACGGTACGTGTTGCAGGCAAAGCCATCGCAATCACAATGATGAAAGGGATAATCGTCCAGGCAACCTCTACACCCATGTGCTCATGGAATGTCGCAGCGATCGCACCGCGTGATTTGCGGTGTGCCCAGATCGAATAAAACATCACGCCAAACACGGCGACAAAAATCACCAGACAGATGATCAGCATCAACCAGTGCAGCCAGACAACGTCATGGCCAATCTGGGTCACGCCTTCGCGCAAATTAAGCTGGTTTACACCAGGGCCACCTGGCATATCTTTTACTTGTGCGAACGCAATACCACTGAAAAACATGGCACAGGCACCTAGTAACCCCATCAACTTCTTCATGCTGACCTCGAAACACGTCGCGCCTAGCACCTGTGCGAAATCGCAAAAGGAGCCTTACG
>CAINDJ010000132.1 GCA_903847325.1 uncultured beta proteobacterium | reverse complement strand
TTGAGGAGAGCGTTAGCCGCTGCGTTATTGTTATTGACGGCATTATTAATCGAGCCACTCGCTCCTTGGATATTCGTATTGCCCGAGGAATTAGGGCCAGTAAAGTTTGATCCTGCAAAACCCTGATTTGAACCAATCAGCGCTTGCCATTGCACACCGAGTTCTGCAGCATTTGTGGAGGAGAGTTCGACAATCATGGACTCAATATAGATTTGTGCACGTTTACGATCGAGTTGCTGGACAACTTTCAATAAGTTTTTGTAAACCGGTTCAGTTGCTGTAATGATCAGCGAATTTGTGATTGGATCCGCCTGAATCGAACCTCCGACAGAGGGACCACTTGTACTCGTCAAAGCAGAAGTCGCCGCAGCAGAGGGAGCTCCTCCCATTTGATTGTTATTGTTTGCAAAATTCACTGGGGCGCCTACCCCTTGATTCAACGCTTGAGAGTTTGCATTCATTTGAGAACCCGGATTGCCTGAGTTCGCGGGATTAGCGAACGAGTTATCCGCTGCAACGAGCGCTCTTAAGGTAATGGCTAATTTAGAGGCTTCTGCATTTTTAAGTGGGATGACCCAGATATTGCCAGAGCTTTTTGAAACATCCAGCTTTGCGACTAAGGCTCTAATTTGCCCAACACGCTCTGCGTTGCCGCCTCGGATCAACAATACGTTCGCCCTTGGATCTGCAACGATATTCAGTTTGGATAACCCGTCACCACCTTGCGGGCCACTATTTTCCAGGACTTTATTGATCAGCGCAGCGACCTCTAAAGCTTGTGCATTTTTAAGCACAATCGTCTCAATAGTCGTATTAGACGGACTATCGACGCTCAGAATAATTTTCTCAATGCGATTGATATTGCTTGCATAATCAGTGATGAGAATTGAGTTATTTCCAGGTAATGCATTAATCGTGTTGTTCGGTGATACAAGCGGTCTAAGCAGCGCTACGACATTAGGCGCAGACTCATAGTTCAGCTTAATCACTCGGGTGATGATTTGATCACCCACAACATTATTTCTAGAGGTAAACGTTTGCGTAGACTGAAGTTTTGCGTCCGCCTCTGTCACGACCCTATAACCATTAGGTGTTTCTACCAGAGCAAAACCGTTCAGGCGCAATGCAGTCGCTAACTGCTCAATGATTTCGTTTTGACTAAGCGCTTGTTGACTATTGAGCGTAATTGACCCCTTTACTTTAGGGTCAACAATAATAGACTTATTGATGACGCGCGAAATAGCGGAGATCACCGAATCGATATCCGCATTATTAAAAGATAGACTCATGACGTTATCTTGAGCAAAACAATTTTGAATCATTAAAAAAATGATTGCGCTTTGTATAACGTTTTTTAATAAACGGAACATATTCGTCCTTACATTTTGAGACGGTAGACGGTGCCATCTTTTCTACCGATTATCGAGAGCAGACCTATCAACGCATCAATTGACTCAGGCAAAGCAGATGCTTCCCCTTGAAATGAAAGTCGTCCATTTGCAAGCAGACCTCGGCCGTTTAAAAGCAAAGGGCCATTCAAAGTAAACAAATCAACTTTAATATCCTGATCGATCTGAAGCTTTAATGCGTAACTGCCTAAAGGCTTAACAAGACTGATTGGGCTGGTGATATCCAAAAACTGGACTTCAACCAAGCCTGTTGGCGCCTCATCCCATTTAATATCACTCCACTGGAGCTTTAATTTGCCACGAGGGTGGAGAGAATTCCATGGACTACCCAAGCCTTCGAGAAAGTTCCCAGGTAACTCAGCCTGATTGGCGTTGATGGACAGGCCTCGCATCGTGAGCGACAGATCCAGCGGCCGCGCTAAGTTTGAATGTTGTATGTTCCATTTGCATTGCAAATCCATTAAGGAACATTGGCTACTCCAGGAGAAATGCTGCGTCATGCCATAGGGTGCGTTACACGTTTTAAAATCCCCAATTTTTATTTCCGAAAAACCAAAACTTGCGCTGCCCTGCCAAATCGAACCTGTTGGTTGTAATAGCATCACTTTGCAAGCCGTTTTATCAGCAACCATTGACGCAAACCAATTCACAGGTATACATGCGGCTACAAGGGCAATTGTGACGATCAGTCCAATGATCCAGCTTAGCAAGCCAAAGCGAAAAGCATACCCATCAAATTTAATTTTCATGGCGTCTGAACCAGTGTGGCGGTTACTTGTACGACACCTGCGTGATCGCCATGCTTGTTGATCTCAACGGAGCTCGCGTAGAGACCATACTTGTTGCGAAAATCCTCAATTAACTCCAGCCATCGACTAAATTCAATCTCGTTAATTTGCAAGGTGATTTCTGCGGGAGATGTTTTATCCAAATG
>CAINDJ010000131.1 GCA_903847325.1 uncultured beta proteobacterium | reverse complement strand
TCATGTGGCCGCTCCTAGTCACGAATTCGATCGAAAAGAGGACATTGCCGATAGGGCTTAACTATTTATGCGTTATCTACTCACCCGCTCTCGCTTTTTGAGGAGAATTAAGTTTCTACAGTGGCTCAGCATGCTCTTTTTGACGTGTGCGTCGACCAGTCAGTGTTTTGCAACGACAACGGAAGCCCGTATCCGCGATGCAGGTCAGTTGAGAGTTTGTATCTGGCCTGAATACTACGGAGTCACCTACCGTAATCCGCATACGCGAGCGTTAAGCGGGATTGATATCGATCTTTCTCATGCCTTGGCAGCTGATCTGGACGTCGATCTGGTCTATGTAGATTCCTCCTTTGTAAACCTGGTGGACGATTTGCTCGCGGACCGATGTGAGATTGGAATGTTTGCGATTGGTGCCATCGCGCAACGCGCTAGCCTTCTGACTTTTTCTAATTCTTATATGCAAAGCGGCATCTATGCCATCACAACAAAAGGACAGCGACAGATCAAAGGTTGGAGCGATATCGATCAGTCGGGCGTCGTGGTCGGCGTCCAGGCGGGGAGTTTTATGGAACCGGTCATGCGCGACACACTCACCCAGGCCTCCATGGTCGTGGTGCGCCCGCCTATGAATCGGGAAAAAGAGTTGCTTTCGGGGCGAATCGATGTATTCATCACAGATTATCCAAATGGTCGGCGCGTATTGGACCGTAATGATTCCATCCGGCTCATTGCACCCGACATTCAGCGCGACGTTTTGTCCTACGCCTATGCGCTAAAACCCGGTGATCTGGGTTGGCTCCTGCGCATCAACCAGTTTGTGGATGCGATCAAGCGTGATGGCCGGCTTGAGCGCGCAGCGCAACGGCACGGCATGGCACCCATGGTCGTGAAATAAAGCACGCATGAATCGTCCCAGCATCCTGATGACACTGGCTACCAAGTCTCCCCTGACTCGGCAGGGAGTATGGTTTGTCACGGTTATTTCACTCATTGTCGGGTTGTCTGTTGGCTGGATTATCTGGTACGAAAAAAATGAAATTATCAGCAATGACAAACGGCGTGCCGAACTGTTTGCCCGCCTGCTTGATGATCATGCTGTCAGAACCCTTGATGTCGCTGCCTTAGCCCTTAATGATCTGTCTGAGGTTGTCCGTACAGCGGGTGACGCGACAGGTAATCGATTACGCTCGCCGGCGCTGCAGGTGTTGGGCTCGCTCACCTTTCTGCGCAGTTTGGCCTTAATCGACTCGGCTGGATTGATTGTGATGTCGACACATGCGCAAGACCAGGGGAGGACGGTCGATTTACAAGTATTCGGCGTGTTACCCCTCAATGACGCGCCGGTGCTATCGAAGTTAATCCCCGTGCGCTATCTTGAGGATCTGAGTATCGACCGGCGGCAATTGTCGACTTCTCTCAGTGTGTTTGCATTGCCTCTTATCAGGCGCGTACAAACGCAGGATGCGCGAACGTTTTATCTTGTCGGCATGTTGAACCCGGATTTCTTTGCTAATTTTCAGGCTGTTGCGCTTGGCGATTCTGACTTGTCCGCAATATTGACCTCTTATGCTGGTGATGTCATCGCAAGCTACCCGCAGGTGTTGCCACTCGCAACGAAACTGGCTGGACATTTCGAGATCATCGACCAGTTAAAACCACGTGCGCAAGGCACTTATATCGGTTCGGGGGCGGGTGAGGGGGAGCAAATTGTCTCAGTGCGTACTTCACGTGCCTGGCCACTTGTTACCCTTGTAGAGCGCCCGATGTCTGCAGCCTGGAATGACTGGTTCAGACTGCTGTCCTGGTTTGTGCTGGTCGGTGCTCTGGCGCTCATTGTGATCGCAGTCATGGCGAGAGTGGCATGGCGCAGTGCGCAGGATACCGCGAGAACCAAGGCAGAGTTTATTGCCAACATTAGTCACGAGTTACGTACCCCTTTGCAGTCCATTCTTGGTTTTTCAGAGCTAGGGTTGATGCGTAGCCGGGACCAGTCGAGATTAGCGGGAATGTTTAGTGACATCCATACTTCCGGGCAGCGTATGCTCACCTTAGTGAATGACTTGCTGGATATTTCAAAAATAGACAGCGCATTATCGCAAGTCGCATTTACCTGTGTTGATGCCCGCCAATTAGTCAGGGATGTTGAAAGTGAACTCTCCCCATTGTTGCGTGCGAGGTGTGTGATGTTCGACGCCCGTTTGCCAGTAAATCCTGTGATGTTGCAAGCAGATGTCATGAGGATTCATCAAGTGTTGCGCAATGTGGTTGCCAACGCGTTGAAATTTTCTTCGCCAGGACAAAAAATCATTGTTGGTCTTGATGTTGTGTCGCCTGATACCGCGCATTTTTTTGTGCAGGACGAGGGCTGTGGAATTCCTCAAAATGAGCTTGAGAATATTTTCGAACCCTTCGTGCAGTCGAGCCTGACAAAGGATGGAGCAGGCGGTACGGGTCTGGGACTAGCAATTTGCATGCGAATTGTTCAGGCCCATGGTGGGAGCATTCATGCAAAAAACATCCCAGCGGGTGGAGCCGTTTTTCATATTGAACTTCCCATGGGCACGGGGCCAAAAAGCCCTTAGAGCACGATCAGGTTGTCGCGATGAATAAGTTCTTCTTCGCTCGCGCTGCCCAGGATCTCTATTATTTTTGAAGACGGCTGACCCATGATCCGGCGTGCATCGGAAGAAGAGTAATTGGTCAGCCCACGCGCGCATTCGTGGCCCGCGGGGTCAAGACATGCAACAACGTCGCCAGGCTCAAACTCGCCCTCAATGCTTTTAACACCGATGGGCAGAAGGCTTTTACCTTCCCGTCGTAAGGCATTTGCAGCCCCTTGATCTAAAACGAGCTTGCCGGGCAGACGCAAATGATCCGCCATCCATTGCTTGCGGGCTGAGAGCACGGGAACATCTGCACGCAGTTCTGTGCCAATACATTCGCCTGCGGCTAAGCGGATCATGACATCCTGTTCTCGTCCAGAGGCAATGATTGTGTCGGCACCGCTGCGTGCCGCACGTTTGGCGGCAAGAATTTTTGTAAGCATGCCGCCCTTGCCGATCCCGCTTCCTGTACCACCAGCCATCGCCTCCAGCGCCGGATCCCCAGCTTTCGCATGGGATACGAATCGCGCCTTGGGGTCCCGACGGGGATCTGCCTCGTACAGGCCGCGTTGATCCGTGAGGATAATCAACGCATCGGCTTCGATCAGATTGGTGACCAGTGCGCCGAGGGTGTCGTTGTCTCCAACGGCGATTTCATCGGTTGCAACCGTATCATTCTCGTTGACAATTGGCACCACCCCAAGTCTGAGCAGTGCAAACAGCGTCGAGCGCGCGTTGAGATAGCGCTGCCGATCCGAGAGGTCTTCGTGGGTCAGCAAAATCTGGGCTGTCTGAAGATTATGCTCAGAGAAGGCCGCCTCATAGGCTTGAACTAAACCCATCTGCCCCACGGCAGCGGCAGCTTGAAGTTCGTGCATGGAGGTGGGGCGTTTCGACCATCCCAGTCGTGCCATACCTTCGGCAATCGCCCCACTCGAAACCAGCACCACTTCCTTGCCTTGTTTGCGCAGCGCTGCAATCTGCAATGCCCAGTGGGCAACGGCTTCGCGGTCGAGCCCCTGGCCATCATTGGTCACCAGAGATGAGCCTACTTTCGCCACGATACGCGAGGCGCGAGCTATAACGGATGCAGGGGAGGTCTGGTCTGTCATGGGAAAAATACGTGAGTGATTAATCGTCTTTGAGCGGAGCGCGCGTGTCAGCATCGACACGGGTTTCGTCAAAACGCGGATCATCCGCAACGAACGTGCCCGCTGCGCGGTCTTCGGCGATGTTGTCTTCCTGACGGTAAGCATCAATCGCATCCTGGAGATCCCAGATCAATTGCTGGGTACCATCACCGGAGAGTGCTGAAATGGCATAGACCGGGCCTTTCCACTTATAGGCTTTCAGAAAACGTTTTTTGACGTCTTCAGGATCGGCCACCATGTCGAGCTTATTCAGGACCAACCAGCGCGGCTTGTTGTAAAGTGTTTCGTCATACAGTCGCAGCTCTTCAACGATGGCGCGCGCCTCACCCACGGCACGGTCAACAGCATCCTCGTCTGGATCTTGCGAAGAAACATCCACCAGGTGCAAAAGAATACGTGTGCGGCTCAAGTGGCGTAAAAACAAGTGACCGAGTCCCGCGCCTTCGGAGGCACCCTCAATCAGTCCAGGGATGTCTGCAACGACAAAGCTGCGTGATTCTGAGGTACGTACGACACCCAGGTTAGGGTGTAGCGTGGTAAACGGATAGTCAGCGATTTTGGGTCGTGCGTTAGAAATACGGCTGATGAGCGTGGATTTGCCTGCGTTAGGCATACCCAGCAAGCCAACATCAGCGAGTACTTTGAGCTCGAGCCTAAGGCGACGTTGCTCGCCATCCTTGCCAGGCGTCCATTGCTTTGGCGCACGGTTAACACTGGATTTGAAATGCACGTTACCCAGACCGCCTTCGCCACCTGCAGCCAATACGACCTGCTGTTCATGGTGGCTGAGGTCAAAGAGTTCTTCGCCGGTCTCGGCATCATAAATTATCGTGCCAACCGGTACGCGCAGGGTAATGTTTGCCGCAGCTGCGCCATACATATCGGAGCCGCGACCGTGTTCGCCATGCTTGCCTACGTGCTTGCGGGCATAACGGAAATCGATCAGGGTATTGATGTTACGGTCGGCGATCGCAAAAATACTGGCACCTCGCCCGCCGTCACCGCCATCGGGCCCACCTTTAGGGATGAATTTTTCACGGCGAAAGCTGTGCGCGCCGTTGCCGCCCTTGCCAGCAATGACTTCAATGGTTGCTTCGTCGACGAATTTCATTTGATGATGGTACCGTAAAAATAAAAAGCCCTGCCGCTCGGCGACAGGGCTTTTAAAGGCTTGAAAGCCGCTTACTCAGCCGAGAGGACCGAAACGGTCGACTTGTTGAGTTTGCCTTTCACTGAAAACTTGACGTGACCGTCAATCAGCGCAAACAGGGTATGGTCTTTGCCAATGCCCACGTTTGTGCCAGGGTGAAAGGTAGTGCCGCGCTGACGCACGATAATTGAACCAGCCGGAATCAGTTCGCCGCCGTAGGCTTTAACGCCTAGTCGTTTCGATTCTGAGTCACGACCGTTGCGGGTACTACCCCCGCCTTTTTTCTGTGCCATGTTTTACTCCTGCATGACGAGATCTGAATATTCGGGAATCACAGCTATTAAGCTGAGATGTCGCCGATCAGAATCTCGGTATAGTTTTGACGGTGACCTTGATGCTTTTGATAGTGCTTGCGACGACGCATCTTGAAGATCGTGACCTTATCATGGCGTCCTTGCGCAAGAACCGTTGCTTTGACCACAGCGCCAGCCACAAGCGGGGTACCAATTTTTAATTGGTCGCCTTCGCCTACGGATAACACTTGATCCAGCGTGATTTCTTGCCCAATGTCTGCCGGTATCTGTTCTATTTTAAGTTTTTCACCTGAAGCAATGCGATACTGCTTGCCTCCGGTTTTTATGACCGCGTACATGGGTTAACCTCGTGTTTAGTGCAATGAAAAATGAAATGCATGCAATTTAATAAATTTCATTACTAGCATTACTAAATTAATTACATTTCTTCGGCCAAAATGCCGAACCCGGAATATTAACGCCTAACTACTTGAAAGTCAAAAGAAAGTCTCGTGCATAAGCTCTCCGAACTCCTCTCCCCCGTCGCTGGCGACATGAAAGCAGTCGATACCGTCATTCGTGACCGCCTCAACTCCGAAGTGGTGCTGATCCGTACGATCGGCGATTACATCATTGGCGCGGGTGGCAAACGCATGCGTCCGGCCATGCTGTTGATGGTCGCCCAGGCTCTTGGTTATCAGGGTAGTCACCAGCACCTGATGGCTGCCGTGGTTGAGTTCATCCATACGGCCACCTTGCTGCATGACGATGTCGTCGACGAATCTGACCTGCGCCGCGGGCGCAGCACGGCTAATGCTGTATTTGGCAATGCGGCTAGCGTGCTCGTGGGCGACTATCTGTATTCGCGCGCCTTTGAAATGATGGTTGATGTCGACAGTATGCGGATCATGCAGATCATGTCGGGCGCTACAACCGTGATCGCTGAGGGTGAAGTCCTCCAGCTGCTTAATATCCATGATCCAGACGTCTCCGAGGCACGCTACCTGCAGGTTGTGCGCTTTAAGGCCGCCAAGTTGTTCGAGGCTGCCGCCGAAGCGGGCGCCGTACTGGCAGGCGCCACAGCTGAGCAGCAGTCTGCGGCCGCAGCCTATGGACGCCATATCGGGACGGCCTTTCAATTAGTCGACGACGTACTGGATTACAGTGGTGATGCGGCTGCGCTGGGTAAAAATGTTGGCGATGATTTGCGTGAGGGTAAGCCAACTTTGCCCTTGATCAGGGTGCTGGAGGTAGGTTCAGAGAGCCAGAAAGCACTGATTCGCCACGCGATTGAGCATGGTGAGGCTGATTTTGATGCGGTGGCACTCGCTATTCAGGAAACCGGGGCGTTAGACCACGCTAGGCAAAGTGCGATGACTGAGGCTGGTTTAGCTAGTGAGGCGCTCGACGCGTTCCCTGCATCGGGATATAAAGATTCTTTGTTGGCGCTCTGTGCGTTTGCTGTGGACAGGGATCGCTAGGTTTTTCTTAGTGCACGTGTCGCGCGATGTAAAAAGTCGCTGCAACTAAGGACGGGAGCAGCGTCGCCAAAAGACCAGTCATCCATTTAACAAGGGTCCAGGTTTGTTTTGTCATCTCTTGGTGCATAGTGGTTTCTATTTTTTGGATGGATCCCTCAAGTTGCCCACGTGTTTTAAGCAAGTCCTCCCTCATGTCTGCTTTAGTTTTAAGCAAATCCTCTCGCGTGGCAAGATTTGGGATGAGTGCTTCGAGCTTTGTGAGTCTGATCTCCATGACTCAAATTTTAGTTGCGCGGCTGACTTTAAAACAATACGTATCCAGCCAAAATTTTGTTACTGATTGTTATCGGCTTTCGTCGAGGATTGATACGTCAGAAACGCAAGTAACACTGCACCGAGCAGCAGCAATACGGCCAGGATCAACGCGTCAGTCAAACCATGATTCAGAAAATCCAGCAGACCTTCTGACCTGAAGGCGTAATTCTGAATAAGCATTGCGCCATCTGGTACATGAATAGTAAACACCGTCTCAAATACGCTCACTCCGATTAGTGTGCCCATATTGAGCGCGACAGGTAGCAGCGCGCTGGCTTCGCCTTTTAACGGCTCAGGAACATAGGACATACAAAAGCGGTTGTTTGGTGCAAAGAACATCCCATTAGCAAAGCCAAAGCTGAGCACGAACAGTACGAAAAACCATATGCCCAGCTGGCTGAAAAGCCATGCAAATGTTGCGCACAGCACAGCTACAAGCGAGCAAGCAAAAATCACCATGCGCCGTGATCCGATTCGATCCGCCAGTTGCCCTGCCCATACCCCTGCTGGAGCAAAACTGAGTGGATACGAGAGCAATAACACGCTGCTCATTAGCACTGACAATCCACAACTGAGCTGAAGGTAAAAGGGCAGTAAAAACCGCAGGCCACCGACGGCCATAGAAAAAATAAAAAGGACACATATGCCCGGGATGAGGCCTGAAATTTTAAATATTGCTGGAGTGAACAAATAAGGCGGCTTATTTCCGCGGATGAGCAATAACCCAGCGCAAAAAATGGTGAAGACCAACAACGACAGAATTGCTGTTGATCCCCAGCCAATTTCTGCTCCCAGGCTCATGGTGAGTACGGCGCAGCTCAGCATCAAAGCAAACGTCACCAATCCAAGCCAGTCGAGCTTTACCTCTGTGCCGGCTTGAGAGTGCTCGCGCGGTAGAACTTTCCAGGCAAGCCAGAAAAGTCCAGCAAAAAATGGTGCCGTAGCCAAGAAAATCCAATGCCAGCTCAATACGTAAGAAAGCACGCCGCCGACGGGCAGGCCGGCAACCATGCCCACTCCCGCGCCAAGGGAAAGCATGCCATACCCTCGGCCAGCATGGGTCTTGTCGATCCAGACAGGGATGATGGCGTAGGCGTTGGCTACGATCATGCCTATACCGAGACCCTGGAGAAATCTGCTCACCAAGAGCATTAATAGCGAAGTGGATACGCCACAGAGCAGTGTCGCGATCGCTGCGACCCCACAGCCGGTCAAAAATGTACGACGCAAGCCAAACCGATCGCCAAGTTTGCCCGCAGGCACAAGTGCGATGGTGGTTGCAAGCAAGTATGTGATAACAGCGAAGGAAATTTCTGTTGAGGAGGCACCGAGTTCGATTGCCATCGAAGGGAGCGCCACGTTAACCAAAAAGGCTTCAAACTGAAAAGTGAAGGCGGCCAGACAGACACAACAAATAATGAGACGCTCATGGCGTGACCAAGGTGTCGACACCACAGTAGGCTGCGTCAGCGTTGTTTGGGTCATATCGCAAGCGGGTCTGAAAATTTCATGATCACCCCAGCCGCGGGGGGGCGGGCAATGCTCATCGATTTGAGACTGAGACAAAAATCCCCGCTCAAAACAAAGCTGTCATCTTGCGTAATAAGTGTGTAAGTGTGGACAGTCCTATCCGACGCTGTATGAAAATGTTCGATCAATACATGAAGGAGTAACGCTTTGTCTATATCGGAACCGGTTTGCAGACGAAGTGTTTCGTCTGGCATTGCGAGGCGTAAGCGATCACCAAAAATAGAGTGTTGTCCCGCTATATCGCGCACGAGTTCAATGGCCTGTTCAACCGATAGAAGCGCAAGCCCGAGCTTTTTACATTGTGAATTTTCTCTTGCGATTTGCAGGTAGGGGTAAAGCGACTTTAGTTCGAGGCTGCGGTAAGAGTAGAGAACTTGTAGGCAGGAACTTTCATCGGAACGTAATAGCCGAGCTCTTGCATGTTCGATCGATTGTGTACCCAGCAACTCTCTAAGGATCGGGGTGATGGCTAATTCCGGAAAGACAGTTTGATTTTGTTCCAAGCCAGCAGAAAGCTGGCTGAGGCGACATCCAAAAAACTGATCAAGTTTTTCTACGATTTCATCGATATGATCTTGGGCAATTGAAGTATTGCCCGTTTTAAATTCGAAGGTACCGGCAACGGTGGTGATACAGTCAAAATCAATCATTCGTTGATTGAAGGCACGTTGCGAGTCCCCATCAAACTCCTGATTCACGAGGTCTCGCCATTGCGCTTGACCGAACAATTTGTTTTTTCCGTAAAACCAACAAATTTCACCCGTATCCGTCCAGGCGAAAGCCGTGTAGTGAGATACGCAGGACAGGGCGATGACGTTCTGGATAATTCCCGGAGGCATTGTCATGGCAAGTGCCGCGAATATACCTACCTCATCCAGGCAGGAAGTTAGACCCATTGATGCATTAGCGCGACTACCTTTCACAAGTCTGTTTGCTCTGATTACGTCAAAGTTGGCATAAGAAAAAGCTGGAAATCTTTGTTGCTCAAGGCTGGATAATATTGATAGGGTGACATTTTCAGGAATTGTCTGCGCAAGAGGGGAGTAAGTGTAAAATTTTTTTAGCTCTTGAATTGTGCGTGCGATGTTCTCTGCGCCTAGTCTATTTTTTTCTTCTGTCAGGTCAAGCTCGCCATAAATATCTATGAGTTGATTTTGTTGCAGGTGTGTAAAGTTACGATCGATTTCGCGTTGTATGGCGCGAAT
>CAINDJ010000130.1 GCA_903847325.1 uncultured beta proteobacterium | reverse complement strand
TTCAGCATCTAACTGGTCAAGTGTGGTAGAACCATTTCGCTGCGAAGCATTGAGGTTCTTTAGATTGCTGGGCTTGCTTTTATGGGATAGCTGGAGCTCTTCAAGGATAGCGTCATGCAACATAGCGAACCTCCTTGGATTGACCAACAATGTGGCCGGTCACTGTCAGGTAGCGACCGGTGGAGTACACCTCACGTGACTTGCCATCCACTTTGATTTTGCGAGCCTTAACAGGATTATCTTGCAGGTAGAACAGCCGGATACCTTCACCGCTTGGACTGATCTCCCAGTAAGTATCTAGCAACTCGGTAGCTTTGCGCGGACCGTCATCCAACTCGCCATTTGCAAGGCAATTATCGAAGTCCATTCCGATGAGATATAGACCGTTATTGAGCGGCTTGCTGGTGAGCACGATGCCTACTCCATCGTATCCACCGGCCTGATATGCAGCACAAACCTTTTCAAAATTACACCACGTGGCCGAATTCGCTGTGCTTGCATTCATGCCATTTGGCTGTTTGGGTACTTTTGTCCACTTTTCATCTTTATACTCATAGCACCATAATACCCACTGTATAAGCGCAGTGAGAGTTTGCGGGAAGTTGTTGAACTTTGGTGCGAGTGATATCGGACGTGTCATCATTTCACACCTCCTCTGATTTTAAGGTGCGAACATCGCCAAGACGCCAGCGGGAAGAGCGCGGACCAGTTTTGATTGGCTGCGGAAGGCGGCCAGCCTTTACATCGCGCCAGATCGATGCCGGAGAGCGCCCCTTTAGTTCGCATAGGACATCTATGTCTACACATTTGTCATCTGGGCTTGACTCTAAAAGCTCGAGTTTGCGTTTTAGTTTTTCATGACGTCGCTGTGCGCGTTGAAGTTTTTCTTCGGGCGTTACAATCTTTTTTGGCATGTCTATCTCCTAATGTTATTCCGACGCAGAATGCATCGGATTAGACGAACTTTAGGAGTGGTTTTATCCCGAAATTGTTAACGGGAAATAATGGGAGTGGGGATACGCGGGCGTTAAGGCTTAGCGAAGTGCAATAATTTTGCGATACCTATTGACAGCATTTTTTGCCGTATTAGGTTATGTGATTGTCACTTTCGTTTCCAACCTGTTCAGTTGCTGACTCGTCCATCTCAACAAGATGGCGGAGAGGATTTGCTGCTGAATCGTACACTACGCGGAGTGGTTTCAACAATTTCCGATATGCGGCCAATTTATTTTGCACTGTTTTGTTTGCTGCGTTGCGAGCAGAGCTGTTAGACCGCAATTTATCCCCATACAGCAATGGAAGGTGCTGACCAATAATAAATACCTCTTTGTTATGCGGATTTTTCAATTTTTCAGTTCTTAAGATGTCCTCAACTAGAAAGTACCAGTGCAAATCACGCACAATCTTTCGGCCTCTCGTTTTTTGGTTAAATGCGCGGCGAGTTTGATCATCCTCCTGATAAGTTGATAGTTCTCGAAAAAGTGCTCTAGCTAAGCTTTCCCACCCTCCTTGCCGTTCTGCCATAGCAGCCACCTCATCCTTGTCGCTCATGCAGCGCTCCTCATTGGAACCACATTGCCAGCATCATTGTGAACCAATAGTTCCAACCGTTCGCCAAGTAGCCTCCATGCCTCAGCCTGTTCGGCCTCTAGTTTTTGGCGCTGATAGATTCGGACAAGTTTGTTTTGCTCGACATGGTTTAAACATTTTTCGATAACATCAGGCCTTACCCCTAACGCCCCCATGATGGTCGCGCCAGTACGTCTTAAATCGTGCGGCGTCCACTTTCCGCCCGGTAGCGTTAGTGCATCCGTGTGCAAGCTGCGGCACTTCATCGGCGCTTTATCACCGCGCTGCCTATCGCCGATCTGTTTGGCTAGAGATTTAACGCATACGTGTTCATCAGTCCACCTCGCTTGCAACACCCACTTGGATAGCTTGCCCGTTTCGTCAGTAGCCAACTTTTTTAATACAGCAAATTGTTCAGCCGCGAAGGCCGAGAGGTAGATTGTGTGCGCTTTTGCATTTTTGGAATTACCCGCTGGGATATACCAAGTCATGGCCGATTCAAG
>CAINDJ010000129.1 GCA_903847325.1 uncultured beta proteobacterium | reverse complement strand
ACTACCTGGTCGCTATTTAGTTCATTCTTTTCGATCTTGAAATCGCATTTTTATTCCCCTGGGCGATCGCTAACAGCGCCGTTGGGATGGTTGGTTTTGTCACGGTGATGGTCTTTCTGGCTGTACTCACCGTTGGTTTCATCTATGAATGGAAAAAAGGTGCGCTGGACTGGGAATAACCCAATCTCGCCCAAACATACCTATGGCAATTGACGGAATTCTCAAGCAAGGTTTTATTACTACCAGCGCTGACGCGGTCATCAACTGGGCAAGGACCGGTTCGATGTGGCCCATGACTTTTGGTCTGGCTTGCTGTGCGGTGGAAATGATGCATGCAGGTGCGGCGCGCTATGACCTGGATCAGTTCGGGATCGTTTTTCGTCCGAGCCCACGTCAGTCTGATCTGATGATTGTGGCGGGTACGTTGTGTAATAAAATGGCACCTGCCTTGCGCAAGGTGTATGACCAGATGCCAGAGCCTCGCTGGGTGTTGTCGATGGGATCATGCGCAAATGGTGGTGGCTATTATCACTACTCCTACTCTGTCGTGCGTGGCTGTGACCGGATTGTCCCAGTAGATATTTACGTACCGGGTTGTCCGCCGACAGCAGAGGCGCTTGTGTATGGCCTCTTGCAAATGCAAAACAAAATTCGCCAGACCAATACAATCGCTCGTTAATTCAAGATTCCTAGATGTGAGTTTCAGTAAGATCCGCACACCTTGTTCTAATCAGGCTTAAGACATGTCCAGGCTAGAAAACCTGCAACAAAAAATGATAGCACTGCTCGGCGAGCAGGCGCATATCACGTTGTCCACCGACGAAATCACACTCGAAGTCTCCGCCGATATGTGGGAATCAACCTGTCTGCGTCTGCGCGACGAGTTGCAGTTCGAACAATGTCTCGATGTGTGCGGTGTGGACTACTCAACATACGGCGTAGGTACAACCGGTGAGCCATCGCAGGCTGCGCTCGTACCCGCGGGTCGTTACGCGGTTGTGATTCATTTGTTGTCGATTGCAAACAATGTGCGTTTGCGTGTGCGTACCTATGCGGCGAATGATGATTTTCCCTGTATTGATTCACTCATGAATGTCTGGCCAAGCGTCAACTGGTTTGAGCGTGAGGCGTTTGATCTGTTTGGTATCGTATTCGAAGGCCATCCCGATTTGCGTCGTATCCTGACCGACTATGGATTTATTGGTCATCCATTCCGCAAAGATTTCCCTGTGTACGGTAACGTCGAAATGCGCTATGACCCTGAGTTGGAGCGCGTGGTATATCAGCCTGTCACGATTGATCCGCGCGAAGTGATACCGCGTGTGATTCGCGAAGATGGTTATGGAGTAGGGCGCTAATCATGGCTGAAATTAAAAATTACACGCTGAACTTCGGTCCCCAGCACCCTGCTGCGCACGGTGTGCTGCGATTGGTACTTGAGCTGGATGGCGAGGTGATTCAGCGTGCCGATCCGCATATTGGTTTGCTGCATCGTGGCACCGAAAAACTTGCCGAGCACCGTACTTTCTTGCAGGCACTGCCCTACATGGATCGACTCGACTACGTGTCGATGATGTGTAACGAGCATAGTTACGTGATGGCGATCGAAAAGATGATGGGTGTGACGCCGCCAGTGCGTGCGCAATACATCCGCGTCATGTTCGACGAAATTACCCGCCTGCTCAATCACTTGTTGCAGATCGGTACGCACGGTCTTGACGTGGGTGCGATGGCGATCTTTTTGTACGCCTTCCGTGACCGCGAAGACTTGATGGATTGCTACGAAGCCGTCTCAGGTGCTCGCCTGCACGCTGCCTACTATCGTCCCGGCGGCGTCTATCGCGACCTGCCTGATTCGATGCCTCAGTACGGCAAGTCCAGTCAGTATCGTTCGGCCAAAGAAGTCAAAGCGATGAACGATGCACGTTCAGGTTCGCTGCTTGATTTCATCGAGGATTTTACGAATCGTTTCCCTGCTGCGGTCGACGAATACGAGACATTGCTGACCGATAACCGTATCTGGAAACAGCGTCTGGTGGGCATTGGTGTGGTAGATCCTGAGCGTGCGAAAGCGCTTGGTTTTACCGGGCCGATGTTGCGCGGTTCGGGTGTGGCCTGGGACTTGCGCAAGACCCAGCCTTATGAGGTTTACGATCGTTTGCAGTTTGATGTGCCGGTTGGTGTCAATGGCGATTGCTATGACCGCTATCTGGTGCGTGTGGCCGAGATGCGTGAAAGTAACCGCATTATTCGTCAGTGTGTACAGTGGTTGCGTAACAACCCAGGCCCCGTGATGATCGATAACCACAAAGTGTCGCCACCGCACCGCACCGGTATGAAGACCAACATGGAAGAGTTGATTCACCATTTCAAACTCTTTACTGAAGGCTTTAGCGTGCCAGCCGGAGAGGCATATGCTGCCGTGGAACATCCCAAAGGCGAGTTTGGTATTTACATCGTATCTGATGGTGCCAACAAGCCCTACCGTTTTAATATTCGTGCGCCAGGTTTTGCGCATTTGCAGGCACTCGACGAAATGTCGCGTGGCCATATGATTGCCGATGCTGTCACCATCATCGGTACCCAGGATATCGTTTTCGGCGAGATCGATCGCTAACGCGAGCGACCGCTACTATCGGATTTAAACCATGCTGCTCTCTGAACAGGCCTACAAAAAAATCGACCGCGAGATCGCCAAGTACCCGGCGGATCAAAAGCAGTCCGCCATCATGGCGTCGCTTACGATTGCGCAGGACGAAATGGGTTGGGTATCACCCGAGGTGATCCAGGACGTTGCCGATTATCTCGGACAGCCTCCCATTCTGGTTCAAGAAAACGCAACGTTTTACAACATGTTTGACGTGCGCCCTATCGGTACCTTCAAAATTTCGGTTTGCACTAATTTGCCTTGTGCGTTGCGTGATGGCGTTAAAACCGCTGATTACCTCAAGCAAAAACTGGGTATTGGTTTTCGCGAAACAACCGCTGATGGTGTGTTCTCCTTAGTTGAAGGCGAGTGCATGGGCGCCTGTGGCGACTCTCCAGTTTTGCTGGTCAATAACAAACACATGTGCGTGCGTATGGCCGCAGAAAAAATTGATGCCATGCTCGGTGAGCTTGCCGCATCCGTCAAGGGAGAGGCAGCATGAGTACAGCGTCGATCCTGTCGAAATTTTCCGAAGGCCTGAACGCTAATCCAGGCAATGACCTGGTGAAATCGATGGCCTTGCATGGCCGTCATATCACGCCTCAGATCATGGACGGTCTGGATGGCAGTAATTGGCGCCTCGAGGACTACGTTAAGCGCGGTGGCTACGAAGCACTGCGCAAAATTCTCACGCAAGGTATGAGCCAGGAAGACGTGATCGCCGAGGTGAAGGCCTCTGGCTTGCGTGGTCGTGGTGGTGCGGGTTTTCCGACCGGTCTGAAATGGTCTTTCATGCCACGCACGTTTCCGGGGCAGAAATATCTGGTCTGTAATTCGGACGAGGGCGAGCCTGGCACCTTTAAAGACCGCGACATTTTGCGACTCAATCCTCACATCGTGATTGAAGGTATGGCGATTGCCGCCTACGCGATGGGTATTCCGGTTGGTTATAACTATATCCACGGCGAAATTTTCGAGGTGTACGAACGTTTCGAAGACGCTCTCGAAGAAGCCCGCAAAGCAGGCTTTCTCGGCGACAAAATTCTCGGTTCTTCATTCAGTTTCCAGTTGCACGCTTTTCACGGTTTTGGCGCCTATATCTGCGGCGAAGAAACCGCGTTGCTCGAGTCCCTTGAGGGCAAAAAAGGCCAGCCACGCTTTAAACCACCATTCCCTGCGAGCTTTGGCCTGTACGGTAAGCCCACCACTATCAATAACACCGAAACATTCGCGGCCGTGCCATGGATCATTCGTAATGGCGGACCGGCGTATCTTGAGATTGGTAAGCCGAACAATGGCGGCACCAAACTTTTTTCAATTACGGGTGATGTAGAGCGTCCCGGTAATTACGAAATTCCCTTGGGTACGCCGTTTTCGACCTTGCTCGAGCTGGCGGGTGGCATGCGTAATGGCGCCAAGCTCAAAGCTGTGATTCCTGGTGGTTCGAGTGCGCCGGTGATCCCCGGTCACATCATGATGGACACCACGATGGACTATGACGCCATCGCCAAAGCGGGTTCGATGCTCGGTTCGGGTGCCGTGATCGTGATGGACGAAAGTCGTTGCATGGTCAAGTCGCTCTTGCGTCTGTCGTATTTTTATTATGAAGAAAGTTGCGGTCAGTGCACGCCTTGCCGTGAAGGTACGGGTTGGCTCTATCGCATGGTGCACCGTATTGAACATGGTCAGGGTCGCCCCGAAGATCTCGATTTGCTGGACTCTGTTGCAGGCAACATCATGGGCCGCACGATTTGTGCCCTGGGTGATGCAGCAGCAATGCCAGTACGAGGTTTCCTGAAGCATTACCGTGACGAATTTGCACACCACATCGAGCATAAGCGATGTGTGGTGGCTCCCTATATTTAAGGTCTGGACAAGGTTATGGTTGAATTAACCATCGACGGCAAGAAAGTCGAAGTGCAAGAGGGCAGCATGGTGATGCATGCCGCCCATAAGCTCGGCGTCTATGTGCCGCATTTCTGTTATCACAAGAAACTGTCCGTTGCGGCCAATTGCCGTATGTGTCTGGTCGAGGTCGAAAAGGCCCCCAAGGCCATGCCGGCTTGCGCGACGCCGGCCACTAACGGTATGGTTGTTCACACCTGTTCCGAGCGCGCAGTCGCCGCCCAGAAAAGTGTGATGGAATTCCTGCTGATCAATCACCCGCTGGATTGCCCGATTTGCGATCAGGGCGGCGAGTGTCAGTTACAGGATCTGGCCGTGGGTTACGGCGGTTCTACCTCGCGTTATCAGGAAGAAAAACGCGTCGTATTCCACAAAGATCTCGGGCCGCTGGTCTCTGCCGAAGAAATGTCACGCTGCATTCATTGCACGCGCTGTGTTCGTTTCGGCCAGGAAATCGCTGGCGTCATGGAAGTCGGCATGATTGGACGTGGCGAGCATTCAGAGATCACGACCTTTGTCGGGCGCTCGGTTGAGTCTGAGTTGTCAGGCAATATGATCGATATCTGTCCGGTCGGCGCGCTGACATCTAAACCATTCCGCTATCACGCACGTACCTGGGAACTCGCACGTCGACGTACCGTATCGCCTCATGACAGTCTGGGTGCAAACCTGATTGTGCAGGTCAAGGGTGACGATGTGATGCGTGTTGTCCCTTTCGAGAACGAAGAACTCAACGAGTGCTGGATCAGTGATCGTGACCGTTTCTCCTACGAGGGTCTGAAATCCGAAGATCGCCTGTCCACGCCGATGGTTAAGGGCGAGGACGGTCAGTGGCGCGAAGCTTCCTGGTCTGATGCCTTGCAAGTTGTCGCACATGGCCTGATGGATGTTCGTGATCATTCAGGCGCGGCACAAGTCGGCGCGCTCAGCAGTGAATACGCTACCCTTGAGGAAATGGCTTTGCTTGGTCGCGTGACACGCGGTCTGGGTTCGGAAAATATTGATTTCCGTCTGCGTCAGACTGATGCGGCATTTGATGCGGCATTGAGTGGCGCACCTTGGCTCGGTATGCCTATCGCTGAGCTCGAGTCGCTTGATCGCGTGTTGGTGGTCGGATCTTTCTTGCGTAAAGATCATCCTCTGATGGCACAGCGCTTGCGCCAGGCTGTCAAGGGTGGCACGCAGATTTCGAGCATTGATGCAGCTGGCGATGATCCTCTATTTAAACTGACTGCCCGTGCGACAGTCCTGCCTGCTGCGATTGCGGATATCCTGGCACAGGTTGCTGTGGCGCTGGCTCGCTTGAAGTCCGTTGAGGTTCCTGCTGCGCTAGCGGGTGTGTCTGTTGACTCGGATGCGCAAAAAATTGCTGAGAGCCTGGCTGCTGGTACGCAGGTCGCGGTACTGCTGGGTAACGCGGCTGTCAATGCTCCTGATGCGGCACGCATCGCTGCAAATGCACAGCTGGTCGCGCAATTTGCTGCCGGCAAGCTTGGTTTTCTGACTGCGGGTGCGAATACGGTTGGCGGTTATCTGGCTGGTGCTGTTCCCGTAAATGGTGGTAAGACTGCTGCTGCGATGCTGGCTCAGCCTTTAAAGGCCTATATTGTGTTGCACGCGGAACCCCTGCTTGATGCCGATAAAGGTGCTCAGGCATTGGCTGCGCTCAAAGCGGCTGAGTTTAATGTCGCGTTGACCTCTTATGCGTCTACTGCAAAAGACTGGGCCAATGTGATGTTGCCAGTGTCTCCTTTCACTGAGACTT
>CAINDJ010000128.1 GCA_903847325.1 uncultured beta proteobacterium | reverse complement strand
TGCCACCCCGCTCGTGCACCATATTCCGCTGCACCCTCCTGTGCAGCCTTCTTTATCCCCCCGTGTCATCGTGGTGCTGCCCCAACTTATTGGACACAACGATTCGAGCATCATTTCCGAGATATTTTTCGATATAAGGCGCAATCAACCGCGCCACAAGATCAGTCCCGCCACCCGGAGCATAGGCCACAATCATTGTGATGGAACGTTCTGGATATCCCGCGGCAATCGCAGTGTTGGTTAAACCCAAAGCAGTAAAAAACGTCGCAAGTCCCGCAGCACACATCTTTTTCAGAGTTGTTTTCATAGCCGTTGTCTCCTTATAATTTTTTTTAGATACATCAACCAAAAATACGTTTCATACGTTCCAGATAAACAGGCCACACTTCTGGATTAATAATGCGAGGACCCATTTCACCGCGCACCAGCATTTCTATCTGATCTGCCGCCATGGTTGCAGCGTTGCGACGTGCCTCATGGGTCACACCCGCAGTATGGTAAGTGGCGGTCACGTTAGGCAATAACAACAAAGGATTATCGCGCGCAGGGGGCTCGACCGACCATACATCCAGACCTGCACCCGCGAGATGTTTGTCGCGCAAGGCCTCGTACAAAGCGGCTTCATCGTGAATCCCGCCACGCGCGGTTGACAGGAACACCGCGCCCTTTTTCATTAATCGGTACTGATCGGCAGAAAAATAATTGAGTGTGTCAGGATTACGCGGGCAATGGACCGTCACCACGTCGGCCTGCTTGAGTAGCTCGTTAAAGCTGACCGAGGTCGCACCACGACTTTTGATTTCTTCAGCGGACAAATTGGGATCATGTCCGATGACATGCATACCAAACGCTTGCGCTAGTTTTGCGACACGCTGTCCGATATTTCCCATTCCGACAATACCAATCGTTAAGCCGCGAATCTCATTACCCATGAGGTCTTCACGCGTGGTGTAGTTGGCTGCGCGCATCACGCGATCACACTCAGTAATACGATGCTTGACCGATAACAAAAGTCCCATTGCATGTTCTGCAACTGAATCCGCATTGCAGCCTGACTGATTCACGACCAGCACACCATGCTTATTACATGCCGCGACATCGACGGGGTCATAGCCCGCACCCGAACTCGACGCACACAGGAGGTTCGGTGTTTTTTTGATTAGGTCTTCAGTCACCCACCACTGAGGAGGGACCTCGTCGCGTGCTGCGAGAATATGATAAAAATGCGCATCCTTGAATACCGCGAAATTTTTCTGGTCATCGTCCTTTTGCTTGAGCACAGACAGCTCAATATCCGAGACTTTACCGATCTGCGCATCGAACGCGGGATTCAACCAAAAATCAAAACGCACCACTTTCTTTTTCATATGCTCCCCCGATATTGTTATATCGGTATCCGCTTTCAGGAACGGATACCGTTTATATGACGGACATCGACCGTCAGGACTGATTTATTTCAATACGCCTTTGGCACGCAGCACTTGATCAACCCAAGAGCGATCCAGTGTGCCCTTGGCGATTTTTGCAAGAATATCTTTCTCTTTTTTCTCGACTGCTGCGACGAGCTTTGCCAACTCTTCAGCGATTTCGGGACGGATCGCCAGCAAACCATCCTGATCACCCACAATAATGTCGCCGGGTTGCACCACCATGCCGTCGATTGAGACGGTGACGTTAATCTCTCCGGGGCCTTCTTTGTAAGGACCGCGGTGCGAAATCGAGCGTGCGAACACGGGGAATTTGGCTTTACTCAAAGCATCAACGTCGCGGATCGGACCATCGATGACAAAACCGCCGATCTTTTTTGACGCAGCAAGCGTGGACATGATCTCGCCAATGATTGCGTTGCGCTGCAAGCCACCCGCATCAACCACGATGATATCGCCAGGTGCTGCCATATCAATGGCTTTGTGTACCATTAAGTTGTCGCCTGGTGCTGTCTTGACTGTAAAGGCACGGCCGAGAATTTTTCCGTCCTTGTGGAAGGGACGCAAATCAACCGTACCATTGGTGCGATTCATCACGTCACTTATATTGGCCACTGCGAATTTCGAGAACTTTTTAAGCGTCGCTGCACTGACAGTGTGTTTGTGTGTATTGATTTGAAATCCAAGTTCAGCCATGTCTACTCCAGTTTAATTGGTATGAATAAAAAAATTATAAAAAATCTGATTAACTATATTTTGCGACACGCAGCAAACATGCAGGGGTTAACTCCTCAAGCGAGGTCACGCCCATCATTGCCATGTTGCGAGATACTTCTTGCTCAAGCAAAGAGATCGCATGATCAACGCCCGCGGCACCGCCCACTGCGGCAGCATAATTAAATGGGCGTCCTAAAAACACACACTGCGCGCCCATTGCCAGCGCTTTAAGCACATCACCGCCTCGACGCACCCCACTATCGAGCATCACAGGACCATCCTTGAACTGCTCCAGGATCTGGGGTAACACCCGCAGCGGCGCTGTCGCGCTATCGAGCTGACGACCACCATGGTTGGAGACAATCAGTCCATCCATGCCATATTGTCGCGCAAGCGCCGCATCACCAGGATGCAAAATGCCCTTGATTACCATCGGACCTTTCCAGCGTGCGCGAATTTCCCTCACGTGCTGCCAGGTCAAATGACCACGGGTCGAAAAATCACGCATGACATTGGCAGACATGATTGGCGCGCCACGGGTCGCGAATGAATTTTCAAAATGCGGCATACCGTGTCGCATGAGTGTTTTTAAAAATGTGCCAAATAGCCATCGCGGATGACTGATGCCATCCCAGGCTAATCGCAAACTGGGGCGTAACGGAGTGGAGAAGCCTGTACGCACATTGTTTTCGCGATTGGCAGACGCCGCCGTATCAACCGTTACCACCAGTGTTTTAAAACCAGCGGCTGCGACACGATCTATAAGTGGCGCGATTTGCTCGACTTTGCCTGGCAGGTACGCCTGGAACCACGTGTTGGGCGCAGCCTCGGCCACCTCTTCCATACGGATGAGTGAGGAGCCGCTCATGATGGCAGGTATATTGGCACGCTGCGCCGCCTCAGCAATCACAAGATCGCCACGATAGGCCGACATGGACGTAATGCCCATCGGCGCTGCCCCGAAGGGCATCCTGTACTGATGGCCAAACAGAGTCACGTTTTGCGTGCGCTTTGAAATATCGATCAGTACGCGCGGGATAAAGTCATATTCTGAAAACACATCGCGATTACCACGCAGAGAGTGACAATCCTCGCATGCTCCTGATACATAGCCAAAAATCGGTCTCGGCAAACGTTTTTCGGCTTCGACCTCAAAATCGGCGAGTGACAAAATTTTTGAAAGGCTTGCGGGTGTTTTGGATTGGCTCTTGTTCATTTTTTAATTGATTGTCTGATTGCAAGAATACTATTGATGGCCTCAGCCGCTGCGGCAAAACCCATCGACGCCGTGACAGTAACGCTTGAACCGTACCCAGCGCAAGCCAGGCCTTGCAAAGGCACACCGGAATGCTCATTCGCCCCCCCCTCTTGCCATGCCGAGGGCAAGATCGTAGGCTGATCGATCCACAACACTCGAACGCCCATTTTTGGAACACGTTTTTTGAGCTTTCCCGTGTCAATACCGGCTCTGGCAAAACCGTGTTCGCGACGCAGCATATTGCGCATACGCCCGAGCAGTGCGTCGTGCGTCGACTCGGACAAATCACCCGCCCTTAATGCAAGCATATTGGTCTTGCCGCCCGCACCACCACAGACAAGCAGAGGTTGCTTGCGTGCGCGCGCCTGTAGCACCATCGCGATTTTGGCAGGCACCTGATCGGTACAGTCCAGGACATAATCAATCGACGCGGGCAAGATCTGCGAAACATTTTCCGGTGTCAGGAAATCATCGACCAGATTGAGTTCACAGCCGGCATTGATGCCGCCGATACGCTCACCCATCGCCTCGATCTTGGCTTGCCCGAGTGTTTGCGTCAGTGCATGCACCTGACGGTTGACATTGGATTCTGCAACATGATCCATATCAATCAAGGTCAAACCTCCCACCCCACTTCTGGCGAGTGCTTCGGCCGCCCAGGATCCAACACCACCGATCCCGACAACGGCCACGCGTGCGTGCTGCAACGCAACATGCGCTTCGGGTCCAAATAGGCGGGACAATCCGCCAAATCGGCGTTCGACATCATTCGATATGTCTGTCATGAGCTTTGATCGTAAAAGGCTTTGATCGTAAAAACTGTCCGGCAAGATGCCTTTGCAGCTGAATGAGGCATTTTTGCACGTTCCACAAGAAAAATACGATTGCTCTCTCGACAAGAGCTCATTAGAGGGACACAATTTGTAAAGAATAAAGTGAGCATGCTGCCATCCCCCAATCCCACCTCAAATAAAAAGTCCGCTTTGGCTGGCGCGGGGATGCTTTGCGTTCTCATCATGCTCATACACATCACCATTTCAGGTGGTCGTATTGCGGTCACGCTGACCGCGCTCAACTTACAACGCTCCACCCTGGAAGTCGGCATCCTGATTGCCGTCTTTGCTTTGCTGCCAGCACTTTTCTCTGTCAAGGCAGGCCAGCTGATCGATAAGATCGGCCCGTGGAAACCTATGAGAGCCAGTGCGATCAGCGTCATTGTGGGTGCTGTTTTACCCTTTATCTGGCAAGCACTCCCCAGCCTGATCCTCGCCGCCATTTGTATCGGCGTGGGCCACATGATTTTCCAGATTGCCATTCAGCGCCAGATGGGACAAGGCACGCCTGAAGAAAAACTGCGGAATTTTTCCTGGCTGTCGCTTTCGATGGCAACCTCGGGCCTGATCGGACCATTGGTCGCTGGTATCTCTATCGATCACCTTGGTTACCGCTTCGTATTTGCGCTGCTTGCGCTGTCGCCGATCGCCTGTCTGTTTGGTTTGTTTCGCATGCGCAAGTATTTGCTTGCCTCGCATATCAAAACCGAGGCCCCAAAGGAAAAGCGTAGCGCGATGGACCTGCTGGCGATTCCACAATTGCGTCGCGTCTTTGCCGCAAACATGCTGACCTCCGTGGCGTGGGACACCCATATGTTTGTTTTGCCGATTTTCGGTGTGGGCATCGGCTTGTCAGCGACCACCATTGGTCTGATTATTTCTTGTTTTGCCTCAGCGACCATTGTGATCCGGCTTGGTATTCCTTTCATCCAGCGCCACTTGAGCCCGTGGAAACTCATTCATATCACCATGGTGGCAGCAGGCTTGAATTATGTAATCTATCCCTTTTTTACCCAGGTCTGGATTCTGATGATTCTTTCGTTCTTACTGGGGCTTGCACTGGGTTCGACACAGCCAGGCATTCTCGCCCTGCTCCAGCACCATGCGCCACCAGGCCGGGCAGGTGAGGCTTTCGGAATCAGAATGGCGTTAATCAATACGTGTCAGGTATCTTTGCCGCTAACCTTCGGAGCACTTGGTTCCGTGATCGGTGTCATGCCACTTTTCTGGATCACGGCACTCGGACTGGGTGGCGGAAGATGGTTTACGCGCAATGCCGAATCGGACGCCGCGCCTTCCAATGTTGAACTCCCCTCAAAACCCTGAATCGCATGCTCAAACAAGAATCATCTCCCACCCCGCCGGCCGCCGATACCTTCAAGCGCTGGACCGAAGTTGAGCGACAGGCGTCACTCGAGTCTGCGCTGGCACACTGGAAGGGCGATCAGGACGTATGGATTTTCGGTTACGGGTCACTGATCTGGCGCCCTGAGTTTGAATTCATTGAAAGCCGTCTGGCCAAGCTCGATCAACACCACCGTGCGCTATGCCTGTGGTCTCGTATCAACCGTGGCACGCCTGAGTTACCCGGCTTAGTCTTTGGACTTGAACGTGGTGGCGAGGGTTGTGGCGGCATGGTGTTCCGAATACCGGCTAAGTTGGTACGGGATACCTTTAGCACTGTTTGGGTCAGGGAAATGTCAACCGGAGCCTATCACCCGAACTGGCTCGACTGCGAGACAGATCAGGGCCCAGTCTGCGCGCTCACCTTCGTCATCAATCAGCAAGCCAACAGTTATGTTCCCGAGCCTCACCCCGACGAGCTCGTCGACATCGTTCACCGGGCACAAGGAATATACGGCAGCTGCTACGACTATGTGATGCAAACCGCTATCGCGCTTAAACAAGCGGGCATTTGCGACCAACGACTCTCCTCTCTGGCCGAGCGGCTTGAGCTGCATCGCCAAAATACACAAAAGGGCTGAGCGTTTATGCTCAACACTGACACGGTACACTTAGCAAGTACCGAAAAACCTAACTTTAAAATTGGACGGCAATACCCATGAGCGCAGCGCCGCCATCATTTGATTCACCAGAGTTTAGAGCCGCTCTTGGTCGATTTCCAACTGGCGTGACCATTGTCACAGCCGAAAAAGACGACAAAAGTTTAGTTGGCCTCACCGTTAGCTCATTTAATTCTGTTTCACTCGATCCTCCACTAATCGTCTGGAGTCTCTCACGCAGCTCTTCTTCGCTGGCTGCGATCGAGCATTGTGAGCGATATGTGATCCACGTTCTTGGATCAGACCAGATGGCGCTCGCCGGGCGTTTTGCCCGTGGCACGGCGAAAGAGCGCTTTAGCGATGTGCCGATGAGCAAAGCGCCCAATGGCGCCCCTAAACTCGACACGCCTTGTGCAGCCTGGTTTGAGTGCTTTAACCGTAGTCGCTATGACGAAGGTGATCACATTATTTTTGTTGGCCAGGTCGAGCACTGCGGCCACTCCGAGGCATTGCCACTTGTATATCATGCAGGTGGCTACGATCTAACCCCAAAAAAATATTGAATACAGTATGAGTACAGATATTGATTGCATCGTAGTCGGAGCAGGCGTTGTGGGTCTGGCGATCGCGCGCGCACTGGCGTTATCCGGTCGCGAAGTCATGGTCGTCGAAGCCGCAGAAGGAATCGGCACGGGTACCAGCGCGCGCAACTCCGAGGTCATTCACGCGGGGATCTATTATCCTGCAGGCAGCCTCAAAGCGAAACTATGCGTCCAGGGTCGGCACCTGCTTTACGACTATTGTGCCAAACAGGGTATCGGTCACAAGCGTCTGGGCAAACTGATTGTCGCAACCACCGAAGCTGAAATCCCGACACTCGACGGCATCATGCAAAAAGCCCGTATCAACGGCGTCGACGATATGGAATTGCTGACGGCATCCCAGGCACAAGCTCTTGAGCCTGCGCTCTCATGCACGGCTGCTTTGCTATCCCCCTCCACTGGAATCGTTGATAGCCACGGACTAATGCTTTCCTATCAGGGCGAGGCCGAAAACGCCGGTGCCCAGTGCGTATTCCATACGCCATTACTTTCTGGAAAAGTTCGCGTAAGTGGTGGCTTTGATCTGCAATTCGGAGGGGCCGACGCCATGTCGTTGTCATGCAATGTGCTGATTAATGCCTCCGGACTACATGCCCCCACACTGGCTCGCACTATCCAGGGAATCCCAGCGAGCGCGATTCCTAATGAGTATCTTTGCAAAGGAAGTTATTTCACTTTGCAGGGACGTGCCCCCTTTACCCGATTGATTTACCCGACTCCGCATCATGCAGGGCTCGGCGTGCACCTGGGTCTTGATCTGGGTGGTCAGGCCAAGTTCGGCCCTGACACAGAGTGGGTGGATCGTGTTAATTACGACATTGATCCCAGCCGCTGCGATGGATTTTACGAAGCAGTACGTACCTACTGGCCGGGTTTGCGTGATGGCGCGCTTTCGCCCGGATACACAGGAATACGTCCAAAAATTTCGGGCCCTGACGAACCTGCGGCTGACTTTATGATCTCCGGTCCGGCCATGCATGGCGTGCCGGGACTGGTCAATCTTTTCGGTATCGAATCTCCAGGCCTGACGTCCAGTATGGCGATCGCGCAAGAAACACTGATGCGTTTGCATCCAAACTAATTTTTTCATCGAGCCTGCAATGCCACGCAACGATTTCATTCTGACCTTATCCTGTCCTGACCGAACAGGCATTGTTTACAACGTCAGCGGTTTATTGCTCAAACATCTTGGCAACATTATCGATGCCCAGCAATTTGGTGACGAAGAAACTGGAAGATTCTTTTTGCGCGTGCATTTTGCCCTGCCCGAAGGCGCCCCCATCGATCAGCTCGATGAGGACTTCAAGTCACTCGCGGATCAGTTCCAGATGGAATGGAACATCCACGATGCCCAGCGCAAAGCCCGTCTGCTGATTTTGGTTAGCAAGCAAGGCCATTGCCTCAATGATTTACTGTTCCGTGTTCACAGTAAACAACTACATGCAGAAGTCGTGGGTATTGTTTCAAACCACCGCGATTTCGAAAATATGGCGCAGGCTAATTGCGTACCGTTTCACTACCTGCCCGTAACACCTGAAACCAAAGCACAGCAAGAATCGCAGATTATCGCCATCGCAGAGAAAGAACGCTCTGATCTGGTTGTACTGGCTCGCTACATGCAAATTCTTTCGCCTGAGTTGTGTAAAGCATTGCAAGGCCGCGCAATCAATATTCACCATAGTTTTTTGCCTAGTTTCAAAGGTGCGCGCCCTTACTATCAGGCCCATGCGCGAGGCGTGAAAATTATTGGTGCAACGGCACACTATGTGACGCACGATCTCGACGAAGGACCGATCATTGAGCAAGACATCGAGCGCGTAGATCATGCAATGAGCGCGCAAGATCTGACGCAAGTCGGCAGCGACGTGGAATCACTGGTCCTGTCGCGCGCGGTACGCAGCCATGTCGAACACCGCATCCTGCTCAACGGTAGTCGCACTGTGGTGTTTAGATAAAAAGGAGACTTTCATGCAATTGAGCCAGCAAGAGCTCGCTTCAATGCATCCCGTTCCGGACGCGAGAGGAATCAACCTTTATCAGGCGGACGCAGCGAGAGGATTACTGTCCTGCTATTTATCTGAAGAACTACATGCGCACTTGTTGCCCCATCTCGATCGACTAGGCGCGCTGGCAGGCTCGCTGCTTGATGATCTGGCCGGGACAGCAGACAAACACCCTCCCATACTATCCGTTCGTAGCCGCTCAGGCCTCGATATCGCGAAAATCGAAAAGCATCCCGCGTATGTAGAACTCGAGCGCTTTGCTTATAGTGAGTTTGGATTGGCCGCGATGTCACACCGTCCGGGCGTGCTCGGTTGGCCGCAAGCGATGCCACCGGCCGCTAAATATGCACTCACCTATTTGTTTGTGCAGGCTGAATTCGGACTGTGTTGCCCCGTCAGCATGACAGATTCGCTCGCACGCACTCTGCGTAAATTTGGCGATCCCGCTTTGGTCGAGCGAGTCTTGCCCATGGTCACCACGCAAGATTTCGACGCATTGAATCAGGGCGCGATGTTCATGACCGAACAAGGCGCGGGCTCGGATGTGAGCGCAACTGAAACCCAGGCCAACTTGAATGCGGATGGAAGCTGGTCGCTGCATGGAGACAAATGGTTCTGCTCGAATCCGGATGCAGGCTTTGCCATGGTACTGGCACGTTCAGAATCCGCGCCGGGTTTAAAGGGTGTGTCCTTATTCCTGTTACCGAAGACTCGGCCGGACGGCGGCACAAATAGTTATCGAATTTTGCGTTTAAAAGACAAGTTGGGAACGCGTTCAATGCCCAGCGGCGAAATCCGCCTCGAAGGTGCCTTCGCCTGGCTGGTGGGCGAGCGTGGTCAGGGCTTTAAGCACATGTCCGACATGATCAACAACTCGCGTCTGTCTAACGGCGTGCGCGCCGCCGGACTCATGCGGCGCGCGTTGACCGAAGCACTTTATATCTCGAAGAATAGACGCGCTTTTGGCAAACGACTGATTGATATGCCACTCATGCAACGCCAGCTTTCAAAAATGGCTGTCACAACCGAGCAAGCGCGCACCATGGTCTATCAGACAGCTCAGGCGCTTGAAGCTTCGGATCGCGATCCTGGCAAACGACCCTTGATGCGCATCATGACGCCATTGATCAAGTTCCGTGCCTGCCGCGACGCCCGCAAAGTCGCGGGAGATGCGATGGAAGTGCGTGGTGGCTGCGGCTATATCGAAGAATTCAGCGATGCACGCATATTGCGTGATGCGCATCTGGGTTCAATCTGGGAAGGCACGAGCAATATTGTCGCCCTCGACGTCTTGCGCGCGATCCGGAAAGAAAACTCCCTGCCCGCTTTGCGCGAACATGTCGCTCACCTGCTCGCACACGGCGTTCCCGTTTCCGATGCACTACGTAAGCTGCAGACCGAGCGCATCGAAAGCGCTTTCACATTTGCTGAAAAGGCAAGCACGGGTAATATTTCCGAACAAGCGCGCCAGGCTGCATCGGCGCTCTACAACGTCGTCACGATGGCCGCCATGCGCTGGGAAGCCAAGCAAGCCGATATGCCTATGCGCAGTCATCTGGCTGACTTGGTGCTCAAGCACAAACTCGCAGCCAGAGATCCGATTGGCGATGAAAATGTTGCCGATCCCGCGCTCTGTGAATGGCTCGCTCAATCAATCTGATTTGGACATCTTTAAATTATGTGGCAACAAAATTCCAATACTGGCGCACTCGCAGGCTGTCGCGTCGTTGATTTAAGCCGTGTGCTGGGCGGTCCATTCTGTACCCAAATCCTCGGTGATCATGGCGCGGACGTCCTTAAGCTCGAACCTCCCACTGGAGATGAAACACGCCAATGGGGACCGCCCTTTGAAGATGGGCTCGCATCCTACTTCGTTGGCGTCAACCGCAACAAAACCGGAATGACAATCGACCTGGCACAACCCGCGGGTCAGGATTTTCTGAAATCCCTTTTGGTCGACGCCGATATTCTGATTGAAAATTTCAAACCTGGCACCCTTGAAAAATGGGGAATTGGTTACGAGACGCTTAAAGAGCTTTTTCCAAAGCTTGTGCATTGCCGTATTAGCGGCTTTGGTGCCGATGGCCCTTTGGGTGGCATGCCTGGTTATGATGCCTGCGCACAAGCCATGTGCGGACTGATGAGCGTGAACGGCGAAGCGGGCGGTGATGCAACACGGGTAGGTTTGCCGGTCGTGGATATGGTCACGGGGCTCAATGCGGCACTGGCGATTTTGCTGGCGATGCAAGAACGTCACCGCAGCGGTTTGGGGCAATTCCTGGACATCACCTTATTCGATTGCGCGATTTCACTTTTACATCCTCACGCGGCTAATTTTTTTGGAAATGGCAAAGTTCCCGGACGTACCGGTAATGCGCACCCCAATATCTCTCCTTACGAAACAGTCGCAACTAAAAACGGACCATTATTTTTAGCTGTTGGGAATGATCGTCAATTCCAAACTTTGCTCAAGGTCCTGGGTGCGCATGAACTGGCAAATGATGCACGCTTTGCCACTAATCAAGATCGCATTAAGAACCGCCCTGCACTGCACGAGTTACTGGTTGAAAAGCTCAAATCCCACGAGGCTGCGACGATTTCAGAAACACTGCTCAAAGCAGGCGTTCCGGCTGCAGCCGTCTTGAATGTCCAGCAGATAATGGAACATCCCCACACCCAGCACCGCAACATGGTGCTCAAGAAGGGTAAATACAGGGGCTTAGCTTCACCCATCAAGCTTTCCAGGACCCCTGCGACCTTGCGTAAACTCCCTCCGGGGTTCAAAGAGAACTAAACATTATTTACCCACCCTGCGAACTCGCAACACGATAGAATAAGGGTTTGCCCAATCTGTTACTTAACGTTACTTCACGTTACTTCCCAACGTTACCTCTACACAGCGAAACAATATGAGCCAAGCCCCCTCACCCAGCGCACCACGTACCGGTGGACAGATTCTCGTTGGCCAACTGGTCAGTCACGGTGTTAAACATGTATTTTGCGTACCGGGCGAAAGCTTTCTCGCGGTGCTCGATGCATTGGTAGACGTCAATATTGATGTCACCGTCTGTCGCCAAGAGGGCGGTGCCGCCATGATGGCTGACGCGCACGGCAAACTGACCGGTCAGCCCGGTATCTGCATGGTGACGCGTGGGCCTGGCGCATCAAACGCCCTGGCCGGCATTCATATTTCTAAACAAGACTCAAGTCCGCTGATTGTTTTTGTCGGTCAGATCGAACGCGGCATGCGCGAGCGTGAGGCATTCCAGGAAATGGATTACCGTGCGATTTTTGGACAGGCGGCCAAATGGGCAACTGAGATCGATGATGCCGCACGCATCCCCGAAATCCTTTCACGCGCCTTCCATGTCGCGACTTCCGGTCGCCCTGGCCCTGTTGTGATTGCATTGCCTGAAGATATGCTGGTTGAGCTGGCTACGGTTCCTGATGCGCCGCATTACGAGCCGATTGAATCCGCTCCTGCCACAGGTCAGATGGCAGATCTTGGTCAGCGTATCGCTGCCGCGAAAGCGCCTGTCGCAATTCTGGGTGGTACACGCTGGGATGCCAAAGCCGTCAAAGAATTCACCGCTTTCGCTGAAAAATTCAAACTCCCTGTCGCAGTGTCATTCCGTCGTCAGATGCTATTTCCTGCCAACCACCCTTGTTTTATCGGTGACGTAGGTATCGGTCTGAATCCTGCATTGCTCAACCGCATCGAAAACGCTGACCTCGTATTGCTGGTCGGCGGCCGTATGTCGGAGATGCCAAGCCAGGCCTACACGTTGTTTGATATCCCAGTCCCCAAGCAGATGCTGGTGCACGTGCATCCCGATAGTGGTGAACTCGGTCGCGTCTATCGCGCTTCGCTTGCCATTAATGCATCACCCGCTGCCTTTGCGGGCGAGCTCGCTGCACTCCCTGCCCCCGCTGCAATGCCCTGGGCTGCCGATACAGTATCGATGCACCAAAGCTATCTGGACTGGAGCGATCCAGCGCCCATCAAGACCCCAGGCAACCTTCAGATGGGCGGCGTGATGCAATATCTGGAGTCTCATCTGCCTGCAGACGCGATCATGACCAACGGTGCGGGTAACTTTGCAACGTGGCTGCACCGCTTTCATCGCTTTACAGAATACGGTACACAATTGGCGCCAACCTCTGGCTCAATGGGTTACGGTTTACCTGCGGCAGTTGGTGCAAAACGCCTGTCGCCCGAAAAAATGGTGGTCTGTTTCGCAGGAGACGGTTGTTTCATGATGCACGGGCAAGAGTTTGCCACTGCAGTTCAATACAATCTGCCCATCATTGTGCTGATTATCGATAACGGCATGTATGGCACGATCCGTATGCACCAGGAAAAACATTATCCTGGCCGTATTTCCGCAACGCAATTACAGAACCCTGACTTCGCTGCTTATGCTCGCGCGTTTGGCGGTCATGGTGAGCGCGTGGAATCGACAGACCAGTTTGCCGCGGCATTCGAGCGCGCGGTAGCCAGTGGCAAGCCTGCGATCGTTCACTGCCTGATCGATCCTGAAGCCATCACCCCCACTACAACGATTTCGAAATTGCGTGCAGCTGCGCAAAAGTAATTTCTACACTGCGGGCACTATCCTGTGCCAGCAGAGCATTTGAATTTGTATTCATATCTGATCTCTGGAGCATTTCATGGCCGCTGAAGCCTCATTTAACTGGGAAGACCCTCTCTTGCTGGACAGCCAACTGACTGACGACGAGCGCATGGTGCGCGACGCCGCCCGCTCGTACTGTCAGGATAAGCTTGCACCACGCGTGCTTGAGGCTTTCCGTCACGAAAAAATGGACACTAGCATTTTCCCTGAGATGGGAGAGCTGGGTCTGCTGGGTGCAACCATTCCAACCGAATACGGTGGTTCCGGCCTGAATTACGTCTGCTACGGTTTGATCGCACGTGAAGTCGAGCGCGTAGACTCAGGTTACCGCTCAATGATGAGCGTGCAGTCTTCCCTCGTCATGGTGCCGATCAATGAATTCGGCAGCGAAGCTCAAAAACAAAAATACCTGCCCAAGCTCGCGACTGGTGAGTGGATTGGTTGCTTCGGTCTGACCGAACCCAACCACGGCTCAGATCCAGGCGGCATGGAAACGCGTGCAGTTAAAACATCCGACGGCTATCGCATCAGCGGCAACAAAATGTGGATCACCAACTCGCCTGTCGCTACTGTATTTGTTGTCTGGGCAAAATGCGTGGGTGGCGACTATGACGGTCGTATTCGCGGATTCATTCTTGAGAAAGGCATGAAAGGCCTGTCTGCTCCTGAGATTCACGGCAAAGTGGGTCTGCGTGCCTCGGTGACTGGCGAAATTGTGATGGACGAAGTTGACGTCGGTGAAGAGCAAATGATGCCTGGCGTCTCAGGCCTCAAAGGCCCCTTTACCTGCCTGAACTCAGCGCGTTATGGAATCGCTTGGGGCGCACTGGGCGCTGCTGAATTCTGCTGGCATATGGCACGCCAGTACACTCTGGATCGCAAACAGTTTGGTCGCCCCTTGGCTGCTAATCAGCTTATTCAGAAAAAACTTGCCGACATGCAAACCGAAATCACGCTGGCGCTGCAAGGTTGCCTGCGCCTAGGTCGCATGAAAGACGAAGGTACCGCTGCAGTAGAAATCACCTCGATTATGAAACGTAACTCCTGCGGTAAGTCACTCGACATCGCTCGTATGGCACGCGACATGCTGGGTGGTAACGGGATCTCCGACGAGTATGGTGTAGCCCGTCATTTGGTCAACCTTGAAGTCGTCAACACCTACGAAGGTACGCACGATGTGCACGCCCTGATCCTGGGTCGCGCGCAGACAGGTATTCAAGCGTTCTGCTAAACAAAATACTTGAAAGAAAATAGCCACCAGAAATTTTCGGTGGCTATTTTTTTATCTTATGCATGCGAACAACACCATATAAAGGTCGAGTTCGATTAAATTTATGCATATCAATCAAAAATTAAATTAAACGAGACAAAAATGAACCAACCCCTTATTTTGACCATAAACATTGGCGCCATCCGCCGCATCAGCCTAAATCGCCCTCAAGCCCGCAACGCGCAAAACCAGCAATTGCTTGACGAGTTAAGTGCTGCATTTGAAGCAGCAAAAAACGATGACAGCGTGCGCGTTGTGATTCTTGCCGGTGAAGGCGATCATTTTTCAGCCGGCCACGATCTGAAAGAAGCACAGGAAAAGCGCGCCAACTTTACGGTCGAACAACGCTGGGCGTATGAAGAGCTCCGCTATTTTGACTACTCGATGCAGATCTGGGACTTTCCCAAACCAACTATCGCGCAAGTCCAAGGTGCCTGCGTGGCGGGTGGTTTCATGATCGCCAATATGTGCGATCTGATCGTAGCCGCTGACGACGCATTTTTTTCAGATCCGGTCAGCCAGACACTCGCGACCGCATCGGTCGAGGTGTTGATTCACCCCTGGGTCATGGGATTGCGTAAAGCCAAAGAATTTCTCTATACCGGCATGCGTATGACTGCAGCGGATGCGAAAGAAATCGGCATGGTCAATCGCGTCGTTGCGAGACAGGATCTCGAGACCGCCACGATGGAGCTCGCTGAACGCATCGCTCAGGCCGCGCCCTTTGGCCTGAAGGTCACCAAAAAATCACTCAACCGTTCCATGGATGTACAAGGCCTGCGTGAGGCGCTATCGGCACATTTCGATACACATCAACTCAGCCATATGACCGAAGAGTTCAAAAGCATTCGCGATAAAGGCTTATCCAATACGATCAAATCGAGCGTGAATAAGGGTTGAGTACAAGCCCTCAATCCTTGACCCAGCCCGGGTACAGTGTTTTGATTTCCTTAACAAAGGAAAGCGTACCGCTCAAATGTGTACGTAGCGCTTTTTCTGCCGCGATTTTGTCTTTCTTAATCAGGGCCTCCAGAATTGTTTCATGATCGTTGACAATCGCTTGTGCTTTGCCTTTAGCCGGAAGATTGAGGCTGCGCAGACGGTCTATCTGACCACTACGCTGACCGACGAGATGCCATAGATTACTTACACCTGCTGCGTCATACATTTCTTTGTGAAATGCCGTATCCGCCTCAGCGAGTGATAAATAATCGAGGGGTTCCAGGCAACGCTTTTGCAGCGAAAGACAAGCTAAGAGATTCAAAATCAAGAGAGCATGCTCTCCCTCTGGAAGATCGCACAATGTTCGCAGAATTTCCAACTCGATCGAACGGCGTAAAAATTGCACTTCGAGCGCAGAGGCGATATCAATCCTGCTGACAACTGTCGCATGCTGAGGATATATATCCACTAGACCTTCCTCAGCGAGCCTCGTCAACGCGTCGCGGATAGGCGTCTGACTCAGACCATAGTGCTCAGCTAACTCCGCGCGGGGCAACACAGCACCAGGTTCGAGTTCGAGTGCGATGATCAGCTTTCTGAGCGCTTCAAACACCTGATGCGCACTTTGCCGATAGCGATCAAACTTTATCGCCGGGATCTTCTCTACAACATTCATTCAAGAGGCCTATATGACACAATCATTTTGCTGAATTCTGCGTTGACACACTAATATATTAGTGCTTTACTAACAAAATTGCATCTTGTTAATAACAATACCCTCCCTCTCAATACGCCTCAATCAATAATTAAATTAAAAAATGACACGCAAAACTCCAGACACACTTCGTAGCGCGCGATGGTTTGCCCCAGACGATCTGCGCACCTTTGGACACCGCTCACGTGCGATGCAAATGGGATATGCCCCTGAGGACTGGGAGGGCAAGCCTGTCATCGCCATTATTAACACCTGGTCGGACATCAATCCCTGCCACACGCACTTCAAGCAGCGCGTTGAGGATGTCAAGCGCGGCATCTTGCAGGCAGGTGGCTTTCCGCTTGAGCTACCCGCAATTTCATTAGCCGAGCAATACGTCAAGCCCACCACCATGCTTTATCGCAATATGCTGGCCATGGATACCGAGGAGCTGATACGCAGCCACCCTATCGACGGCGCGGTGCTGATGGGCGGTTGTGACAAGACCACGCCCGGCCTGGTGATGGGTGCACTGTCCGCAGGCGTACCCTTCATTTATTTGCCTGCGGGACCTATGTTACGCGGCAACTGGAAAGGCAAATCCTTGGGATCAGGTTCGGACGCCTGGAAATTCTGGGATGAGCGTCGTGCTGGGAAGATTTCAAAAACGCAATGGATTGAGCTCGAAGCCGGTATCGCGCGCAGCCATGGCACTTGTATGACAATGGGAACGGCCGCGACCATGATGGGTATCGCTGAAGCCATCGGCATGGCGCTGCCAGGCTCATCTAGCATCCCCGCACCCGACTCCAATCACCCTCGCATGTCAGCCGAGTGCGGTCGTCGCATCGTTGAGATGGTGTGGGAGGATCTCACCCCAGCCAAGATGCTTACCCGCGCCAATTTTGAAAATGGCATTGCCGTCGCCATGGCTATGGGCTGCAGCACCAACGCCATCGTTCACCTTGTCGCGATGTCCAGGCGTGCCGGAGAACACTGCGCAATCACGCTCGATGATTTTGATGCGTTTAGCCGCAAAGTCCCTGTCATCGCCAACATCCGGCCGAGCGGCGACACCTACCTGATGGAAGACTTCTATTACGCTGGCGGTTTGCCAGGACTGATGAATCGCATCGCTTCGCATCTGAATCTCGACACACGCACTGTCACAGGCAAAACAACCGGGCAGAATATTGAAGGTGCCGAGATCTACAACGACGACGTAATTCGCACCCTCGACAATCCGCTCTATGCGGAAGGTGCGCTCGCCGTATTGCGCGGCAATATCGCACCAAATGGCGCAGTGATCAAACCCAGCGCGTGCGCGCCGCATCTGCAGCAACACACGGGTCCAGCGATTGTGTTCGACAGCTATCCTGAGATGAAAGCCGCCATCGAGGACGAAAACCTCGACGTCACCCCTGGCCACATCATGGTGCTGCGTAACGCTGGTCCGCAAGGCGGTCCAGGCATGCCTGAGTGGGGCATGCTGCCCATCCCGCTCAAGCTTGTTAAACAAGGCGTGCGCGACATGTTGCGGCTGTCAGATTCGCGCATGAGTGGCACCAGCTATGGCGCCTGCATCTTGCATGCGGCACCCGAAGCATTCATCGGCGGCCCGCTCGCTTTAGTCAAAACTGGCGACATGATCACGGTTGACGTACCAACGCGCAAAATCCATCTCGAAGTCAGTGACGAAGAACTCGCCACACGACGTGCGGCCTGGGTCGCACCTGCTCCTAAATATGAACGCGGTTATGGCTGGATGTTCAGCAAACACATTCTTCAGGCCGATCAAGGTTGCGACTTTGATTTTCTCGAAACCTCGTTTGGCGCAGCCGTACCAGAACCAGATATTTACTGATAGCGCTTTGCATATCGACTACCAACCCTTGAACATTATTCAAATAATTATTGGACTTATCCATGGCTCTCAGTAAAGAAACTCGTGCAAAACTAATGGGCATCAGTACCGCAACACTCTGTACAGCCTTATTCAAACGTGGTTTGCGCAACCAATTCATACAAGACGTGCATCGCTTAAATCCCAACCTGCCCAACATGGTAGGCGAGGCTTATACCTTGCGCTACATTCCCGCGCGCGAAGACCTCAACACGATCGAGGTCTTCAAAGATCGCGCTCATCCACAACGCGTAGCGGTGGAGCAATGCCCAGTCGGCGCGGTGTTGATGATCGACAGCCGTAAAAATGCACGCGCGGCCTCGGCAGGCTCCATCCTGGTCAGCCGTTTGATGGCACGCGGCGTAGCAGGTGTGGTGACGGACGGTGGCTTTCGTGACTCGCCAGAGATCGGTGCACTTTCAATCCCCGCGTATCACAATCGCCCAAGCGCACCGACTAATCTGACTTTGCATCAGGCACTCGATATAAATATGCCGATCGGCTGCGGTGATGTGGCTGTATTCCCTGGCGATGTCGTGGTCGGTGATGGTGATGGTGTTGTTGTCATTCCCAAAGAAATTGCAGACGAAATTGCCCACGAAGCCGTCGAAATGACAGCATTCGAAGATTTCGTCACAGAAAAAGTACTGGAAGGCCGCAGCATTCTCGGTCTCTACCCACCGACAGATGAAAACAGTCTGGTGGAATTCAAAGCATGGCGCATCACTAAAAATCGTTGATGCCACATTCATTGCATTGAGGAGACAAACCATGCAAAGCACGACCCGCGGCTTGATCGCACAACTCGGCTTAGCCGCATTGTGCGCGAGCTTCACCTTGAACGCCTGCGCACAGGCGCCCTGGCCAACTGCAAAACCAATTACGTATGTCGTGCCATTCACTCCAGGCGGTTCAACCGATGTCATTGGTCGCACACTCGCACAAAAACTGACCGAATCCCTCAAACAGACTGTTGTCGTTGAAAACAAACCAGGCACAGCCGGTGGTATTGGCGCAAGCTATGTGGCCAAAGCAGCGCCTGATGGCTACACCTTGATCGGCGGCACCATCAGTACACACGCCATCAACGCAAGCCTCTACCCAAACCTGCCTTACGATCCTGTCAAGGATTTTGAACCCGTTTCACTTGTTGCCTTCCTGCCAAACGTCTTGCTGGTAGGTGCAAACTCCGGGATCAATAGCGTGGCAGAATTAGTTGAAGTCCTCAAAAAGGATCCCAACCGCCGCACATTTGCATCGTCTGGCGCCGGGACCTCCACGCACCTCGCGGGTGAATTATTAGGGGATCGACTGGGTATCCAACTGACGCACATTCCGTATAAAGGCACGCCACCAGCGATGACCGACGTCGCCACGGGCCAGGTGGTTTTCATGTTTGACCAACTGACTGCTGCGATACCACTGATCAATGCCGGCAAACTCAAACTATTAGCCGTCACAACGGAGCAACGCTTACCCATCGCGAAAGACACGCCAACAATGATCGAAGCAGGCGTGCCTGACTTTCAGATGTTTTCCTGGCAAGCGGTCTATGCGCCCAAAGGCACGCCCAAGCCGATCGTTGATCGTTTAAGCGCAGAAATAACCGCCGCACTCAAACTGCCTGACGTGCAAACCAAACTCACTGAAATGGGGATGGTGATTGTGGGTGGTTCGCCACGTGAACTGGCAGCGCTGATGGATAAGGAAATTCCACGCTGGGCGGAATTGATTAAGAAATCCAAAGCAACCGCTAATTAATCACTAAAAGCGGCTGCGGCACGCGTCAGACGGTCTTTCACACCTAACCAGTCTGAACTTTCAGGCGCGTGTTCCCAGACCAGCCGGTTGTACCCTGCCTGATCGAGCGCACGCAGCGTTGCATACAAAGCCTGACCGTATGCGGCGTAACCACCCGGCATGGCTATCCACTCGACCTGAATATGCTTGCTATCAGGCGTGTGAACGTGCGAGTGTGAGACCAACGCGATACGTTGTCCAGCAGGTAATTGTGGATCCCGCGCAAGCCTGAGTAAATCCTCAACGTTTGCGAGTTGCAAAGGCGTATGCGGTGCGTAGTGTGATTTCAACGCGCCGGACACGCGCGGAGCATGCGCATCCGCATCGCCCACTGAATGCTGCAAAACCTCCTCAATCTGTGCAGCCGTGATATGACCGGGACGTAATAACATCGGCCCGATGCCGTGATCAACTCTGGACAAATCAACAATCGTCGATTCAATTCCGACATCACTCGCACCACCTTCAAGCACTGGCATTCCAAGCGCAACAAGCTCGGGGAATTCTGATTTGACGTGCGCTGCCTGAGTTGGAGACACCTGACCAAACTTATTGGCCGAAGGTGCTGCGATACCACCCTGTCCTGAAGCCTTGCCTGCAGCAAAACCACGAATCAAGGCCTGCGCGACGGGATGAGAGGGGCAACGTATACCTATGCTGTCCTGACCGCCGCTCACCACATCGGAAATGTGTGCAGCACGCTTCAGAATCAGGGTCAGTGGTCCAGGCCAGAATGCATCAATCAAAGCCTGCGCTTGAGCAGGTACAGACTGCACCCAGTAAGACAAGTCGGCCTCGGGTGTCACGTGCACAATGACAGGATGATTGGAGGGTCGGCCTTTTGCCTGATAAATACGTCGAACGGCCTCTGGACTTTCGGCATCCGCACCCAGACCATAGACGGTCTCGGTTGGAAAACCAACGAGCCCACCTTCCAGCAGGACGTCAACAGCTCGTGCGATATCCAAAGTGCTGGCAATCAACGAATGCCCCGACATGTCAGGCAGCTACGGGTAAACGTAAAATTTGCACAATCCGATTAGCCGCCGCAATGGTCTGCGCAAGATTTGCGCCCGTGATGTTCACATGCCCCATCTTGCGGGCACGTCGGGCTTCGCGTTTGCCATAGAGATGCAACGAAGCACCAGGCACCGCAAGCACAGCGGACCAGTTTGGCTCAGCCTGCACTTCACTTGCATCGGGATACCAGGCATCACCTAGAATATTGAGCATGACAACGGGAGCAAGTAATCGTGTGCTGCCCAGCGGCAGGCCAGCCATGACACGCGCTTGCTGTTCAAACTGGCTCGTGACGCAGGCATTCATCGTGAAATGGCCGCTATTGTGCGGGCGTGGTGCGATTTCATTGACCAGTAACTGACCATCGCCCAACACGAAAAATTCCACACACATCACGCCGTGATAATCCAGTCCGCGCGCGATCGCCAGAGCCGCCTCGCTAGCCTCTTCAGACTTCGCGGCAGGTTGCATATCCACGGTCGTCACGGCAAGAATGCCCTCATGATGAACGTTACGTGCAACAGGGAACACGGCGCATTCGCCGTTTAGCCCACGCGCCATCACGACGGACAATTCTTCTTTCAAATCGAGCATGGCTTCGAGCACGCAAGGCACGCCACCGAATTCCGCAAAGGCCGCAATCGCCTGTTCGAGCGTGCGTACACGCGCCTGCCCCTTGCCGTCATAACCTAGACGGGCAACTTTAAGAATGCCGGGAAATAATGTCGGAGCAGCATTTCGCAGGTCCGACTCGCTGCGTACAGCAACGTAAGGCGCGACAGGCACACCCTGACTCGCGATAAAAGCTTTCTCGGCAATACGATCCTGCACAATTTCAACCGCGTGCGCACCTGGCGTCACGCGGCAGGAGGCTGCCAATGATTGCAAGCTCTGCGCGGGCACATTTTCAAATTCTGTCGTGACGGCACGGCAGCGTTGCGAGAGCTTGATCAGTCCCTGTTGATCATCGTAGTGCGATTCTATATGCGCATCCGCCACGGCCGCAGTCGGACCTTCCGCGTCCGGATCCAGCACAACCACACGAAAGCCCAAAGCCTGGGCAGCGTGACAAAACATGCGGCCTAACTGCCCACCGCCCATCAAACCCAACCATTCACCCGGAGCAATCACAAAGGCACCTTCATTGCGCGCGCAGCATCTGTCTGTTTAGTACGGAACGCGATCAACTGGCTGCGTAGCGCAGGATTGGTTGTCGCCAGATTTGCAATCACATGCAAGGCGGCATTTGCAGCACCTGCCTCACCGATTGCGAAGGTCGCAACAGGAATGCCTTTAGGCATTTGAACGATCGACAACAGGGAATCCTCGCCACGCAAATATTTCGACGGGACAGGCACACCAAATACGGGCACTTCGGTCAACGCAGCCATCATGCCAGGCAAATGCGCCGCTCCGCCCGCTCCCGCAATGATCGCTCGCAGGCCGCGGTCAGCGGCAGCCGCGCCATACTCTGCCATATCCTGGGGCATGCGATGCGCGGAAATCACAAGCGTCTCGCATGCGATACCAAAATCATTGAGCATATTGAATGCATGCTGCATCACGTCCCAATCGCTTGAGGAGCCCATGATGACGCCGACGATCGGTTTGACCGAACCTGTTGATGCAGAAACTGTTGAAGAGGACATGCAAAGCCTCGCAGGTAAATAAAAATCAGTAAATAAGAACGAACACAACAAAACAGCGCACCTTCTTCAGGCATAAAACAATCAGGCTGTGAGGCGATCAAGGGCTTCGCGATATTTTGCGGCAGTCCTGGCAATCACATCGGCGGGCAGTCTTGGGGCGGGCGGGGTTTTGTCCCACACCTGCGTCTCGAGCCAGTCACGCACGAACTGCTTATCGAAAGAAGGCGGGCTCATGCCCTCGCGATAACCATCAGCAGGCCAAAAGCGTGATGAGTCAGGTGTCAGCACCTCGTCCATCAGATGCAGCGTACCACTCGCATCCAGACCAAATTCAAACTTGGTGTCAGCGATCATGATGCCCTTGGTCGCAGCGAAAGCCGAAGCCTCCCCATAGAGACGCAACGTGACATCGCGGATACGCTCGGCCATCTCCTGACCGACTTCCTTGATCACGTGATTAAAATCAACATTCTCGTCGTGCAGACCGAATTCAGCTTTCGCCGCAGGGGTAAAAATCGGTTGAGGTAATTTACCGGCTTGCTTTAAACCCGCAGGCAAAGCGATACCGCATACTGAGCCTGTCGCCTGATAATCCTTCCAGCCCGAACCTATCAGATAACCGCGTGCAACCGCCTCCACCAGGATAGGTTTCAAACGTTTAACAACCACCGCACGCCCCACGACCTGCTCACGTTCAGCCGGTGTCACGACATCCTCGGGTTTGATACCGGTCGAGTGGTTAGGCAGGATATGCGCGAGTTTTTCGAGCCAGAAATCCGTCAGCTCTTTCAGGACCTGTCCTTTACCGGGGATCGGATCATCGAGAATCACATCGAATGCGGAGATACGATCGGTCGCGACGATGAGCAGCTTGTCGTCACCGACGGCATACATGTCACGGACCTTGCCACGCGCAAGCAACGGCAAAGACTGGATAGAGGACTGAAGGATTGTTGGAATCACAGCCAAACCTATAAAAGTGAAAGCGGACCTTGAAGTCCGCTTAATAACAAACCGACAGCGCAACGTCTGCGCCGGCGGTGAGAGAGTATTACTGAACGACCTGTGACAGTTTGCCTGCAGCGTACTGCGCAGCAACGTCTGTCAATGGCACGACTTTGATCTTGCTGGCGTGTCCGGCGGTACCGAACTGCTCGTAACGTGCCACGCAAATTGCTTTAGCGGCTTCGCGAGCGGGCTTGAGGTATTCGCGCGGATCGAATTTGCCTGGATTTTCTGCAAAGAAACGACGGATCGCGCCGGTCATGGCCAGACGGATATCGGTGTCGATATTGATCTTGCGCACGCCATATTTGATCGCGGTTTGAATTTCTTCTACAGGTACGCCGTAGGTTTCTTTCATATCGCCGCCAAATTGGCGGATCTCGGCGAGCAGTTCCTGCGGAACGCTTGAGCTGCCATGCATCACCAAGTGTGTATTGGGCAGACGCTTGTTGATTTCTTTAATGCGCGAAATCGACAGAATATCGCCGGTGGGCTTGCGTGTGAATTTATATGCGCCGTGGCTGGTGCCGATCGCAATAGCAAGCGCATCGAGCTGGGTACGACGAACAAAGTCAGCAGCCTGCTCAGGATCAGTCAGCAACTGATCCATGGTCAGCTTGCCATCAGCACCGTGGCCGTCTTCTTTGTCGCCTTCCATTGTCTCGAGTGAGCCCAGGCAACCAAGTTCGCCCTCGACGGTCACGCCAAGTTTGTGTGCCATGTCGACAACCTGCTTGGTCACCGCGACGTTGTAATCGTAATCAGCAATAGTCTTGCCGTCTTCTTTGAGAGAGCCATCCATCATGACGCTTGAAAATCCAATGTCGATCGCGCCCTGACAAATTTTTGGCGACTGGCCGTGATCCTGATGCATCACGACGGGAATGTGCGGATAGGATTCAACCGCAGCCTGAATCAGATATTTCAGAAAGCCTTCGCCGGCATATTTACGCGCACCAGCAGAGGCCTGCATAATGACCGGACTATCAGTCTGCGCGGCCGCTTCCATGATGGCCTGAACCTGTTCGAGGTTGTTCACGTTAAAAGCGGGGATGCCATAACCATGCTCGGCGGCATGATCGAGAAGCTGGCGCATGGAGACGAGGGCCATGAATAATCCTTTTTAGAGCAAAATGACGGGGTTGATCGTGAATTAACGCGTTATTTTACGGCAGCGTTACAGTATTTGCCCCAACTCGGCCGAAAAGTCGGTTTTGGCCCTAAGATTTAGCCTGAAGTGAGCCCCTGATGACCGATTCAATTCCAACTAAAAAGTCTGCCGCCTCCAAAGCGAAAACCCCTATTCAAGCAACAACAGAGAGCATTCAGACCATCAACTGGGTCGATCAGGATCAACCCTGCAGCGCAATCTGGCATTCAGAAAATGGCTGGGCGCCTCCTAAGCGTTGCATAGTGGCCGACGATACGATGACGGCCGACACCGCCTACCGACATGCCAGCGAGGGAGTTGGACTCATCTGGACCGGAGACTTTCAGAATGCGCGTCAACTGCTGAACGCATTGGGACGTCGAACGGCTAAACGCCGCGTTAAATATGCCGACATGCCCTATCCGGACCGATTTCATCAAGTGCGTCTGGCGCGTGCACAACGCGCCCGCACACTAGGCATGCTGCTATTACCCGTGGAAGCAGACCATTTACTGAAACACCGACGCGCACCGGATGTCACCGAGGCTTGCCTGGCTGCTTACGGCCAGAACAAATCAGGGTATATCGTGCCGATCAGCGAATTGCTCGGTGTCATCAGCGCTTACGAATGGCGCAAAAAGGGCGTGCATATTCCAGCCCTACACGCCAGTGTTCATGCGCACTATGGCGTTTTTGCGCCTGTTCGTGCCGAGTACCTCGACCTGATCCTGCGTGCAAAAATTGGGCGGATCGCACTCGCATTCGATATCGGGACCGGCACAGGTGTCATCGCCGCGTTATTGGCCGAGCGAGGTGTCGAACACATCATCGCTACAGACTCGAATCCAAAGGCCATTGAATGTGCCCGTGAAAACATTCGCGCTCTCAAGCTCGAAAACCAGATCAAACTCCGCGAAGCCGACCTTTTCCCTGACGGCCGGGCCGACCTGATTGTCTGCAATCCGCCCTGGCTGCCTGGCCGCCCAGCCTCAAGCCTTGAACACGCCATCTACGATCAGGATCAGCGCATGTTAAAAGGCCTGCTCAAAGGCGCGGGTGATCACCTCAGGGCAGACGCAGAGGTCTGGTTAATCCTGTCGGATCTGGCGGAACACCTGCACTTGCGAACGCGCGCTGAATTGCTGGCGCTGTTTGATGAGGCGGGTCTGGACGTTATAGAGCGCCTGGATACACGCCCAGTCCACCCAAAATCCAAAGACGAGGAAGACCCGCTTGCTGATGCTAGAAAGCTGGAAGTCACCTCTTTATGGCGCTTAAAAGTGCAAGCCCAACACTAGCATGTGCAACGCTAGCACCTGCAAGCGCGCCCCACCCTGCAGCATCAAGCGGCAGGTGGACGGCGCGCGGATTTGGGTCTGAACGCTTTTACGACCTCATCGCGCGTCTCTAGATATGGGCCGCCGATCAGATCAATACAGTATGGAACGGCCGCAAAAATTCCTGACACCAGCGTTTTACCCTCTTCATTTTTAAGCCCTTCAAGCGTTTCGCTGATGGCTTTAGGCTGACCAGGCAAGTTAATGATCAACGCTGCGTGGTCAGGAATTTCGCGCAAAACAGCGACCTGGCGCGACAAAATAGCCGTAGGAACGAATTGCAGACTGATCTGCCGCATCTGCTCACCAAAGCCCGGCATCTCGCGTGTAGCGATCGCCTGCGTCGCCTCAGGCGTCACATCTCGGCGTGCGGGGCCCGTGCCGCCTGTTGTTAGCACCAGATGACAGCGCTCAACATCAACCAGTTCGATCAGTGCGGCTGAAATCGTAACCGCCTCATCCTGTACCAGGCGGGAAACAATCTGCAGCGGGTTTGTGAGCGCACCTTCTAACCACGTCCTTAAGGCAGGTATACCCTGGTCAGCATAGACGCCCTGAGAAGCACGATCAGATACGGAAACGAGCCCAACACGCAGGGTTTCAGGCACACCGGCAGCAACATTTGTCATGATCGATTCAAAAAAGGATTAAAAATAAGGATA
>CAINDJ010000127.1 GCA_903847325.1 uncultured beta proteobacterium | reverse complement strand
GACATTTCTGCTGTGCGATGCCGTCAAGATTGTAGGCAGACCAAAAATCAGGAAAACGGCATGCTGATCGAGGTAAAAAATGAGCAAGCGCTGTTCAGTGCAGCGGCCCAAGTGGTTGATCATAATGCCCTGAGAATAATGATTCGTAAACAGGCGCGCCAAACCGCAGTAGAGCATGACTGGAATTCGGTGGTGACGCGCACCGAGACCATATTCAGAACATTGATTCATCCTGCTGCCATTGTTTAGCAGCAGGCGACGCGATCAGTTCAATTAAAGAGCCACGCGGTGCATGATTGCCAGATAGTGATTCAGGTCGGGTGTAATTGCGCCAGGAATTTTGGCGAGATCGTCGTATCTGCGCAGGCGGACAGCTTGCTGTCCGTAAATATTGGATTCAAACTCCGCAGCTTCCTGATCTGAATACGTGCCACCCTGAAGCGCCAGACTTTTCTTGGAGGCATCAGAAAGAGTTGCCCAGTAGCCTTTATCCACCGCGCAGAGATAACGCTTGGCATCAACGTGCAGTTTGATCGGCTCAAGCACCGCATCTGAAAATAAAGTGCGTATGAATGGTAACGCGATGTACTGATGCAAATCGTCGGTATGATCATCGATGACTGGTGTGTCGACTTTACCCGCACTCAATAAATGGCCGATATCATGCAAAAAAGCAGCGACAATCGTTTCCTCTGTTTCTTGCGCGCATTCTGCCAGATAAGCGCATTGCAGCGCGTGTTCAAGTTGGGAAACGGCTTCCCCACCGTATTGCTTACTTCCTTGCGTGTTGATTAAGGATGATATGTCGTTCAGTGTGAGTGCCATGGTGAGGAATTCTCTTAAATAAGTGCTTTTCTGATGCGTGATGAAATTAAATCAATCACAGTGACAGTTAATATGATGATGACGATGACCGCTGACGTTTGTGCATACTGAAAACTGCGCATGATGTCCCACAATACGACGCCAATCCCGCCCGCTCCGACCATGCCTACAACAGTTGCCGAGCGAACGTTTGATTCAAAGCGATAGAGTGCAAATGAGACCCAAAGCGGAATGACCTGAGGGATCACTCCATACACAATTTCGTGAAGAGCCGAAGCACCTGTAGATCTGATGCCTTCGACAGGTTCAGGGTGTATGGCTTCGACAGCTTCGGAAAAAAGTTTGGCAAGAATGCCTGTTGTGTGGACCCAAAGCGCTAAGACACCTGCGAAAGGACCTAGACCGACTGCCACAACAAACAGCATCGCAAAGACCATTTCATTGATCGCGCGACAGCCATCCATGAGTCTGCGCATGGGTTGCGTGATCCAGATCGGCGCGATATTTGAAGAGGCAAGCAGGGAAAAAGGGATTGCGGTGACAACTGCCAGGGCTGTACCCCAGAGTGCAATCTGAACCGTGACCAGCATTTCATCAAGATAGACGCGCCAGTCACTGAAATTAGGAGGAAAAAAGTCGCGTGCGTAGGTAGCCATATTGCCTGCGTCGCGAAATAATTCCATCGGCCGCATCTCGGCACCCTGCCAGGATGCGGCCAAAAGTAATACAACGACAATCCAGGTCAGCTGCCAACCCCAGTTACGTTTTAAAGTTGGGGAGTAATGGGTGAGTGTGTTGGCAGTGGACATGGTGATTACTTCTTCAATGCTTCAAGTTTAGAGTCGATTTCAGCGAGTTTCACTTTTTTGTCGCTGTCGCTCAATACGGTATCTGACTCAATTTTGATGCGCTGACTAAACAAGTCGAGCTGGCGAATCGGGATCAACTGTGCATCGGTGGACTCTTTAAATCCTTTCAGATTTCCCATTTTGACCAATACAGCTTGCTCTGCAGGATCTTTAGTGCCGTAGTTGATAAAGAAGTCTTTGATCTTCTTTTTGGTTGCCTCAGGCAGATCTTTGCGCATGACCAGTGGATCAAGAGGAATCAAAGGCGATGACCAGATGATTTTTATTTCCTCAAATTTTTCTGGAGCTTTTTTCTTCATGATGTCGAGATTTTCGCTGTTGTTCGTTGCTACATCGACTTGCTTGTTTGCAACGGCCAAAGCGTTCGTTTCATGGTTTGCGCCACGTGTCACTTTAAAGAATGTTTTTGGATCGATTTTGTTTTGAGCAAAAACATAAAAGCCTGGTACCAGATAACCGGACGTTGAGTTAGGATCACCGTTACCAAAGCTCAATGACTTGCCAAGTTTGAACATATCGTCAACAGTATTGATATTGCTTGCTTTATTGACGATCAGGTGCGAGGTGTAACCAAGCGAACCATCAGCGTTGACCTTTTGGACAAACACCTCACCATTGGAACGATCGACGGCTTCCATCGCGGATTTATTACCTAACCATGCTACCTGCACTTTATTGAATCGCATGCCTTCAATGATGCCAGCATAGTCGGAGGCAAAAAATGCTTTAACAGATAAGCCTGTTTGCTTTTGCATCGCATCCAGAACAGGTTGCCATTCGGCTTTCAGGTTTTGCGTCGATTCTGTCGAGATGATGCCGAAATTGATGTCTTCGGCAGATGCTATCTGCACATGAGCCATCATGGCTAAACCAATGGTTGCGGAGGATAATATTTTTTTGATCATGAGGTTTCTTGTTTAAAAGTTTATAAATCAGGCTACGTGTACGAGGCGGAGTGTTTCTTGATTAAAAGACAGGTTTTCGTCTGATTGATTGGTGTGTAATGTTGAATCCTGTATGCTGTTATTCAGTAACTCATCAACCTGCACACCATAGAGTTCACGCAGCAATGCGGGAGTCAGATTTGCCGACAGGCCGTCGTACACGACACTGCCTTTATGTAAAGCAATCACACGCGGACAATATTTAATCGCCATCTCAACTTGATGCAGAGATACGATGACTGTGCTGCCATCCTCACGATTGATTTTCGACAGGATATCCATGACGTTACGTGAGGATTCTGGGTCAAGAGACGCAATGGGCTCATCAGCCAGAATCAGGTCTGCACCCTGGACTAATGTTCGTGCAATGGCGGCGCGTTGTTGTTGGCCACCTGAGAGCGTGGATGCCCGCTGAGCATGGCATTCCGCAATTCCGACACGTTTGAGTGCTTCGTATGCTTGTGATTTTTCTTGGATATTAAACAACCCAAGCAGACCTCTCCAGAGGGGGAGTCTATGCAGCAGGCCGACCAAAACGTTGGTATGAACAGGCAGACGGTCAACAAGATTGAATTGTTGAAAAATAAATCCAACACGTTTTCGGATATGGCGGATATTCTTTGATACTCTGCCGTGGGCCTGAGCGCATTCGCCGTTTATCTCGATGCGCGATGCAGAGCCAACGTCTGCAGTAATCAGACCTGCGATATGTCTGAGCAGCGTGGATTTTCCTGATCCGGATGCACCAATCAACGCAATCATTTCTCCATGGTCGACAGATATATTGATTGAGTTGAGTGCCGCTCTACCAGGAATAAAGCGTTTATTAAGTTGTTCGATGGAGAGCGCAGTGCCCATGGCGAACCTCACAAATTGACCGAGCCTGAAGTATGGCCAATGGATATGACTAGGTGTTTACAGTTACAAGACAGTTTTGTTTCACAAGGCTATCCCATTGAGGTGTTATCCCTTTAAACAACCTGCCGACCCTTTTTCCATACTGTTTTAACGATGGCTTGCGGACCCGTCGTGTGCAAGGCAATCATTCGCATACGCACCAGATCCGCACGCAACCCTTGTTTGATCAACCCGCGGTCGGACAGTCCAGTCGCGCGAGCAGGGTTGTACGTCACAGTAGAGATTGCTTTGGGTAAGGAAAGGATTTCATCATTTACCAGTCGAGAGACCGCGCTGATCAGACTGCCTGGTACATAATCCGATGAAATAATGTCGAGTAAATCGTGACGCGCCAACTCTGAGGCTGCAACATTGCCTGAGTGTGAGCCGCCACGGACTACGTTAGGTCCGCCCATGACGTTCAGTAAGCCCAGATCATGTGCTGTTTGGGCTGCATGCATGGTGGTGGGGAACTCTGACATGCTTGCGCCTTCGGCATGCGCTTGTTTGACATGATCCGCCGTCGTGTCATCGTGACTGGCCAGATGAATATGATTAGCCTGACAATATTCAACAAAATATTTGCGATGCGGTACACAGTACATTTCTTGTAGTTTGAAAGCATGCTCGACCTGATGTTCAAATTTAGCCAGGCTCCAGCCTTTTTTGCCTGTGTAAAAGGTACGTGCTTTTTCTATATCCTCCCATTGTCTCTGCCCAGGGGTGTGGTCCATCAAAGAGATCAGGGAGAGTTTAGGGTGGCCGATGAAAGGTTTGAAGAGCTCAACGGTATTGGGCGCCGGTAACTCACAACGCACATGAATATGATGGTCCGCGCGCAGCAGGTCTTGCTCATCGCATCTGGACAGAGCGCTGAGCACTTCCTCCCAACCCTTACCTCTGACATGGTCTGTATCTGCGTCACCAACGCCAAGCGCGTCAAATACTGTTGTAATTCCTGAGGATGCAATTTCCGCGTCGTGCGCGAGCAGGGCAGGGATTTCAGCCCAGCTCACTTTGGGACGAGGCATGAGATGGCGTTCAAAATTATCCGTATGCATCTCAACCATGCCGGGCATGAGGTAATCGCCTTCAAAATCTATACCTGCCTTGCTCGACGTCATCCCCGGATCAATTGAGTCGATGATCCCATTAGAGACCGAGACTGAACCAAGGATGACTTCATCTTCCAGGATGATGCGTGCATTTTTGAAAATAACTTGATCACTCATGATGCTTTCCTGAAAGAGCTGAGATTGATGTGGCGTGTCGCAACGCTATTGCCTACTTGCTGGTCATGAAAAATCCCTATTGCTGCCGTGCCTTGCGCGACAGACTCCTGGATCATCTCAATCACGGTTTGTGTGTTGACTGGATCCAGCGAAGCGGTGGGTTCGTCAAGCAAAAGTAGTGCGCGGGGTTTGATCATGCTGCGTGCGATATTGATACGCTGTTGTTCGCCTCCGGAGAAGGTCGCAGGAGGTAAGCCCCACAATCTTTCCGGTATGCGCAGGCGTGTGAGCCAAAGAGCCGCCTGCGCACGGGCGTAACTGATGATCTCGGGATCGTTATTTGCTGCCTCCATCAACGGCTCTGCCACAACATCCAGTGCGCTGACGCGTGGGATGACTCTTAAAAACTGACTCACATAACCAATCGTGGATTTTCTGATCTGAATCAGTTCTCTTGCAGTAGCCTGTGTGAGATCAATCGGTGATTGGTTATGAGCATTCAGCAAGATATTGCCGCGTGTTGCCCGATAGTTTGCATATATCAATTTGAGTAAAGTACTTTTGCCCATGCCTGATGGGCCATCGAGCACGACACACTCACCGGCGTCGACACACAGATTTACATCGTCGAGTACGTTAAGGGTGACGCCATTTTGGTTGTGAAGGGTAAATGATTTAGCGACATGGCTAAGTTGTAATAGGTGTTGTGTCATGCTTGAAGTACCGATGAAACCAGCAACTGCGTGTAGGGATGTTGCGGGTCATCCAGGACTTGATCTGTCAGGCCCTCTTCGACAATATTGCCGTTTTGCATCACGATCATTCGGTGTGAAATCAGTCGTGCCACTGCCAGGTCATGCGTGACAATGAGCGCTGACAAGTGCATCGTTTGTGTGAGTTTTCTCAGCAAATCGAGTAATTTCGCCTGCACGGACACATCCAGACCAGAGGTAGGCTCGTCCATGAATATCAGTCTTGGCTCAGTGACCAGATTGCGGGCAATCTGGAGTCTTTGGCGCATACCGCCTGAAAACCCCTTGGGCGTATCATCAATCCGTTTAGGATCAATCTCAACGCGTTCAAGCCACTGCTCGGCAATGGCTCTGAGTTTGCCGTAATGTCGTTCGCCCAAAGCCATCAAACGTTCACCGACATTCGCACCGGCAGACACATCCATGCGCAAACCATCTGAAGCATGCTGATGCACAAACCCCCAGTCTGTCCTTGCCAGCAGCCTTTGCTGCGCAATGCTCATTGCATACACGTCAAAGGTCTGACCCTCTCTGCCTGTGAATTTGACTTCACCGTGATCTGGCATGTGTCTGGCAGCAATGGCATTGAGCAGAGTGGTTTTGCCAGAGCCGGATTCACCCACAATCGCGAGTACTTCTCCAGGCCATAAATCGAAGCTTGCGTGTTTAAGAGCAACACGATCTCCATAACGTTTCGATATCCCTCTGACTTGGAGCAGAGGATGATTAAGCTGCCTGTTCATTGTTTAGCCGTACCTTGATTATTTTGCATTGCCTCTTGTCTGGTCTGGCAATAGTCCGAATCAGAGCAAACGTGGATACGTGTGCCCTGATCGTCGGTAATGACCTCATCCAGAAAGCTATCGGTCGCCTGACAGAGTTCGCACGCAGCATCCCATTTTTGTATTTCAAAAGGGTGGTCTTCAAAACCCAGACTTTCTACTTTCGTATAGGGCGGCACGGCATAAATACGTTTTTCCCTGCCCGCACCAAACAACTGCAGCGCTGGGCTCATGTGCATTTTTGGATTGTCAAACTTTGGAATAGGAGAGGGCGACATGATGTAGCGATCATTGACGAGCACGGGATAGTCATAGGTTGTCGCGATATGTCCAAAGCGTGAGATGTCCTCATACAGTTCAACGTGCATCAGTCCATACTCAGCCAGTCCGTGCAGCGTGCGTGTTTCACTTTCGCGAGGTTCCAGCCATTGCATCGGTTCAGGTACCGGGACTTGATAAACCAGAATTTGATTCTCGTTAAGCGGATGCTCCGGGATGCGATGGCGTGTTTGAATCAACGTCGCCTCAGGCGTGCGAGTCGTGATGTTTACTTTTGTTGTGCGCTGAAAGAATCGACGAATATTGACTGCATTCACGGTATCGTCCGAGCCTTGGTCAATGACTTTTAATACGTCGGATTGGCCGATAATCGATGCCGTGACTTGTATGCCGCCGGTACCCCAGCCATAAGGCAAGGGCATTTCACGTGAACCAAAGGGGACTTGATAGCCCGGGATGGCAACAGCCTTCAGGATCGCACGTCTGATCATCCGCTTGGTGCGTTCGTCGAGATAGGCGAAATTAAAGTTGTCGCCTACAAACTGGTCTTCACCTGATATTTGTTGAGATTGATCTAACAAAGAATTAGACATTGTGATCAACCTCTTGCGTATCTTGTGCTGAATGAGCGCGCATTTTTCTGACTAAATCTAATTCAGCTTGAAAGTCTACGTAGTGTGGCAATTTAAGATGTTGCACAAAGCCGGACGCTTCGAGGCTATCGCTATGCGAGAGTACAAACTCAGGCATTTGAGCGGGAGACTGGACTTCTTCACCGAGCTCGGCTGCTCTGAGGGAGCGATCAACCAGGCTCATCGCCATTGCTTTTCTTTCACAGTGACCAAAGGCCAGACCATAGCCGCGTGTAAATTTAGGAGGCTCGGTTTTACTGCCTGCGAATTGATTGACCATTTCGCATTCAGTGATCTCAATGTCACCAATAGAGATGACAAAGCCAAGTTCTTCGGGTTCGAGTTCAACGGCCACGGTACCTAAGCGGATTTCACCAACGAAGGGATGGCTGTGCGCGTAGCCTCTCTGAGTTGAGTACGCCATCGACAACAAGAATCCTTCATCACCCCGCGCAAGATTTTGTAATCGGGTCGGGCGATCCGCAGGGAATTTAACGGGTTTACGTGTCAGATCATTCGGTGCAGGATCGCCAGAAGGAATCGGGTGCTTTTCAATCAGATTTTCCTGATTGAGTAATTCGATCACTTTTGTCGCAGTCTTTTTTTCATTTGGATCAAGCGTAGCGTTTACCGTGCTTGCAGGAGTCCGTGATTGTTTTTGCTCGGCTTCGCAATGATCTTGCGATGCCAGGAGAGAAAAATTTAGTAGTCTTTGGGTGTAATCGTAGGTAGGCCCTAATATCTGCCCACCTGGTAAGTCTTTGAATGTTGCAGAGACGCGTCGGTCAAGCTGCATCCTGCCTGTATCAAGAGGTTTGGTGGAGCCTAGTCTGGGTAATGTCGCGCGATAGGCCCTCAGCAAGAATATCGCTTCGACCAGATCTCCACTTGCCTGTTTGATTGCCAGAGCGGCGAGCTCCCTGTCATAAACAGAACCTTCCGTCATGACGCGATCGACAGCAAGTTTCATCTGCTGCATGATTTGTGCAATGCTGAGTTCCGGGACCGCCTCATCGCCTCGACGTTGTATTTCAAGAAGTTTGTAACTATTCAGGATGGCTTGTTCGCCACCCTTGACGGCAACATACATGCTCAGCCTTTATTGGAAGTAGTTGATTCAGTCAGCGACAATTTTGTCGTGCGCGGTAATCCTGCGATCTGATTTGATCCGCAGAGGAAAACATCTACGCCTTTAGGGAATTGCTGATTGTTAGTACGCCACTGAATAAGTAGATTTTCAATGTGAGCGTCAGAAATTTTGTTCAAGCACAATTGACTTGTTCCTAAAATCCCCGGACCTTGCAATGTGATTGTCTGACCTGAATTTGATTCATTTACAAAACCAGCAACATTGACCAGGCAAGTCGTTGATAGCTCTGGGTATTCATCGGTACCCTGGTTAAAACCAGTCAACTCTGGCATTTCACCAAGACTGTGAATCCATGCAAAGTCAGCTAAAGATGGATGCTTAACAAGCGTGCAATTGGTATGAAAGACAATCCAGTGCGCCGCATCACTTGCAGCAATAGTCGGGGAAAGCCATAGTCTGCTGTCCGCATCAAGTAATGCCAGTAATAAGGCTGCAGCGCTTGGTTGCGCCTTATCGGGGATTGCCGCATTTGGTATCAGGTCCACAACATTACCGGGGTGAGAAAGTGCCTGAAGTGCGTCTCTGAATACGCGCTGACTGTCATGGACGGGATCATTAAATCCGGCCACTACTTTAGATAAATCAATTGCGAGCATGATTATTCCTCTGCTTCATCGTTCGCACCAGACTCTCTTGCGACAGTAAAAAATTCGACTTTGCTTGTTTCGGTTTTTTCTTCGCGCCTGACACGTTGCGTATGTAAGTGTTGTTTGATGGGCGCTAGTATTTTTTCTTGAAGGGCTTGATCTGGTGTGGTCAAAAATAGGGCATCAATCATGGCGGCTAAACGCGCCTGTTTGTGTGAGCGACCCAGTACATAAGCGATGCCAACCGGGGCATTCACTTGCGTGTTGGCCAATCTCAGGGCGCATCGGGTGATGCTGACTTCGCCAAGATTGAATCGCACGCCCGTGCCACCCGCTCTGGCTTCAATCATCATCAGGCCGGTTTCAGGCTTTCTAAGCCACTGGGGTTGCTGATTTGCTTGCTCTCCAAGCGCATTTTCGAGTAAATCGAGGGGCGCCCGTGCGAGGAGGGCCATCCATTGTGATCGTGTAATAACTGGGTTTTGTGTAAAGCTGTCAGCAGATTGCAACATGAGCCTGATATCGTTCAAGAAAATTTATTCATTGCGATTACAACGAAGCTCTTTATCTTAGATAGGCAGTGTGTATGTTTAGTGACAGTCACATAACACTCAGATGACAGAGAGATTTCATTTTTATGACGGTGAGCTACTTTTACTTTGATACCCTATGAGCCTCATGAACAAAAAACCTTATCGCTACGCAATCTATTACGCCCCAAGACCTGATAGCGATTGGTGTAACGCTGGTAGCGAATGGCTAGGTCGCAGCGCGTTTCGTGGACGAGCGGTTAATCAGAGTTATCCACCGATGATTGCGCCTGAAAAATTTATGCAATTAACTGCACATCCCAGGCGCTATGGATGGCATGCAACGATGAAAGCACCCTTTGTCTTGCGTGGGGATACCGACTTTAACCAATTGAAAAATGAATTGGAATTGGTTTGTTCACAATTCAAATCATTTCAAATGCCAAGGCTGCAAGTGACGCGTCTGGATGATTTTTTAGCACTCACGCCGACAGGTGATACAACAGAAATATCCAGAGTCGAGCGGGCGTGTGTCACACAGTTGCATAACCTGGCGGCCCCCTTACCGCCTGACGAGTTGTTGCGTCGACGCACTGCAGGCTTGAGTCTGGCTAAAGACTCGATGCTTTTAAAGTGGGGCTATCCGTATGTGCTGGATTATTTTCGGTTCCATGTGTCTCTCACCGGGCCATTGCGCGACTGTTCAGAGTTACAGATTCAGTCACTCCTTAATTTTGCATCCGAAAAATTTGATGCATTACCAGCGTGTCAATTCGAATCCCTCGCAATATTTGCTGAACCCGAGCGCGGTGCGGACTTTGTATTACTAGAACATTGCATGTTTTCAGGCTGAATTTCCATTGCGTCACTAAAACGTCATGTTGGTGCAATATTCATGTCAAATATGAAGTTCAGTATTACTGCTCATGAAACCACCCGAGCCGCATGATCCAGACCAACGCCCCATTCGCCATCGGGCGATATGGATTTCAGATATTCATTTGGGAACAACCGGCTGCAAAGCTGATTATTTGCTGGATTTCTTAAAGTGGAATGAGTCCGACCACCTGTACTTAGTGGGGGATATTATTGATGGTTGGCAACTGAAGAAAAGTTGGTATTGGAAGCAAAGCCACAATGATGTTGTGCAAAAAATATTACGCAAAGCACGTAAGGGAACACAGGTCACCTATATAGCAGGCAATCACGACGAGGTGATTCGACAATTTCTTGGAATGGCTTTTGGTGACATAAAAATTGTCGACGATGCGACCCACGAATTGATGGATGGTCGGGTGCTCTGGATTACGCACGGTGATTTGTTTGACGGCATCATTCAGCATGCCAAGTGGTTAGCCTACTTGGGTGACAGCATGTATACGGTGATTTTAAATCTTAATAACTGGTTTAATCACGTGCGTCACAAGTTTGGGTTGTCGTATTGGTCTTTATCGCAGTATTTAAAAAATAAAGTCAAAAATGCAGTTTCATTTATTACGGCGTTCGAAGAAAACCTGACGCACGAAGCCAAACGCCGTGGTTACGACGGTGTCCTGTGCGGTCATATCCATAAGCCAGAGATTCGCGATATTGATGGGATTCTGTACTGCAACGATGGCGACTGGGTGGAGAGTTTGTCAGCGATTGTTGAAACTAAATCGGGAGAACTTAAAGTCGTGTATTGGCCATACCGAACCAAACACTCTCCCACAGAGCTTGTGGAAGAGGACGTCGGCTCAAATTAAACACTGATTACTATGGTTTAACGTTTATTTGTTGCCACGCCGCATGCGTTCATTAATCAGGCTTCTGCGCGCTTGGACTCCAGGTCAGCCAACTCTTTGTATTCTTCAGCGGTCGCAACAAAAGCTTTATAGCCGTAATGTTTCTCGGCATATTTCAAAATTTCGGAAGTGGGACTTGCAGGCTTATTTGAGTCATCCTGCATTTTTTTACCACGCCAGACTGCATAGACTGTCATGACGAAATTGTTCCAATCGTCCTCTGTCGCGTGTTTGACGTCACCATCACAGTAATTTTTCCAGCGTTTTTTCATGCTCATGACATGTTTCCTTACTCAATGACTCAACGGGTATGTTGAAATCTCGCACTGTTTTAGAGCGCGAATCATAGCGTATGAATGCTGGAATTATTATGACAAGTATTATTAGCGCCCGCCTGCGACATCCAGTACCGATCCATGCGTGTAGGACGAGTCGTCAGACGCTAACCACAGCACGGCCTTTGCAACCTCTTCGGGTGAGCCCGTACGTCCCATCGGCACGCCAGTCTTGGCAAGCTCATGCATTTTTTCCAGACCACCGCGTGGTGCATGGATTTCGGTATCGATCAGACCTGGACGCACCGCATTGACGCGGATGCCTTCGAGCGCGACTTCTTTGGCGAGTGAATGATTGAATGCATCCATCGCTCCCTTAGACGCACAGTAGACCGTACCGCCCGCTACAGCCGCCATACGCGCTGCAACGGAAGACATATTGATGATGATCCCACCCCGTCCACCATGCGCAGTCGACATGCGTCGTACGGCCTCACGCGAGCAATAAAACGCGCTGAACACATTGGCCTCAAAAGTCTTAATCAGATTTTCCACATCCAGTTCATCAACGCGATAGCTTGCGAGGATGCCCGCGTTGTTAACAAGCACATCAAGAGAACCGAGCTTTTCATCAAGCTCTTTAAACATGCGGGTGACATCGTCTGTATTGCCAGCATTGCCTTGGATGGCGACGGCGCGGCTCCCGCAGGCCTGGATCTGTTTAACGATCTCAAGCGCAGCCTCTTTGCTGTGCTGATAATTTACACCTACGTCGTAGCCAGATTTACCTGCGAGGAGCGCAATCTGTGCGCCGATACCGCGGCCCGCACCTGTCACCATCATAACTTTGTTCATTTGTCTCTCTCTATTTTTAGTTTTAAAAAATCCGGAGCAGTTTGCACTGTCCGGATTTATGGATACATATTTCCAATAAACAATAATCAGAACGAAACGGTCTGACCTTCTGTCATCGGAACGATCTTGATTGGACTACCTTTCATTGCCGCATTGAATTCAGCGAGTGTGCCGGGAGTCAGTGGGTTTGAGTTGTAGTGCATCGGAATGACAGCTTTAGGTTTGATCCATGTCTTGAGAGCATAGGCTGCGTCCTCAGGTGCCATGGTGAAATTGCCACCGATCGGGATCATCACTAAATCTGGTTTGTAATGGTCAGCGATAAATTTCATATCACCAAAGAGGCCGGTATCACCCATGTGCCAGATCTTGAATCCGTTTTCGAGTTCGATGATGTAGCCCATCGCTTCGCCAGCTGGATGCGGCTCGGGTTTGTTTGTAGTCGGGTTTGGTAATACCAGCAGGGAAGAGTGCTCAGCCTGAACAGCGGTCACTTTAATACCTGGCAGGGGTTTGACTGCCCCGGTCTTGTTAAAACGATGTCCGAGCTCGGCGGGCAATGCACCCAGCAGGATCAGCGGTGTCACCATGTCTGCAGGGCCGTAGAGTTTGGTGTTGTTGATCTTGGCGAGTTCGGGGGCATCACCCAGGTGATCAACGTGCGCATGCGTGACAAGCAGCAGATCAATCTTGCCGACTGAAGCCAGGTCCGCTTTGTAATTTGCAGGGGCCTTTGGACCGCTTTTAATCCACGGGTCAATCACAATCAGTTTGCCGCCAAGCGTCATGATGCGAAAGCCAGCTTGCCCCAACCATTGCATTTCAACTTTTGGTTTGGCAGCGGGGGCTGCGGCAGGTGCTGCGGTTTGCGCCTGAGCGTTATTGATGCTGAGTACCGCCAGCGATGTCATGGCGACTGCAGCAAAGCTGAGTTTAAAGCGGTGAGTGATCTTCATCTGTGTTCCTTATGGGGCTTGCAGGCCGGATTAGCGTGCGTTGATACGGCTGATGACATCTGCGGTCAAGACGTGACGACGGATTTTACCTGTCGGGGTAAAGGGTAATTCATCATACAACTCAATCATCTCAGGTAGCTTGTAATCTGCAACCTGACCTTTGAGCATCTTTATAACTTCGTCAAGCGTCAATTTTGCACCGGGTTTGAGTACAACGCAAAGACAATTTTTTTCGCCTAACCGGACATCATTCACGCCGACAATTGCTGCGTGGAGAATCGCAGGGTGCGCGTAAAGGAACTCTTCAATTTCTCTTGGGAAATATTTCTTTCCACCGCGATTGATCATCTCTTTACGGCGTCCGACGATCATGACGTTGCCCGCCTCATCGACGAATTTACCGAGATCGCCGGTCCTGAACCAGTCATCGTCGGTAAATAATTCCTTATTCGCACTAGGGTTATTGAAGTATCCCAGATGCACAGAGGGACCATAGGCAGCGATTTCGCCTTCCGCACCATAAGGAACATCTTTGCCGTCTTCATCAATAATACGTAACTCCATCTGTCCGACTACTCGACCGATCGTACCGTTGACTTTTTCCGGGTCGTCCTCAAAACGCGTAAAGGTATGGAAACCTGTTTCCAGCATGCCGTAGAGCTCAAGCAGGTGGCCTTTCATATTTTGTTGGTAGGCGCGGATCGTCTCAATGGCTGCCGATGCACCACCCGTGATGACAACACGCAACGAAGCGCAGTCGAATTTTTGAAAGTCTGGGACGTTGAGAATGGCCAGTAGCGAGGCCGGTGCGGTCGGAATAAAGGTTGCCCGATGTTTTTCAATGAGCTCGAGTGCACGGGTTGCTTGGAATTTTTCCATTAAGACCGCGCGTGCGCCAACCATCACTGTTTGCAGCAAACTGAGGTAGCCCCAGTTCAGTCCGACCGGCAACCAGATGAGCAGCACTTCATCTGGCGTGACATGCATTTCGCTGTTGATGACTTCTGCAGCGTAAAGGGTTGTGTTGAAACAATGCATGACCCCTTTTGGATCACCGGTCGTGCCTGAGGTGAAGGCCATACGCATGACGGCATCGGGACTCATATGGATGCGATCCGAAGCAGGCAGCGGTACTGAGCGTGCTAGACCTTGTTCCAGTGAGTGCACGTTCTGAACGCTTGTTTCACCCGAAACGACGACCGTTTTTAAATTTGGTAGCTCCGGGCGCAGATCGTCAATCATAGCTGCGTAATCAAACCCTTTAAAGTTTGAGGCGCACACAAATGCTTTACTGTTAGAAAACCGCAAGATGTATTCGACTTCACGGCGTCGAAAGTCTGGGCTGATTTTGTTGGCGATCGCACCAATCAGCTCAAGAGAAAAGAATACGATTGGGAATTCGACACGATTCGGAAACTGCATCGTGACCACATCACCCGCACCAATTCCAATACTTTTTAAAAATGCGGCACAGCGATCGACTTCATCTTTTAGCGCACCATACGTCAGACTGCGTGTTTCATCGATGAATACCACACGATCAGGATGCTCACGCGCACGTTTTTCGATGAAGTCGTAAAAAGT
>CAINDJ010000126.1 GCA_903847325.1 uncultured beta proteobacterium | reverse complement strand
TGCTTGTCTCACCGCTACCGTTTTCGGTATTGCCAGCACTCTATGGCGACAAACTCCCCTACGACTCTGTCAAAGATTTTCAACCATTAATCTGGGCAGGCAGTGCGCAAAACGTTTTGGCCGTGCGTAACAACCTCCCGATCCGCACCGTCAAAGAGCTGATCGAATACGCTAAAAACAATCCCGGCAAACTCAACTATGGATCAACCGGTTCGGGTTCATCGAACCACTTGTCGATGGAATTATTCATGGGAATGACGGGTACAAAACTCATCCACATCCCTTATAAAGGCAGTGCGCCTGCCGTCGCTGCGCTGATGGGCGGAGATACCGACATCATGTTCGACAATATCCCCAACATCATGGCCCAACTTAAGGCGGGGAGCGTCACACCCATCGCAGTGACAGGACTAAAGCGCTCACCACTATTCCCGGATGTACCAACCGTTGCCGAGGCGGGTGTCCCGGGATACGAGGTCAACGTATGGTTTGGTCTGCAGATGCCTGCAGGTACACCCAAAGCAATCGTCGATCAGGTCAACCAACAGCTCGCCGCGATTTACAAAAGCGATGAAGTCACCAAACGCTTTAACGATCAGGGTGTTGAAGTCGTCGCCAGCACACCCGAGGGTTTCGCTAACATCATTAAAAGTGAAATCGCCAAGTGGGGCAAAGTCGTCAAAGACGCTGATATCAAAATTGAATAAACTCCTGACAACATAACGCCATGAAAATCACAGACGTCACACTCACCTTATTTAGCTGGGATGACATCCCAGCAACTACCTACGGCGCGCATACCGGTAAATTTTCAGGAGGCAGTACCTTAGGCTTGCTGAGCATTGCGACCGATCAAGGTATGACAGGCCACGCCTTTCTAGGTTCTGCTTTTTACCCTGCCGATATGGATGGTCCAGGCCTGATCAAATATCTCAAGCCAATCCTCATGGGTCAAAATCCACTAGACCGAGAGCGCCTGTATAAAGCAATGTGGAAACGCTCAAGAACCACAACTGTGCGCGCGATCGGCGCAGTCGATGTTGCACTCTGGGACATCGCGGGCAAGATTGCCGGGCTCCCGATTCATCAGCTACTGGGTTCCTATCGGGATAAAGTCCCTGCCTATATCAGCTCGGCCGTACTCGCGAGTCCAAGCGCTTATGCGGATGAAGCACAACACTACAAAGCACTGAATCTCGTCGCCTACAAGATCCATCCGCCACAAGTCTGGCGACAAGACATCAAGGTCTGCGAAGCCGTACGCAAAGCCGTGGGCGATGATTACCTGCTGATGCTGGATTCTGTGTGGAGTTACGATTATCCGGCGGCGCTACGTGTTGGCCAGGCAATACAAGAGCTGGGTTACTACTGGTACGAAGACCCGCTTGCCGACGCCGATATATACAACTATGTTGAATTAAAAAAGCACCTGACCATCCCCATCATGGCGACCGAAGCCCCAGCGGGCGGACTAGACTCCTACACGCCATGGATTAAGGAGCGTGCGACCGACTTTCTGCGCGGCGATGTAGCCATCAAGGGTGGCATCACCACACTCATGAAAACCGCCCACCTGGCTGAAGCTTTTCATCTGAATTACGAGGTCCACCATGGTGGAAATTCGCTGAATAATTTCGCGAATCTCCATGTCATCATGGCGCTGCAGAATACGGAATTTTTTGAAGTGCTGCTGCCTTCGGAATCACAAAAATATGGCTTGATTCAGGATATCGAAATCGATGCGGATGGCATGGTGCACGCACCGACCGGGCCAGGTCTGGGTG
>CAINDJ010000125.1 GCA_903847325.1 uncultured beta proteobacterium | reverse complement strand
TCGACATGACCACGCACGAGTTGCATTTCAAGTGTGCTGAGTGTTGAGGGCTTTGTCAGGATTTCCGAAGGCACTGCAATCTTGCCAATATCGTGTACGAGTCCGGCTAGATAAACGGATTGTTTTTCATCTTCCGACCAACCTAGTTCACCTGCGATAGCCGCAGCGATCATGGCGACCCGTTTTTGATGTCCGGCCGTGTATGGGTCGCGCCATTCCATGGTTTTGGACATCGCTTCGATTGTGGCGCGCAGCGCATTACTGAGTGATTCTTCGGCCCGGTCTTTTTTTTCAATGACTTCTTGTAGAAATTTCTGTTTTTTTAACGCAGTCAGACCAAAACCAATTTCTTTCGCAAAACTTTCAAATAATAATTTTTCGGCTTTTCCAAAGCTATGTGGCAGTCGCGAATAAACCAGTAAGGTGGCAATTGGCGTGTGGTCGCCATTGATAATCGGTACACCAATTAACGAGCGGATGCCCGATACTCTCGCCCGTTCACGCCAGGGTGCGTAGTTATCGTCACTTTCTATATCGTTGACCACAACTGATTGATTGGTGCGTATGCAGGTGCCGCCAGGGCCCTTGCCACTCGGTGTATTTTCGTCCCAGCTGACAAAGATGTCTTTCAGGTATTTTATTTCTGAACCGTAACTACCCAAAAACTTAACGGATTTCTGAGGATCGTTTTCTGCAGTCCCCACCCAAGCCAGTACATAAGGATCCTGAGACGCAATTGCTTTGCAAACGTCCGTAATTAACTCGTGTTCAGATTCTGCGCGCGCCAAAGCAGTAATAGCCTCAGCGTGAGCCAATAAGGCCCAGCGTTGCATTTGAAATTCATTTTCAAAAGGTTTATCTGTTTTCAACATGTCTTCTGTCTTATCAAACGCCATCGCACCAATTTAGTGCGACTACGTCACTGCTTCAACTTGCCGCTTTAGCGCTCCGGTTTGGCTATGTGCTGCTAGTTTGTTATTTATTAATCAGCTTACTCCTAAATGCATATTAAAAAATGAAAGATCTATATCAAATAATGGGTGTATGACTTAGCTGTTGTTGTTATAAATCGTTATTAGGCGCAAGCTTAAGATATTGCTATAGACAATACTGTTGACGGTTATGGAGTGCGCCTTGAAAGACGATATCGAAAAAATTTATGCAAAATTGATTGCGCTCGAAACAGAGGTCATTAATTTACGGCAGGGATATGTCGTCGTGAATAAGCGTTATTCAGAGGCGCTGGGCTCTCTTAAACATTTAACGCACACTTCTTTAGAGGCGGCTAAACGCGCGGCTGTTGCAGCTGAAAAAGCCGCCTTTGCCGCGAAGTCTTGCGCGCGCGCGGCCTCTGCTGCCGCAGATGTGGTGATTATCGAGGCGGCTGAGGCGGCTGCTGAGGCGGCTGGCATGGCGGCTGAAGCTGCGATCGAGGCTGCAGCCGCAGCTTCGGCCTCAGCATCAGCCGCTGCTGCCGCTGTTGCCCATCAGGCGGAGGAGTCCTTATTGAAAGCTTCGGCCGAGGCTGCCGCAGCAACTAAAAGAGCCGCCGAGGCAGCTGCCGAGGCAGTGAGAATGTCAAACCTTGCCTCAGAGTCTGCCCGTATTGCCCGGCAAGCGCAGAGTAAAAAATAATACTAGGCTAGAATAGGAATCGTTATCGTTTAGAAAAATGGTCTTTTACGAATAATGGCTCTGCTTCAACTCGCCCGTATTGGTCAGTCTTATCGCATCGCTGCCGTTCACCATTCAGCCGATATGCCTGACTGCGAGCGACAGTTAAACGAATTGGGGTTTATGCCTGGCGAACAGATCGTGTTACTGCGTCGTACGATGCCCGGGGCCGATCCATTGGTTGTACGGATTGGTTCCTCAACTTTTGCCTTACGTGCGGCAGAAGCAGCCTGTATTGAAATCTCTCCTGAGTCTGATCGTGTCTGAGTCGCGTGTTTATCTTCACCCCACGGGTCCGCTGGTTGCCTTGGTTGGTAACCCAAATTGCGGTAAAACAGCGCTTTTTAATCGCCTGACGGGTAGCCGGCAAAAGGTTGCTAATTACGCGGGGGTAACCGTTGAGCGCAAAGAAGGGCGTCTCACTACACCCAAAGGTAAAACACTCCGTATTCTCGATTTACCCGGGACGTATAGCCTTTATCCCCGTTCACTCGATGAGCGGGTGACCTGTGATGTGCTGGCCGGCCGTGCGGTAGGCGAAAAACGGCCTGATCTGGTGGTATGCGTGGTTGACGCTACAAATTTACGGCGTAGTTTGCGTCTCGTTCTCGCGGTCCAGCGACTCAATATTCCTTTTGTCGTTGCGCTCAATATGTCCGATGAGGCGCGTGCGCGGGGTATTCACGTTGATGAGTCGGGATTGTCGCGTGAGCTTGGCGTAGCCGTTGTCTCCACCATCGCGATTGCCTCTGAGGGTGATGATGCGTTACGCCAGTTACTGGATCGTCCCGAGATCTGGACGCATCATATTGATCCGCTGGCTGCTGTTGATACGGAACAACCTCTCATCGAACTCGATCACGATCGCGTTCAGCAGATCCTGAAAAGCATTGATTTGGATCATGTCACGCCGGACCTCAAAAGTGAGCGTATCGATCGGGTATTACTCCACCCAGTGTTCGGCCCTTTGATTCTGGTTGTATTGCTGTTCGTCATTTTTCAGGCGATGTTCAGCTGGGCGGTCGCCCCCATGGAATGGATTAAAGAGGCAACAACGCAAGTTTCGGGTTTCATCGTTGAATATCTGCCCGATAACTGGCTACGCAGTCTGCTTGTCGATGGCGTGATTGCCGGTGCTGGAGCAGTGATTGTCTTTCTGCCTCAAATCCTGATTCTCTTTGGTTTTATTCTTGTGCTCGAAGAGTCCGGATATTTACCGCGTGCAGCCTATTTGTTGGATCGGCTGATGGGCTCGGTTGGACTGTCAGGGCGATCCTTCATCCCGTTGCTTTCAAGTTTTGCCTGCGCGATTCCTGGAATTATTGCGATCCGAACGATCCCTAACGCTCGGGATCGTATGGTGACGATGCTGATTGCACCGCTGATGACGTGTTCAGCGAGACTGCCTGTTTATGCTTTGCTGATTGCGGCGTTTATTCCTCAGCGCACCATTGGTCCTGGGTTTGAGTTGCAGGGATTCGTGATGTTTGTCCTGTATCTCGCAGGCATTCTGGGTGCAATGCTGGTGGCCTGGGTGCTCAAGCGTCTGACTGCCGCAGGTCGTCAGGTACGTCCGCTCATGATGGAGTTGCCCACTTATCGCTGGCCTCAGTCTCGCAACATCGCTTTGGGCTTATGGCAGCGCGCCCGAATGTTTTTACGCCGTGTTGGCGGTACTGTCATGATTTTGACAGTTGCGCTCTGGTTTTTGGCAAGTTTTCCTGGCGCACCGGAGGGGGCGACTGGCGTCGCGATTGAGTATAGTTTTGCCGGAATGATAGGCAAGGCTTTAGCCGTTGTGCTGGCACCGATCGGATTTAACTGGCAAATTTCGATTGCTTTAATTCCAGGTATGGCTGCACGTGAGGTTGTGATCAGTGCACTGGGTACTGTTTATGCCATGTCCGCAGTCGGGCCCGCTGCAGCCGAAACGCTTGGACCTGTTCTTGCGCAGCAATGGAGTCTGCCGACCGCGCTGTCTTTGCTCGCGTGGTTTGTATTCGCCCCACAATGCTTGTCGACCATCGCAACGATCAAGCGCGAAAGCGGTGGATGGCGTATTCCTTTGATCAGTCTCGCCTATCTTTTTGGACTGGCTTATCTGGCGTCTTTCATCACCTACCGCGTAGCCGTAGCTCTGTTGTAAGCTGTCGGTTCTTAGAGCGGTTCTTGTAGTGGTTCTTATGTCGGGACGGTTGAGCCTGTTTTTATGAAAGAAGTCGTCGTTTTTATCCGTAGCATGCAGTTTTTAGGGACCCAGATCGTCTCCTATCCACTGCTCTATCAAATTAAACAGTTCTGGCCTGATTGTCATTTGCGCGTTGTTGCGCAAGACGATGTAGGTAAACACTATCTGTCACTGCCGTGGGTCGACGAGTTTGTGCAGGCGGATCGTTTTGGTGCTGTTTATCATGCGATGAATCGCAGCGCAGACTTATTAATTGTGTTGCACTTTGCAAGTGAAAAATACGGCGCCGCAGCGCTACTGAAAAGACCCAGGTATCGCTTGGGTTTCAAGCATAAGCGCATGACGGATTTTGTCTGGACGCATTCGCACCGCAAAGATTTTTCTGAATACATGGGGCTAGGCAACATGTTGGTGTTGGCGGCCTTTAAACCCTTTGATCCCGCTGTAGCCGCACGCGCCTGTGTGACTGCGATCGCGGCGCAATGCCTGGGCGCGCGCCCCGAGCCGTCTGATGTGGTGCTGATGCCGGGTGGCGGAGCTGGGGACTATAAGCGCTGGCCCATCAAGGAGTTTGTTCACCTGGCCGATTTACTGAAGCCATCATTGCCTGCAGGGGCGAATTTTTGCTTTGTGCTTGGGCCTGACGAAGCAAAAGAATACGCATGGCTACAGACACTCCAGCGCGAAGACTTTAAATTCCTGATGACCCGGCCTTTACCTGAAATTGCATCAGTTGTTCTTGAAGCAAAACTGATTGTTGCCAATGATTGCGGGCCCTCACATTTAGCGCAGTTTTCCGGGGTGCCTTATGTTGGCGTGTTTCATGAACTGAACCGTGAGTGGTTCTGGGCACGCAACAACACTGCAGATGTCTTGCCCTGGGATGG
>CAINDJ010000124.1 GCA_903847325.1 uncultured beta proteobacterium | reverse complement strand
CTAAACTTGCGGTGAAAAATAACTTCTATATTGTAAGCGACGAGATATATGAAAAACTTATTTACGGTGGCGCAAAGCATATTTCAATAGCTTCGCTCGGCAAGGATATTTATGAGCGAACTTTTACAGTTAACGGTATCTCCAAGAGTTATTCAATGACCGGTTGGCGTATCGGTTATGCGGCGGGCCCTGATGTGCTGATCAAGGCCATGGACATGGTGCAGGGACAGCAGACATCGGGCGCGTGCTCGATTGCGCAATGGGCGGCGGTCGAAGCGTTGAATGGTCCGCAGGACTTTATCGGGCATAGCCGCAAAGTGTTCGAGGGACGCCGTGATCTGGTTGTCTCCATGCTCAATCAGGCCACCGGCTTGAAATGCCCGATGCCGGAAGGGGCTTTTTATGTCTATCCGTCCTGTGCGGATCTGATCGGCAAAAAGACCGCAGACGGAAAAGTCATCGAGACAGACGAGGATTTTGTAACGGCTTTGCTGGAAAGCGAAGGCGTTGCGGCAGTCCACGGCTCGGCCTTCGGTCTGGGTCCGAATTTCCGTATCTCCTATGCGACCTCCAATGAATTGCTGGAAAAGGCCTGCATCAAAATCCAGACATTCTGTGCCTCTTTGCGCTGAGCAAGCGCGCGGCACCGGAAACAAAAAAGGCCCTGCTTGCAGGGCCTTTTTTTACGTACGCTATTTAAGTCCGCTGCGCTGCCTGATCGGGCGCCTCAAAGCCCACATCGACCTCTTGATCTATGAATTCCTGTCCTTGAATAACACCATGGACACTTTGTCGTAAAAAACGCGTTTCGTTGATACGCCGGAAAATATGCGGCGAGAGCTCATTAAGGGCTTGAGTGTAAACATCGCGCTTAAATTCAATCACCGCGTCCAAAGATACCCAATAAGGGCTCCAGCGCCAAGCGTCGAACTCGGGATGATGGGTCGCGCGCAAGCACACGTCGGAGTCTCGTCCGATCATGCGCAGCAAAAACCAGATTTGTTTTTGCCCTCTGTAATGGCCGCGCGACTCACGCCGGATAAAGGTATCAGGCACGTCGTAGCGCAACCAGTCTCGTGTACGGCCTAACACCCGTACATGGTCAGGTAATAACCCAACCTCTTCGTGCAGCTCACGATACATGGCCTGCACGGGACTTTCTCCGTGCTTAATGCCACCTTGCGGGAACTGCCAAGCATGTTCCCGGATTCGTTTGCCCCAAAAGACCTCGTTTTTGTTGTTTACGAGGATGATACCGACGTTAGGACGGTAGCCTTCGCGATCAAGCATGGCCAGTCCCTGCGAATTCAATACAATTGCATTTGATTATACGTACCTGTCAGGCTTTTTGCCTTAATCAAATTTAGCACCCTATTCATGCGCGCATCCGCCTTTCACATCACGACACTCAAAGAAGCCCCTAACGAAGCCGAAATTGCCAGCCACCAACTCATGTTGCGTGCAGGCATGATCCGCAAGCTTGCGGGCGGTATCTACAACTACATGCCGCTAGGCTTGAGAGTTATTCGCAAGGTCGAAAAAATCATTCGCGAAGAAATGGATGCAGCAGGCGCACTTGAACTATTAATGCCTGTCGTTCAGCCCGCAGAGCTGTGGGTGGAGTCTGGCCGCTGGGAGCAATACGGTCCGGAACTACTTCGCATGAAAGATCGTCATGGACGAGACTTCGTCTTACAGCCTACTTCCGAAGAAGTCATCACCGACATCGCGCGCAATGAAATCCAGAGCTGGCGCCAGTTACCGGTGAATTTTTATCACATCCAGACAAAGTTCCGTGATGAACGCCGCCCCCGCTTTGGTGTGATGCGTGGCCGCGAATTCACCATGAAAGACGCCTATTCCTTTGACCGTAACGTCGAAGGTGCGCAAAAGAGCTATCAGGTGATGTTTGATGCCTACATGAAAATTTTCAAGCGCCTGGGCTTGACGTTCCGCGCAGTGTCGGCAGATACAGGCTCGATCGGCGGCTCGCAAAGTCACGAGTTTCAGGTCATTGCCGATATAGGCGAGGATTTGATTGCGTATGATCCCGCATCAGATTACGCAGCCAACATTGAGCTTGCCATTGCACCCTGCCTGATTCCTCAGCGCGCAGCTGCGAGTGCTGCAATGACGGTCACGCCCACACCAGGTGCCTCGAAATGCGAAGCCGTCGCTGAGCTTCTTGGTGTGCCTCTGGCCAACACAGTGAAATCCATTGTTTTGGCTACAGAGCCAGAAAAAGGTCCTGTACAAGTCTGGCTGTTGCTGCTTCGTGGCGACCACGAACTCAACGAAATCAAAGCGGGCAAAATTCCTGGCCTGGACAAAGGCTTCCGTTTTGCAAGCGAGGCAGAAATCGTTGAGCATTTTGGTTGCAAGCCCGGCTACCTCGGACCGGTCAAAACAGTCAAGCCTTTGAAAATTATTGCCGACCTGACCGTGGCCAACATGCATGACTTTGTCGTGGGTGCCAATCAGCCAGACGCGCATCTGACAGGCGTGAACTGGGGTCGGGACCTGCCTGAGCCATACTTGACAACGGATTTGCGCAATGTCGTAGAGGGCGATGTCTCACCCTCTGGCACAAGCAAGCTCGCTATTCAGCGCGGGATTGAGGTCGGCCACGTATTTTATCTGGGCACCAAATACTCTGAGGCGCTCAAAGCAACGTTCCTGGATGAAAACGGCAAGCCTGCATTGATGGAAATGGGTTGTTACGGCATTGGAGTCACCCGTATTGTTGGCGCAGCCATCGAACAGAACCATGATGCACGCGGAATCGTGCTGCCCCGCGCCATTGCACCTTTCGAGGTGGTGATCTGCGGACTCGGCTGGGGTAAGAGCGAAGAAGTCCGTCAGGCAGCCGAGGAAATTTACGCCTCCCTTAAGTCGCAAGGTGTCGATGTAATACTGGACGATCGGGATCAGCGCCCCGGCATTATGTTTGCTGAATGGGAACTGATTGGCGCGCCGATCCGCATCACGGTCGGCGAACGAGGACTCAAGGAAGGCATTGTCGAGGTCTTGTCACGCAAAGAAACCGAGGCGAGTCGTGTGCCAGTCGCTGAGTGCGCCGCCCTCGCTGTCGCCCGTCTGGCTGCGTTCTAAACAATGTCTACGCACCTTTTGACCGAAGACTGCCCATGCTGAAGATTTCACCTGATTTCAGGCACAGCATGACCGTTCGTGTGTATTACGAGGATACTGATGCGGGCGGTATCGTTTTTTACGCAAATTATTTAAAATTCATGGAACGCGGCCGCACCGAGTGGCTTCGATCGGTCGGAGTCAACCAATCCGAGGTTGCGCGGGAGTTTCAACGCGTTTTTATCGTCACGGGACTGGATATTCGCTATAAAAAGTCTGCAAAACTCGATGATTTGCTCGAAATTCACAGCGCAGTTACACGTTTGGGCCGAGCTTCGTTACACTTCGCGCAGACGATTACGCGTAGCGGTGAGCTTTTGACCGAAAGTAATATCCAAATCGGATGTGTAGATACAGTTAATATGCGAGTCGCCGCGATCCCGGAATCCGTACGGATCAAATTTGCAGCAACCACTCAGGAATAAGAGATGCCAACCTCCTCCGACATGTCAATGCTCACGCTGGTTATGCACGCCAGCGTGCCTGTCCAACTGATCATGCTGATGCTTGTCGCCATATCCGTCCTCTCCTGGACGTTTATTTTTGCTAAGCGCGCGACCATTAAAAAATCCATGACGCAAACACGTCGTTTTGAGGATGATTTCTGGTCGGGTGGTGATTTGGCCGCTTTGCATCAGTCAATTTCCACGCGTCGCGCCGAACAAGGTGCGCTTGCGCGTATTTTTGACTCGGGCATGACCGAATTTCTCAAAGCCCGGCGCGCTGGCGGTGGCAATGCAGATGTCACCGGGATGCTCGACGGCGCCCGCCGCGCCATGCGCGCTGCCTACCAGCGCGAGATGGACGAGCTTGAGTCGCACCTGAACTTCCTGGCCTCTGCAGGCTCTGTCAGTCCCTACATTGGCCTGCTGGGTACCGTATGGGGCATCATGCATGCTTTTGTCGGTCTGGCTAACGTTCAACAGGCGACACTTGCCTCGGTCGCACCTGGTATCGCCGAAGCACTCATTGCGACCGCTATTGGCCTGTTTGCCGCGATTCCAGCCGTGGTCGCCTATAACCGCTACACCCACGACATTGATCGCCTCTCGATCCGTTTTGAGACCTTTGTCGACGAATTCCTGAATATTCTGCAACGGCAGGTACGCTAATGTCATCGGTGCGCTCAAGTTCGGGTCGCGGAGGCCGGAAACTCAAAAACGAGATCAACGTCGTACCTTATATCGACGTGATGCTTGTGCTGCTGGTGATTTTCATGGTGACCGCGCCATTGATTACACCCGGCGTTGTGGAGCTGCCTTCGGTGGGGCAAGCCTCTAACGTCCCGGCCACGCCAATCGAGGTCCAGATTGCCGAAGACGGCAAAATTTCCTGGCGTAAGCGCGATGCGGGCGCCAGTTATAAGCCCGTAGAGCGCACCTCACTCGCCCAGACATTGCTCTCAGAACTCAAACCGGATCAGCCGGTCGTGATCGCGGCCGATGGCAAGGTGCCCTATGAGTCCGTCATGAAAGTCATGGATGAGCTCAGAACAAACGGCATTACCAAACTTGGTTTGCTGGTTGATCAGAAGGGCAATACGTCTTCTTCAAAAACCCCGGCCAAACCAGCTAAAAAATAAAGGTTCATGCGATATGCAGTGCTCACGTGCACATCGCCTCATTCATGCCCCGTAATCAAGATTTAAACCATCGCGGTCCTATATTGCCCCCTAGACAGTCGCTGAATTTGCGCGCTGTGGGGATGGCGTTGGGTGCGCATGCCCTGCTCTTACTCGCACTCGTACTGAATCTGGACTGGAAAACAGAGAATCAAGCACCGATGCAAATTGAGTTATGGGCCGATGGGATCACGCCCACTGCGGCACCGGCTCAATCCACAAAACCCGAGGTCAAGCCAGAGCCTACCCCCCCCAAGCCAGAACCTGAACCCGAGCCCGAGCCAGTTAAACCGCCTCCACCTCCAGAGCCTCCTCCACCGCCCGCTCCGCCTGCGGTCGTCGAAACGCCCAAAAACGAAATAGACCCCGAGATTGCGCTTGAAAATGAGCGTAAGAAAAAGGCAGAAAAAGAGCGCTTAGAAAAAGAACTAGCCGAGAAAAAGGTCAAGGAAGAAGAACGCAAAGAAAAAGATCGTATCAAGCGCGAAAAAGATGCCGCGGAAAAGAAGGAGCGCGAGCGACTTGAGCAGATTGATCGCGTAGAAAAAGAGAAAAAAGAAAAAGAAGAGAAGGAAAAGAAAGCTGTAGCCGAGAAGAAAGAGAAAGAAAAGAAGGAAAAAGAAGAAAAAGAGAAAAAACTGGCTGAAGAAAAGAAAGCCAAGGAAGCTAAAGAAGCCGCAGCCAAAAAGGCTGCTGCCGATCAAGCATTCAAAGACGCCATGCGTGGAGATGTGATGGGTGCCGCAGGCATGCCTGGGGGCACGGCAGACCGCAATCAGGCGGGTGGCGGGAACTATTCTGGCTATGGGGCAAAAATCCGCGCCTGCGTGCAGCCTGGCGTATCGTTCCCTGCTCCGCCACAAAGCGGATCAAATCCTACCGTTCAGTACCGTGTCCAGTTAAAATCGGACGGAACCGTTTCAGGCGTGAAATTACTGAAAACCTCCGGGAACTCTAACTTCGATCAAGCTGTCGAAAGAGGTATCAGTCGTTGCACACCATTCCCGAAACCAGATTCTGGTAACTACCCGTCCTACATCGACGTGGATTACCGCATGTATTAAAAGGGAGATCGCTCCACATGAAGTTCGACAGACTTAGCAATACCGCACGCTCCAGCCAGTCACTCTGGCTAGTTGCCCAAATAACTGCCCAAAAATGGCTCACAGTCCTCATCGCGATGCTGGCAATGCTTGGCTTCACCGCCACGTCTGTCGCGCAACTTCGTGTGGATATCTCCGGCACAGGCGCTCAACAATATCCAGTCGCTATCGCTGATTTCAGCGGAGAGCCAGCCGGCAAACAAATCGCCGAAGTCATCCGTGCTGACCTGACCCGTTCAGGCCAGTTCCGTTTGATTAATGCGACGGGCGCAGCTCTGACTGTCGATACCCCGATCGCGTTTGATGAGTGGCGCAGCAAAGGCGCTGATTTCATCGCCTACGGCACAGTCACGCGTAGCGGAGATGGTCGGTACGAGGTCAAATACAGACTCGGTGACACGGTCAAAAAAGGCCAGCTTGATGGCGTTGCCTTCACCGGCACGGAAAAAGAATTGCGCCGTATTGCCCATCAGATTGCTGACCGCATTTACGAAAAAATCACAGGAATCAAGGGTGTTTTCGCAACGCGCATCGCGTATGTGCTCAAACAAGGTCCAACCTATGAGCTACAAATCGCCGATGCAGACGGTCAAAACCCACAGGTTGCGTTGCGCTCACGCGAACCGATTATTTCACCCGCATGGTCGCCCGATGGATCGCGCCTTGCTTACGTGAGCTTTGAGTCTGGCAAACCTGTTGTGTATGTTCACCAACTCGCCACCAGCAAACGCGTCCCCGTTGCAAATTACAAAGGCAATAACTCCGCCCCCGCCTGGTCTCCTGACGGCAGTACCCTGGCTGTGGTGTTGACCCGTGACGGTTTATCGCAAATTTACGTGGTCAATGCAACGGATGGCGGTGGTCTGCGCCGTATTACACGCTCACCGCTGATCGATACCGAGCCAACCTTTAGCCCTGACGGACGGTCGATTTACTTCACCAGCGACCGTAGCGGAAGTCCGCAGGTTTATCAGGTTGGACTCGACGGGGGAGAGCCACGCCGCGTGACCTTCAACGGCGGTTACAATATCTCACCAAGAATTTCTCCAGATGGCAAATCTTTGCTTACTGTTACGCGTCGGGACGGTACTTATCGTATCGCTTCGCTTAACCTGGCGACAGGCTCTGAAAACCTTCTCACCGAAGGTCGTGATGACCAATCTCCGAGTTTTGCACCGAACGGTATGCAAGTACTGTATGCCGCTGTTCAAGGTGGTCGCAGTGTGTTGGCAGGCGTGTCCAGTGATGGGCGTGTACGTCAGACACTGTCGGTATTGAATGGCGAAATACGTGAGCCCACCTGGGGTCCGTTTTCTCAATAATTATTTATTTGATCTCCCCACAAAGGAAATATCATGTCGCGTATCGCAAAAGCACTTTCTATCGCCGCACTGGCTGCCTCGCTGGCAGCTTGTAGCTCGGTCAACCTCGACGACAAAGCGGGCGCGAATGGCGCTGGCGCTGATGGTTCAGGCATCATGGATCCATTCAATCCAAACAGCATTCTGGCTAAACAGAAGTCGGTCTACTTTGACTTCGGCGGCTACGCAGTGACGGAGCAATACCGTACGATCGTTGAAACACACGGTAAATATCTGGTTTCAGCTCCACAGCAACGTGTTGTCATCGAAGGCAATACTGATGCGCGTGGCGGTTCAGAATACAACCTGGCACTTGGCCAGCGTCGTGCCGAGGCCGTGCGTCGTATGCTGACACTGATCGGCGTATCAGACACTCAGGTTGAGACGATCAGCTTTGGTAAAGAAAAGCCAAAAGCATTGGGTGATACCGATGCAGACTACGCTGAAAACCGCCGTGCGGATTTCAATTACAAGCGTTAAGCTTTAAGTACTTGGCTATTCTGCGCAGGGCGGCTGATTGGCCGCCCTGTTGCGTTGAGAATTAAGGCGTCATTGACCGAGATGACAGCGTCAAGCTTTTAAAGGATTTTTCATGCTTACACGTTCATTTTTTCTGAACTCTATTTCAATTCGCTCCGCACTGAGCTGCCTGAGCATAGCTGGAGCTCTCACGCTCAGCCAGCCTGCATGGGCTTTTGCTGATGATGATGCCCGTAAGGCAATCGTTGAGCTGCGCCAGCAAATCAAAACTTTGCAAGAAGCGAACCAACGGGCTCGAATTCAGCTCGCAGACCAGATTGAGGGTCTCGAGCAAGAGGTCATGCGCCTGCGTGGAGATATGGAGCAAATGGGTCGTCCTGCATCTGCCGCGGCAAACAATGCAAGTGGAGCCCCAGGTGCTGCCGCCCCCGCAAGTGGTCGCGCACCCGATGCAAAATCTGAGGATGTGAGAGAGCAAGCGGCCTTTGATCAGGCGATGGAGTCTTTCCGCAAAGGTCAATACAAAGAAACCATCGATACGCTCATGGCTTTCATGACGCTTTATCCAGACAGCAAACTCGCACCAGCAGCGTTGTTTTATCTGGGCAGCAGCCGCTATGCACAAAAAGACTTCAAAGGTGCGATGACGCAATTGCAGGGCATGATTCAAAAATACCCTACCCATCCTCGCGCCCCTGACGCCTTACTGGTGATCGCAGGCTGCCAGGTCGAGCTCAACAACCGCGCGGGTGCCAAAGCCTCTTTGCAGCGTATTGTGAAGGACTACAAAGGCACACCTGCTGCAGACACTGCTGCCAAGCGTTTACAGCTGCTGCAATAATAAATCCGAGCTTCTGAAATATCAAAAATTGCCCGATGATCTTAGTCGTCGGGCAATTTTCTTATCTGAACATCAGCAGGATCGCGACACCCGCTACGATCAACACCGTGCCAACCATCTCCTGCCTTGTGCCTTTGTTAAGGAAAATACGCCAGGAAAGGAGTTGAGCAAATAGCACCTCTACCAGGCCCAGTGTCCGTACGTTTGCAGCCGAGGTCAGCGCAAAACCCAGAAACCAGCCCTCAGAGGCCGAAGCACCCAGCAAACCTCCCCAGATAGAGATCCGCCATGCACGAATGCAACGGATCATCGCTTCGCGGTGAAACACCATCATCCAGGCAGCAAGCAGAATAGTTTGGATTCCTAAACCACAAGCTAGCGTCCAGGAAGAGTGGGCAAAGAAATGTCCATCGCCCAAAGCGAGAATTGCTCCACGAAAAGTCACCGCAGCAATTGCAAAACTCGCTGCGGCCAGCAAGCCCATCACAACAGGTTGCCAGCTCGGGCCATTATCCTCAGCACTGGCTGAAGGCTTTTTCGCCATGATCCAGACACCCACCGTAGCAATCAGAATCGCAAGCATTGCAAGCCACGACACGCTATCTCCCAACACGACCAATCCGAACACAACCACTTGCACGGGCTCGGTTTTTGTCCAGGCAGTCACAACAACAAACGCGCGTTTACGCATCGCCCCCAACATCAACGCAGTCGCCGCGATCTGCGAGAGAGCCCCGGCTAGCGTGAACCAGAAAAAGCTTGTGTTCATCTGCGGCAAACTTGAACCGGTGAGGACAATTGCAAGTGCTGCGAACAAAACAGCGAAAGGAAATCCATACAAAAAACGTACTTGCGTCGCACCGAGTGTGCCGAGCTGTTCGGTCAGACTGCGTTGAATCGCATTACGTCCCGCCTGTGCTGCAGCTGCAAAAATAGCCGCCGGGATCCATAGCCAGGTCCATTCATGCACGAGGAGCTCCTTTGGCGTGGTGGTACAAAAGCTCAACAACCGCAGGATCAAGCAAAATACCGTTTTGCTTCTGATACGCCATTTTTTCCAGCTCGATTTCACCGGGCACGATAACGGGCCGAGTCGCGTCGGCGGGCGGGCTATCGTGAAGTATTTCTGCAAAGTCCATCATGCGCGCAGCGAGCCATTGTGGTGACCCTAGCTTGGTCGTATCGATCAAAATAAAAAAGTGACCCAGATTTTGTGGCTCATCAGGTGCATCGACCCAGGACTTCACATGTGTCAGATATGCCGCGTTGGATAACAAGCCTGCAAACATATCAACCATCAGTGCCAGACCGTAACCTTTGTGACCACCGATGGGTAATAAAAAACCATCCAGTGCGGCTTTCGGATCTGTCGTTGGAACACCTTTTTGATCAGTCGCCCAGGTATCTGGGATGCTTTCACCCCGTTTAAAAGCATTACGGATTTTGGCGCGGGCGACTACGCTCATTGCCATGTCGAGCAGGAATGGATTGCCGCCAGGATTGGGCACGCCAAACCCCAGAGGACTATTGCCCAAACGCGCATCGCTGCCGCCCCAGGGGGCAATTGTGGTGGTCGCGTTGCTGCCGATGATGCTGGCGAAACCCTGCTCCGCTGCAATCAGGGAGTAAGGGGAAATCGGACCAAAATGGTTACTACCACGGGCAAACGCCATACCGATTCCGCACTGCTTGGCAGCATCCATAGCGGCCTGTAGCGCACGCATGCCGACCAAAGGACCAACGCCATTGTCGCCATCGACCAAGCGCAGAGCAAGTGCGGGAGATTGCACGGTAATGTTAGGTTGAGCGTTGATGCCATTGACTTGCAAGCGCTCGCCATACGACTCAATGCGGGATAGTCCGTGTGTGGAGAGACCAAAAAGATCTGCCTGGATGAGTACTTTACTGACCTGACCAGCGTCCTCCTGCGTCAGGCCTAAACCTTGAAACGCTCTGGTCGCAAGATCTTGGAGCTCATTTTCTTGCCACAGGGTTTGAGTCACCCCGTTTATTTTTTCAGAGTTCATTATTTTTTTCTACATTCAACGATATCAATGCGAATGAGCATACTCGTGGGCGCACTGCGCGTCAGCCACAAAAGATAAACGATTCCT
>CAINDJ010000123.1 GCA_903847325.1 uncultured beta proteobacterium | reverse complement strand
TTCGAATCTCGCCCGACCCACCATATAGTACAAGGCCCTCATGATTATTCATTGAGGGCCTTATTCATTAAGTCTCAACAAATCCTCAACGGCAAATTAATTTCTTCCCATTACTGCACATTACCACCTAAACCAGCAGGGATTGACAACGATCAATGCCTTGAGCACCTTTACGCAAGGTTACTCAGGCAGTGGTGTCACAATCGGGATCGTTGACTCCGGCGTCAATCCTGATCATATTTCTGTCAATGGTGCACTGACTGGTGGGATCGGCTGGAGCCGAACAGATCCTTCAAACGTCTTAGTTGATAATTGGACATACCAAACAGGCACGAGCAATTTTTCAAGTTTCCTGAATGCGATGGGTGCGGATGGCGCGACGATTAATGATCACGGCACGTTTGTCAGCAGCGTTGCCGCTGGTCGTGTGAACAGCTTTTCGTCTGCTGACAACACCATGGGCGTTGCTTACAAAGCAAATATCGTGATTGGACAGATCGTATTCAATGAGCACGATAAAGCCACAAAGGAACTGACGGGTCTCGGATTGAACTCGAGCCAAATCGCACAAACGATCAATTACGTAAGTGCGTCAGGTGCAAAAGTGATCAACAACAGCTGGGGAGCAAGTTACCTTACAGGTGGTCTGCCTACCTCCATGAAAGTGGCAATGAGTGATTACGCCGAAGAAAGTCAAGCAGAGATCGCTGCACTCATGCTTGCACAGAACAGAGGCGCCGTCATTGTTTTTGCGGCGGGTAATGATGGCTTGCCATTCCCTACCCCACCTGCAACGTTACCGAGTATCAATAGTGAGGTCGCTGCCAAGGGAGGTTGGATTGTTGTTGCCGCCACGACAAATAGAGGAACCAATCCACTGACAGGACAAATAGAAATGGCGCGGATCAATACAAATCTTAACGCCCCATCCTTCTATACTAATTTTTGCGGCGAGGCGATGCTTTATTGCATCAGCGCACCAGGCGGCCTGGAGGAACCAGGACTGCCTCAGGGAGATATTGCAACCGCGGGCGCGGCTGCTAGCAACAATACAGACTATAAACGCGGCGACGGAACTTCCTATGCAGCCCCATTTGTCACGGGTGCCGTGGCACTCGTCGCGGAGAAATTCCCCTGGATGTCTGCACAAAACCTGGCTGTCACCATATTGACGACTGGCACAACGGCATCCGATCCGAGTCCGATCTGGGGCCGGGGATTACTGGATGTTGGAAAAGCGATGAACGGCCCAGGGATTTTTGAACAAGACTTTGTAGCCAACGTCACAGTTGGCTATCGATCCACCTTCAGTAACAATATCTCAGGCACGGCTGGTCTTATCAAGGATGGCGTTGGCACACTATTGATGTCGGGTATCAATACATACTCGGGTGCTACAACCATTTTGAACGGCACGCTGGGGTTGACGGGAAGCGGCTCGATTAGTCAATCTTCGGCGGTTACGAATGCCGGGATATTTGATCTGACACACGCCACAGCGGTTGTAACCCTCTCTAATACTTATGTCCAAACGGCTTCTGGCGTATTGTTTATGGCCTTAAGTCCAGGCCAGGGACAGCAACTCACGGTTAACGGTACTGCGACACTGGCGGGTTTATTGGCGGTGCAGGCAACGCCAGGCATTTACACACCTGGTCAGCTCAAGCTCCTCACGGCCGCATCAATCAAAGGTCAGTTTGACAGCTATGTCAGTAATTTTGCAAATTACACTACATATAAGAACTATCAAAGTCAGGATAGCAACAATATATTTTTGAACATTGTGCGTCCATACACCACCACCGTTGTCGAAAACGGAAACGCAGTGTCTAAGGCCGCAGCCCAAGTGCTATACGATGTAGCAGGCACCCCAACCAGTATCAATGGTGCGATGGCACCGGCTTTGAACACGTTAAACGCAATGAACGGCCCTGCACAATCAGCAGCAATCCGTCAGACCTTACCGGTATTGTTAGGCGGTGCGTCTCAGGCGACCTACAACACACAAAGAGCATTTCAACAAACGATCATGTCACGGATCGAAAATATTCGCGGCATTGAATCAGGAGACTATTTCGCCTCAGACCACAGTGTTTGGATCAAACCATTTGGCAACCTGACTAATCAAAGTAGCCTGAATGACGTATCGGGATACCGTGCAAGCGGTGGCGGGTTAGCCTTAGGAATTGACAGTAGGCTGACCGACAATACATCGGTCGGAAGTGTGCTGGCTTACTCTTACAACGCAATAAGTGGTTATGGCGACAACGCAGCAAACAATCTGGGGATCAACGCCTTTCAACTTGGGTTGTATGGCACGACGCTGATCGATACGGACACAGACCTCACCTATCAGGTGGAAATTGGACTTAACCAGAACCGGGAAACCCGATCGATTGGATGGATCAACAATACAGCCCAGGCGAATTACAACAGTTACACCTCTCATGTCGGAGTAGGTATCAGGAAAATCATACCTATTACTCCCGAGCTCAATGCTGTTCCAGTTTTTAGATTGGACTACGCTGCAATCAACGCGAACTCTTATAGTGAGTCAGGTGCGGGCGGACTGAATCTGAATGTTCAGTCTCAAACCTATCAAGAGTTAATGCTTACCGCAGGTTTAAAAGCTGATTACCTCGTCACGGACGATGTGAAACTCACGGCGAATGTTGGATTAGGCTACAACACACTGAATAATCAGGCACAAATCGTTGCGTCGTACTCCGGCGGAGGCGACAGTTTTATTACGCAAGGATTAGCCGGTTCGCCATGGCTATATTCAGCAGGAATCGGCATTGTTGGATATAACAAAGACGGAATAGAACTCCACGCGCGTTACGACCTTCAGGCGAGTCCCACAGGATTTTTAAATCAGATGGTCTCAATCCGGGCTAGCTTGCGGTACTGATCTCACGCAAGTGGCAAGCCACCATCCGCCCCGAAGGGAAAATCGTTTGTTTGGGCTCTTGTATTTTACAGATAGCCATCGCATCCGGGCAGCGCGGATGAAAATGGCAGCCACTTGGACGTTTGACTGGGCTGGGTACATCACCTTGCAATACGGTACGGTTAGTTTTCTTTTGAGGATCCGGTACAGGAACAGCAGACAAGAGTGCCGCCGTGTAAGGGTGCTGTGGATCTGAGAACAACTCCGAGCGATCAGCGAGCTCCACAATCCGTCCCAGATACATGACGGCCACGCGATGCGTCATATGCTCAACGATAGCCAGATCATGGCTGATAAAGAGCAAAGCCAAACCAAGTTCTTTTTGCAGGTCCTGCAACAAATTAACAATCTGCGCTTTGACCGACACGTCGAGCGCCGATACAGCCTCATCGCAAATGATCAAATCGGGTTCTGCCGCCAATGCGCGTGCGATACAAATCCGCTGTCGTTGACCACCAGAAAACTCATGCGGCCAACGCTCGCCTGCATCCTTGGGCAAACGAACCTTGTCGAGCAACTGAACCACGCGCGCTTTGATTTGGTCTTCATCAGTTGCTAAACCAAAATTGCGGATGGGTTCGGCAATAATATCGTGTACCCGCATGCGCGGATTAAGGCTGGAAAACGGATCCTGAAAAATAACCTGAATACGCTTGCGTAAAGGACGCAAGGCGCTCGCAGACAAGTTATCAATCCGCGTCCCGTCAAGAATGACCTCACCGGAAGTCAAATCAAACAAACGTAAAATCGAACGGCCTACGGTTGACTTGCCACAACCGGACTCGCCAACCAACGCTAAAGTTTCGCCCTTTTGAATTGAAAACGAGACGCCATCGACGGCATGCACATGACCAGTCACTTTTCCAAACAAACCAGTTTTGATGGGAAAGAATTTTTGTATCTGACGGACTTCGAGTAATGGCACAGAGGCAGTAGTGGACATTCGGTTAACCTGATTCGAGTAAGTCATTAGCAAAGCTTAGTCATTAGCAAAAGCAACTTCGCCTGCGAAATGGCAGGCCACTTGATGACCACCTTCCCTGATTTGCATGGCGGGTGCGATCTCATGACAGGGCTCTTTGGCCAACGGACAACGTGAGGCGAAGACACAGCCTTTGATCTTTTGTTTCAGGCTCGGCACCAGACCGGGAATTTCTTTTAAGCGCGAAGCCTGCCCAAGAGCCTCGGCAGAACTACCGAGTTTTGGCACAGCTCCAAGCAAGCCCTGTGTGTAGGGGTGCAAGGGATTAGCAAACAATTCGTTAACAGGGGCTTCTTCAACCTTACGACCCGCATACATGACCATCACGCGCTCGGCGACCTCTGCCACCACGCCCAGGTCATGAGTGATGAGCACAATCGCGGCACCGATCTTATTTTTCAGATCCGCCATCAGGTCAAGAATTTGAGCCTGGATGGTGACATCAAGCGCCGTTGTCGGCTCGTCAGCGATCAGCAGTTTCGGATTACAAGCAAGCGCCATTGCAATCATGACCCGCTGGCGCATACCGCCCGACAACTGGTGCGGATACTCATTCAAACGACGAGCGCTTTCCGCGATACCCACCAGATTCATCAACTCCAGTGCGCGCTCCATGGCTTGCTCTTGAGTAATTTTTTGATGCAGGCGCAAGGTTTCACACAATTGGCGTTTGATCTGCAACACAGGATTCAAACTGGTCATCGGCTCTTGAAAGATCATCGAAATCGCATCGCCGCGGATAGCGCGCATTTCTTTATCTGACAACTTGAGCAAATCTTTGCCCTGAAATTTAATCGAACCCGCGATCTTGCCGGGAGGCTCGGGTATCAAGCGCAAAATCGACATCGCAGTCACTGACTTTCCGCAACCCGATTCGCCAACAATGGCAAGCGTTTCCCCTTCATTGACGGTAAAGCTCACGCCATCAACAGCCCGGTTAATACCATCGGGCGTACGAAAATGTGTCTGGAGGTTTTCAACTTCTAATAAGGCCAAGAGATATCTCCGCTCAACTCGTTTTCGACTTGCGTGGATCCAGCACGTCACGGAAACCGTCACCCATCAGGTTGACAGCCAGCACGGTGAGCGACAAGAAAACCGCAGGGAAAAATATGATGTATGGCTTGATTTGGAACAATGTCCGGCCATCAGCCATGATGTTGCCCCAAGACGGAATGATGGGCGGCACGCCGGCACCGATAAACGACAAAATAGATTCTGTGATCATCGCAGAAGCGCAGATATAAGTCGCCTGCACCGTGAGTGGAGCGAGTGTATTGGGCAGGATGTGCCGCCAGATCAGCATCGGCATGCGACAGCCGCACGAGATCGCCGCATCAACATAGGCTTGTTCTCTGAGAGACAGCACCACGCCGCGAACCAGACGCGAAACACGGGGAATCTCTGCAATCGTAATCGCAATCACCACGTTTTCAACACTCGCCCGGGTCAGCGCCATCAGGGCAATCGCCAACAAGATGGGCGGGATCGACATCAGTCCATCCATGATGCGCATGATGATGGCATCAGAGCGACGAAATGTACCGGAAATCAAACCAATTGTCAGTCCAATCGCCGAGGCTAACAACGCTACGGCAAAACCAATCGTGAGCGACACGCGCGCGCCATACAAGACACGCGAATAAATATCGCGTCCGAAAGCATCGGTACCAAACCAATGCAAAGCTGAAGGCTCGAGATTACGCTTACGCGGTGCCAACTCTGTTGGGTCGACAGTACCCAGCCAAGGTGCGGCAATCGCGATAAACAGCATCACGAGCAAGAGTCCTGCACCAAACGCGATCGTGGGGTTGTTGAGCAAGAATCCACTTAAGCCTTTACGCTGGCGTCGGGGTTTCAGCAAGTCCGGTAATGGGGGAGCCGCAGCAAAACTATTCATCAGTAACGTATCCTAGGATCGACGATCGTGTAGATCACGTCAACGCACAGGTTAACCAACACATAAACAAAACTGAACACCACAACCAGCCCCTGAATCATCGGGTAGTCGCGACGCACAATTGCATCGATGGTCAAACGACCTAAACCGGGAATCGCAAACACGCTTTCCGTCACGACCGCACCGCCAATCAATAAAGCGATACCGATACCGATCACCGTGACGACAGGGACTGCCGCGTTTTTCAGCGCATGCAGAAACAATATACCCATTTGCCCCATGCCCTTCGCCCTAGCTGTCCGGATGTAGTCCTGAGACAGCACCTCAAGCATTGTCGCGCGGGTGATGCGCGCGATCAGTGCGATATAAACAAAACCCAGTGCAATGGATGGCAGCACCAGATGCTCAAACCATTCGCCAAAACCTTTTTTGAACGGGACGTAGCCTTGAACCGGAAACCAGTCCAGTTCGAGTGAGAGGAAAAAACTCATCAAGTACCCGACCACAAATACCGGTACGGAAAATCCAATGACGGAAATCGCCATAATGCAACGGTCGATCCAGGTGCCCGCTTTCCATGCTGCCAGCACGCCGATAGGAACAGCCACGGTAATTGCGAAGATCAGGGTCAGCACCATCAATGACAACGTAGGCTCAACACGCTGACCGATCAATTCGCTTACAGGAATCCCCGTAAACATCGACGTGCCCAAATCACCTTGCAGGAGGTTGAATAACCACTCTGAAAACCTGACCAGAAAGGGTCGGTCTAGCCCAAGATTTGCACGGATTTTTGCAACATCCTCCGGACTCGCCTGATCACCGGCAATCACTGCGGCCGGATCGCCCGGAGCGATATAGAGCAAGCTAAACACAAACAGGGCAACGATCAGCATGACCGGTATGGTCGCCAGTACCCTGCGAAGAATATAACTAAACATAGAGAGGAAGTTTCCGAGCTTCTAGATTGGGGCCGAAACGGCATTGGATCAAGCTGACCGGCCCTCTTCATGAAGAGTGGCCGGTCCTGATCCTATCAAACCAGAGTTAGGTTTTTTTCACACCACTAAACCATGGCAGCGGACCGCCAACCACACCGGTGATGTTCTTGCGCCAAGCTTGATGCAATAAGAAAAAGCCAGTTGGAATATATTCAACATCTTCCATAGCCGACTTGTTAATGCCAGCAATCGCAGTTTTTTCAGCTTCGAGGGTTGACGCATCAAACCATTCTCCCACCCCCTTTTCGACCACAGGATTGGTTGGCCAGCCAAACCATGCCTTGTCCCCATTGGCACGCACGCCAACGTTACCAGCAATGGTTGCGCAGTCTGCTCCAGAGTGCCAGGTATGGAACATGCTCCAGCCACCCTGGCCTGGCTCGCTTTTAGAAGCGCGGCGCTGTCCCACTGTGCCCCAGTCGGTTGCGACAAAGTCAACGTTCATACCCAGACGCTTAAGCACGTCGGCAGTGATTTCGCCTTGCGCTTTGGTGATGGAGTTGTCCTGTGCCACTACGCATGTGACTGGCTCACCTTTGTAACCGGATGCAGCGAGCAGCTTTTTAGCGGCTTCCATTTGTGGACCGTTTTTCAGAACATCCCCACCGCTCTCTGTTGAGAAAGGTGTGCCGGGCGTAAAGAAGCTTGGCTGTGGCTTCCACAGATTTGTGTCAGAACCCGCCACTGCACGCATGTAATCTTCCTGACTGATCGCCATTTGGACAGCCTGACGCACTTTTACATTATTGAAAGGCGCGTGCAGGTGGTTCATACGGAAGGAACCAATATTACCCAGTGGATCCGCAATTTCGACCACAATGTTGCGGTTTTTCCTAAGCAATGGAACCAGATCTGGCAGTGGAGACTCCCACCAGTCAACCTCTCCGTTTTGCAACGCAGCAGAGGCGGTTGCTGGATCAGGCATCACGATCCATTCAATTCGATCAAAATTCACAGCTTTGCTACCCGCCATCCAGCTAGGTGCTTCGCTTCGCGGGTTATAACCGTCAAAACGCTCAAACACAGCGATCGCGCCAGGTTTCCATTCTTTTCGTGCGAAACGCATCGGGCCTGAACCGACATACTCTTCGATCTGCTTGAAAGGATCAGTCTTGGCGATCCGCTCTGGCATGATGAAACAGCATGGCGTACCTGCCTTACCCAATGCCAGTAACATCTTTGGATAGGGCTTGGAGAGGGTCCACTTGAAGGTCGTGTCATTGACTGCCACGAGCTCTTGCTGGATTGCCTTGAGCATCAAACCCATCGGGTCACGCGCCGACCAACGGGTGATACTGGCTACGCAATCGACAGCACGCACAGGCTCGCCATCGTGAAATTTGAGGCCAGGACGCAGCTTAAATGTCCAGGTCAGGCCATCAGGTGACATTTCTTCACTTTCAACCATCTGACGCTTGGGCTGTAGCTTGTCATCAATACCATATAGGGTATCCCAGACCAGTTGGGAAGCGTTACGCACAACGTACTGTGAGCCCCAAATCGGATCAAAATTCGCTAAATTCGCCTGAGGTACGAACTTTAAAACACGTGAAGAGGACTGCGAAAATGCTGGTGCACCAATCATGCCCGTAGCGGCTAAGCCCAAGCCAGCCGCGCCCTTCAGTAAATCACGTCGATTTAGATTCATAAAAGACTCCAGAAAAATTGAAATGTCTAATATCTATGCAAGCAATTACCGTGCCATTCCTAAAAGCAAATTCTGTACACGCAGGAGCGAATTGCGCTGCGCAACTCAAATAACAAACCCAACCATCACAAAACAAGTGAATTAGTTACAACCTTGTACCATAATGGTTCAACTTACAACACTGAGTTTATCCCCCATGAAATGTGATCTCCTTCTGAAGAACGGCGTGGTCATTGACGGTACGGGTAATCCCCGATACCGGGCCGATGTGGCCATTAGTAACGGCAGAATCAGTGCAGTTGGTCTAAACCTCCAGGTACTGGCCAGCACAGTTGTCGATGTTGCAGGCGCAACAATTTCACCTGGCTTCATAGATGTGCATACACACGACGATCGCCTTGTGTTGGCGGATCCATCCATGCAGCCTAAGGTCAGTCAAGGTGCAACAACGGTGATCACGGGCAACTGCGGCATCAGTTTGGCGCCACTTGGACGCACCAAACCGGTGCCTCCGCTTAATCTGGTTGCAGATGATTCAGCACAACGTTATGAATCCTTCAAAGAATATTTTCAGGCGCTTGAAAAAACGCCCTCGGCAATCAATGTCGCGTCACTCGCGGGGCACACGACAATGCGTGCAGTGACCATGGAACAATTAGATCGCCCGGCCAACGAGAGTGAAATCGCAAAGATGCAGCAACTCGTTCAGGAGGCGCTGGATGCGGGAGTAGTAGGTGTCTCGACCGGCCTTTACTACGCCCCTGCTCAGGCCGCCACAGCTGACGAAATACGGGCTGTGTTCGAGCCATTGCGCGGCACCACAGCCGTCATCGCTTCTCATATTCGCAATGAAGCTGAACAAGTCCTCGAGGCGATGACCGAAGCCATGTCAATCGCCAACGCTCTGGGTGTGCGCCAGGTGATTTCACACCATAAGGTAAACGGCCGCGCCAACCACGGTCGATCGGTCGAAACACTTGCACTCATCGACGAGGCGAGTTCGCGTGGTGATGTATGCATGGATTGCTACCCTTATGTCGCCTCTTCAACGGTATTAAGACAAGATGCGGTCGAGCAGGCAGCACGCACATTGATCGCATGGTCCACCGCAAAACCTGAGACAGCGGGACGTTATGTAGACGAACTACTCAAAGAACAAAATCTGGGCTTGACCGAGTACCTGGCTTCGCTACAACCTGCCGGGGCAATTTACTTTTCAATGGATGAGGCCGACGTTGAACGCATCATGGCACATCCTGAAACAATGATCGGATCGGATGGCCTGCCACACGATACCTTTCCGCACCCGCGTTTATGGGGTGCCTTTCCCCGCGTACTGGGACACTACACGCGTGATCGCAAGATTTTCTCTCTTGAGACTGCTGTCCACAAAATGACCGGCATGCCTGCCGCAAAATTTGGCCTGAAAGATCGTGGCGTGATCGCACCCGGCTATGCCGCAGATCTGGTGGTGTTTGATCCCGAGCATGTACGAGACTTAGCGACATTTACCGATCCGAAACGTCCTGCCGCTGGGATTCAGCGCGTGTACGTCAATGGCGTGGCGAGCTGGCGTAACGGTGCGTCTACAGGCGCGCGTGCCGGACAGGTATTGCGCCGGTCCTGATCTCATTCGCATCCATGCATTTTTTTTCAGGTTTAAATTTCAAAATGAATGCCAATATATTAAAAGGCGACGGAGTCGCACTCTACGCCAATCCAGTTGCCAGTGATTCAGGCGAGGACTACGGACTATTCAGAACAACCATCCTGCACAAAGCTGGGTTTGATGAGGCTGAAAAAGAAATCTCTGGCTGGCCAGGCTACGCAAGTACAGCACTTCACTCGCTACCCACTCTTGCGAACAAGCTGGGCATCTCGGCGCTTTACTACAAAGACGAAAGCACACGCTTTGGTTTAAAGAGCTTCAAAGCACTGGGCGGTGCCTATGCCGTGTTTCGCCTGATTCAGAAAGCAATCGCTGCACAACACAACGGACACCTGCCCTCTCCGCAAGAAATTTTGTCAGGACAGTACGCGGACATCATTTCAAACATGACGGTGACTTGCGCGACGGACGGCAATCATGGCCGCTCAGTTGCCTGGGGCGCACAGCTGTTTGGCTGTCGATGCGTCATCTACATTCATGCAACCGTCAGTGAAGGTCGTCGCGCAGCCATCGCCTTTTATGGCGCCGAGGTGATCCGTGTTCAGGGCAACTACGACGACTCAGTTCATCATGCGGCATCCGAGGCTGCCAAAAATGGCTGGACAGTTGTTTCGGATACAACATATGAAGGTTATCGCGACATCCCGATCGACGTCATGCACGGCTATGGAGTGATGTCACGAGAGATAGTGAAAGAAATGCACGACCTCCCACCGACGCATGTGCTGGTTCAGGCTGGCGTTGGCGCACTTGCCGCGTCAGTCTGCGCAACGTTCTGGCAAGAATGGGGCAGCGCGCGTCCTAAGTTCATCATCATCGAACCCGAACGCGCGGATTGTTTTTTCCAGAGCGGACAGGCCGGACATCCCGTTGTTGTCACGGGCGATCTGGAGACGGTCATGGCGGGACTCGCCTGCGGTGAGGTTTCTCCCGTTGCGTGGGATATTTTGAAAACCGGCATCAACGACTACGCAACCATCTCAGACAAATTCGCACTCGAAGGTATGCGGGTATTTGCCAATCCTCTGGGTCACGACCCCAAGATTGTCTCGGGCGAAACAGGCAGTACAGGGCTTGGCTTGCTTCTTGCCACGCAAGGCAACGCTTCGCTGCGCGAGACGCTGTGTTTAGGTCCTGACTCACGCGTGCTACTGATTGGCAGCGAGGGCGACACAGATCCTGCGATATATAAAGAAGTCGTAGGAATGACCGCGCAAGAAGTATTAGCTTGAATGCCATTGAATTAAAAGGTGCAGAGTTCATGACCACACAACGTTCAGTCAACGGCCCACGCTTGTTGCAACAATTACAGATACTCGCCGAGATTGGCCGCACGGACACTGGTGCATGCTGCCGACTCGCACTGACTGACGAAGACAAGCAAGGCAGAGACCTGGTGGTCGGCTGGATGAAAGAGCTTGGCATGACAATCAGCATCGATCCTATCGGCAACATCTTTGGCCTACGCGCAGGCTCGCGCCCGAAGCTCGCTCCCATCATGACGGGCTCACACATTGATACGGTTCGAACAGGTGGCGCATACGATGGTAATTATGGCGTACTAGCCGGACTTGAGGTTGTGGCCACACTCAACGAAGCACAACAGATGACTGAGCGCTCGCTCGTCGTGGCAATCTTTACCAACGAAGAAGGTGCGCGCTTCGCACCTGATATGCTGGGCTCACTCGTATACGTGGGCGGTATGACACTTGAGGAGGCACTGGAGGTCAAAGCGATCGACAGCGCGGTGCTGGGTGACGAACTTAAGCGGATCGGTTATCAGGGCACCTCAGCACTCGGCATACACAAGCCGCACGCATTTGTTGAACTCCATATCGAACAGGGTCCATTGCTCGATATAGAGGGGATCAAGATCGGCGCGGTAGAAAACCTGCAAGGCATTTCCTGGCAAGAGCTCACGATCACGGGTCAGTCTAATCATGCTGGCACGACCCCCATGTACCTGCGTCATGATGCAGGCTACGCAGCAAGTGCAATATCAAGTTTTATTCGCGAGCTCACTCGCAACATGGGTGGCAATCAGGTAGGCACCGTCGGACATGTCGTCCTCACTCCAAACCTGATCAATGTCATTGCCGCCCGTGCCACGATTACGGTCGATCTGCGCAATACGGATGAAGCGCTGCTTCAACAAGCTGAACAAGCACTCAATGAATTTCTACAATCACTTGCCGC
>CAINDJ010000122.1 GCA_903847325.1 uncultured beta proteobacterium | reverse complement strand
TGGATGCAGATGACTTAAAAAAGGATCGTCAATCACCGCCTGATTTATTTGAGAGATACCGGATCGGACCTGTAGAGCAGTTCGGTGCTGCCGTCATGCAACCTTTCGTCAATGGCGCCTACGCACCCAATATATGGCCAGAGGCACCCGCGTCCTTTGCCCCTGTCATGCAAGACTATTACCTCAGGATGAATAAGCTATCTCAGGACTTGCTGGAGTTGTTCGCGCTCGTGCTTGGGCTGCCTGAGCAATGGTTTGCTGACAAGGTGGATCGCAGTATGGCCTCGCTTGCGATCAATCACTACCCCGCACAGCTCGAACCGCCCCTGCCAGGTCAGTTGCGCGCAGGCCCACATACCGATTACGGCACGGTCACCATTGTGGCGCCTACCGCAGCGCCAGGCGGCTTACAAACGCGCACTAAAGGAGGGCAATGGGAGGACGTTCAGGTGGAGCCCGGTACATTTGTTGTCAATATCGGTGACATGATGGCTCAGTGGACCAATGATAAATGGGTCTCGACTGTTCATCGTGTGGTTAATCCTCAGTTGGACTCAGGTTTGGCTGGGCGTCGTCTGTCTCTGGTGTTTTTTCATCAACCTAATCCAGATGCGGTGATCGACTGCATTCCGACCTGTATTACAAAGGAGGCACCTAAAAAGTATGACTCGGTCATTGCGGGCGAATACATTTCAGCCAAAATTAACCGGCATTTCAAAAGCTACCTGGCGGCTTGACAATCCCCACCTGCACACTTTGCAGCAGCCGCTGGAAATCTGGCGAGTCGGTGATGATCTGACCAGCTGCACTGCGTAGACGATCTACTGCCTCGTCAGGCAAAACAAAAGAAGTCGGCTGTTGATTCAGGTAGTCGCGTTCCTCTTCATTTTTAAGCGCAGGAAATGATACGTCCACCACGAATATCTCTGCGCTTGGACCGCGCACCGCGGCAGCGACTTTCGGATCCTTGTTCGCTTTGAGTGCAGCCGAGTTGCGGATGAACGTCAGGTTATCCCATTGCGCTGACATATCTTTCAGCTGCTCGACGGCTTCAAATGAAAAGTGGTCGATGGGTGTGCCTGCAGCTTTGAGTAGAACGTTCAATGTAGAGGGTGGACTTTCTGATTTATCCCAGTTTGTTTTCGGTGTCGAGAGTGAATTGACAATGAAGACAATGATTCTCTTGGCATTATCAAGTGGTGAGGGTACTCCCGTGCCTGCGAGTGCCTGAATCATATCGAGTGATTCGAGTACGCCGCGCATGCCGATATTGTCTGAAACGCCACCATCTACCAAGTGCAAGTAAGGTCTGTTTTTACTGTCGCTGAAAGCTCTTTCGTTTTGCAAGGCCCGTATTGCGCGGGCTGCTGGTCTTGAAGGATGCTCGATGTCGGTGAAAGGCATCATCCATGGAGGGATTGTGTTGTCGCACGTGCCACCATAGTTGTTGAATGTTAATGGTGAAAGCACGACGGGCACCGCAGAGGATGAAGCCGCGGCACGCGACAAACTGACTGCGTTGACATCCGAGCAGATCTGATCAAAATAACGCTGGGTAAACTGAAATCGTGAGCCGGTCGAGATGTCTGTGGCGGAGGCCAGAATCATGGGCCCGTTATTGTGGTCAAGATCTTTAAAGGTCGCACCGTTAAAGAGAATGTCGTCGTAGAGCGTGGCCGCTAATTCTGAGCGGCCCCAGCCGAGTGACCATAAATCACCCCAGTTGCGGGGACTAAAGAATCGCGCGATCAGCTCGCCTTGTACGTCACGCTTTAAAAAGCGTTGTTCGTATTCCTGAAAAAGCTTGTCCCCGTAAAGCCCATAGGCAAGGGCTGTAAAGCTGCCTCCAGAAACACCAGTAATGACATCGACCTCGTCAATTAATCTGACGGTATTGCCCTCAGGGCCCTTGACCTCGGTTTTAGCGAGGAATTCCAATACGCCGTAAGAAAATGCTGCTGCACGCATCCCGCCACCCGAGAAGGCCAGGATGACTAGATTTTCATCATTGACGCCACGGGGTTTGCGGTTTTCATACCGATAGCCCTTTGTGTAGTCGGCACGTGGGATAGGGGGATTAACCGGGCGCGTTGCGCAGCCCGCAAGCACTAAAACAAGCAATGCAAGCACAAGTCGAGAGAGACGATTCAAATTCAACATGTGCTGCATGCTACTTACCTTAATAAATGAAAATTAACGTGCGACAGCCTGACCGTCACGGCGGTGATCGGATCCCGCAACATAGGCGTAAGGCGCAGTCGTCGTTTCTTGGGCATCAAGACGTGCGATTAACTGCGCGCTGCCAAAGTCCAGGCTGTCAGGCGGTGTGACCGTTGGGGTGTGACCCATTGCGATCAGACCGTTAACGATTTCCTTGTTGACTGCATTTTCGAGCATCAGTTCGCCGATATCGTTGATGCGCCAGCGCGGAGCATCAGAGCAAGCCTGAGGGTTATGCTGTTCGACAACCCGACGCAACACCATTTGCATATGGCCTTGCGCTTGCATGTTGCCACCCATCACACCAAATGCCATCTCTGCTTTGCCGTTGCGGGTCATGAATGCCGGGATGATGGTGTGCATGGGGCGCTTGCCACCGCCCACCAGATTTGGATGTCCTGGCTTGAGCACAAATCCTGAACCACGGTTTTGCAATGCGATACCTGATTTTGGAACAACCACGCCTGAGCCAAAGCCTTTGAAGTTTGACTGAATGAAAGAGATCATGCGGCCTTCGGCATCGGTTGCGCACAAGTAGACTGTGCCGCCCGAAGGGGGTTGACCTGGATCGTATTGACCCGCTTTTTTCAGGTCGATGAGTTTGGCGCGCTCTTTGGCATAGGCTGGGCTCAGCATTGCGGACACGCTAACTTTCATGTGCTCAGGATCGGACACGTGTTCATACAAGTCAGCAAACGCAACACGCATGGCCTCGATCTCGAGGTGCATGCGCTCGGGTGAGCCCGGTTTGGTTTCGTTGTAAGGTAATTGGTCGATGATGTTCAATGCGAGCAGTGCTGTTAAGCCTTGGCCGTTTGGTGGGATCTCGTGAATGGTATAGCCACGGAAATCCGTAGAGATGGGCTCCACCCAGTCTGCTTGATGTGCAGCGAGGTCTGCCTCGGTCAGCGCCGCACCATGCTCAGCGGCAAAAGCGGCAATCATTTTGGCCAGGCGGCCGCGGTAGAACGACTCGCCATTTGTGCGGGCGATATCCTCAAGGGTGTCTGCCTGGTCGGCGAATTTCCAGATCTCGCCTGCGGCAGGCGCACGACCGTTTGGCATAAATGCTGAAAAGCCCGGGTAGTCTTTTAGCTCTTTCGCGGCCGCAGCCCACTGGCGTGCAACGACAGGGCTGACTGGAAAGCCTTCGCGTGCGTGGCGGATTGCATCGGTGAACAAGTCTGCGAAGGGCAGATTACCGAATTTTTTTGACAGTGCAACCCACTGTGAAACCGCGCCAGGGACCGTGACTGTTTCCCAGCCACGATCATCCATAGCGGTCTTGCCCTTAAATCGCTCTGGTGACCACGCTGCAGGTGCACGCCCAGAGGCATTCAGGCCATGCAGTTTGCTGCCGTCCCAGATCAGCGAAAAACCATCTCCACCAATACCATTCATGGTTGGCTCAACCACGGTCAGCGTAATCGCTGCGGCGATCGCTGCATCAATCGCATTGCCGCCACGGGCAAAGACGGCGGCTCCTGCCTGAGCTGCGAGCGGCTGAGAAGTCGAAACGATATTGCGGCCCAGAACGGGTTGACGACCTGAAGGGTAGGGGAGTTGCCAGTTCATGAAATATGCTTTCCTGAAAAAGAATAGTGAGTTGAATTGTTCATATATTTAATGCCGCTATCATAGTCCGCGGCGAGCCTGTGCGCATCGGTGAGCGAGGCTGGCACAACAAGGGAACATGAAGATCAAGTCATCATGCTGCAAATCAAAAGAAGCGCCCCTGAAAGTCAGTGGGCGCCCCTTTTTGTACTGCCAGCGTTTTAGAATCAAAGCGCTAGAGGATCGTTATTAAGCAACCGCGTGCAGTGCAGCCTTAACCGTTGCAAACATCTCGTCGATCTGAGCGTCGGTCACAATCAGTGGTGGCGAGAAAGCCAGGATGTCGCCGGTAAAGCGAACCATCACGCCTTTTTCAAAGCACTTGAGGAATACATCATAGGCGCGTGTGCCTGGTGCGCCATCGCGTGAGTTGAGCTCAACGGCACCCATCAAGCCGAGGTTGCGGATGTCTTTGACATGTGGCTCACCACGCAGCGCGTGGATGGCCGCCTGAAACTTCGGCGCCATCTGGTTCGCGCGAGCAAAAAGACCTTCGCGCTTGTAGATGTCCTGAGCGGCGATACATGCTGCCGCAGCGGTTGGGTGTGCGGAGTAGGTGTAACCATGGAACAGCTCAATCGCATTGCCTGGGCCGGCGTTGACGATGGTGTCATGAATCTGGCGGCTGGCGGCCACTGCGGACATTGGGATGGCTGCATTGTTGATGGCTTTTGCCATGGTCAGGAGGTCAGGTGTTACACCAAAATATTCGCTGGCAGTTGCTGCACCCAGACGACCAAAGCCCGTAATGACTTCATCAAAAATCAACAAAATGCCGTGCTTGGTGCAAATGTCGCGCAAGCGTTGCAGGTAACCTTGTGGAGGAATCAGTACGCCTGTTGAGCCTGCAACGGGCTCAACGATCACGGCGGCGATGGTCGAGGCATCGTGCAAGGCCACCAGTCGCTCGAGGTCGTCGGCTAAATGCGCGCCCCAGGCAGGTTGGCCTTCGCTGTAGGCCATGTTTTCAGGGCTATAGGTGTGCGAGATATGGTCTACGCCAGGGATCAGGTTGGCAGAATAAGCTTTGCGGTTGGTGACGATGCCTCCAACGGAGATGCCACCAAAACCCACACCGCTGTAACCGCGTTCGCGACCAATCAGACGGGTGCGCTGGCCTTCGCCACGCGCACGGTGATAGGCCAGTGCGATTTTCAGTGCGGTGTCGACGGCCTCGGAGCCGGAGTTTGCAAAGAAGATACGGTCCAGACCGGCAGGCATGACTTCGGCGACTTTCGTTGCTGCTTCAAATGCTAAGGGGTGTCCCATCTGGAACGATGGTGCGTAGTCCATTTCCATCATCTGGTTGTGGACGGCCTCGATGATTTCTTCACGGCCATGTCCTGCGTTGACGCACCAGAGGCCGGCACAGCCGTCCATCACTTTGCGACCGTCAACGGTGGTGTAGTACATGCCTTTTGCTGATTTCAGCAGGCGAGGAGCTGACTTGAACTGCTTGTTCGCAGTAAAGGGCATCCAGTAATTGGTCATGTCCAGATCGTTGGTCAGACTGACATTTTCGGTAACAGCGTTCATGTGTGGGGCTCCTGATAAGGGGTCGATATACCACTTTAACGCTCTATACCCGTACAGTTCCAGTACGGTTTGAAGGTTTTGTGGCAAACTGTACTGGTACGGTGCGGGTTTGCTGCGAGTTCGAAGTAGCACTGTGTCCATTTATTCAACTTATGAAGCAAAGGGCAATCGATGGCCATGACTTCCTTGCGTCTGCGCTGTGAGCGTGATTCGGTGATCTCGCTGACTGACCAGATTGTTTCGGCAATCCAAACGGCCATCGCTCAGCATGTACTGCGCCCAGGAGATAAATTGCCCTCGGTTCGTGCGTTGGCGCGCGAACAAGACTTAAGCCCCTATACCGTGGCGGAGGCGTATCAGCGTTTGACCGCCTCGGGAAGTGTTGTTTCGCGTCCTGGCTCAGGTTATCGCGTGGCGCAAATTACGCCGCCTGCGCCGATAGGAAAGATTACCTGGACCACGCCAGCATTGACGGCGGCATGGCTGTTGTCTGATGTATTTGCCGATCATTCTGTGCCGATCAAGGCTGGTTGCGGCTGGATTCCTGGCGAATGGCTTGACGAGAGCGACATGCAGCATGCGTTGCGAGCCCTGAGTCGGATACCAGGCCCTAGGTTAGGGGGGTATGGCCACCCTTATGGCATGGGTGCGTTGCGCGAGCAGGTCGCAGCCATCTTGCGACGTAATGCGATTCCGGCGGATACCTCTAATGTGTTGATGACGCAAGGGGCAACCCAGGCCTTGGATCTGGTGGTGAGGACTTTGTTGCGCCCGGGCGATACCGTGTTAGTTGATGACCCGTGTTACTGCAATTTGCTACAGATTTTGCAGCTAGCTGGTTTGCGTGTGATTGGTGTGGAGCGCTCGCCTGAGGGACATAATCTGCAACAGTTAAAAGCACTCCTCGCCCGGGAAAATCCCAAAGCATTTTTTGTGAATACGGTGCTGCAAAACCCGACGGGCACTTCGCTTTCACAGCAGTCTGCCACAGCCCTGCTCGAGCTTGCAAATCAGTATGGCGTGTGGGTGATTGAGGATGATATTTACCGCGAGCTTGCACCAGCCGGTGCGCCATGCCTTGCAGAAATGGATGGTCTGAATCGTGTAATTTATATTTCTGGTTTTTCCAAGACCATCACGCCAACGCTACGTGTCGGTTACGTCGCAGCGCATGCGGAAATTTTGACTGATCTTGCGCGCACAAAAATGGCAGTTGGGTTGACGTCATCAGAAGTCACCGAGCGAGTCGTTGCAAATATCCTGATTGAGGGGCATTACGACAAGCATGTTGAGTTGTTGTCTAAAAAATTAAAAGCTTCCCATGCGCAGGTTGCTCAAAATATGCGGTCGGCAGGGATGGAAATTTTCCATGAGCCCGGTGCAGGATTGTTTATCTGGGCGCGTTTGCCAATCGATGCGTCGCAAAGTATTGATGTTGCAACGAAGGCGTTAGCCAGAGGAATCTGGCTCGCACCGGGCTCTTATTTCCGTCCTGGGGACCAGGCTTCCAACTGGTTCCGTTTTAATGTGGGGAGCTCGGATAATGAGGTGTTGTGGGAGTTTGTGCGGGGACTTTAAATAGTTACAACTTATTGCCGTCGTCAGCGATCAACCGCCAGATAAAGCGTCTCTTTGATTTCTTCCATGACGATGTAGCTGCGTGACTCCGCGGAGGCAGGCATGCGTTTGAGAATTTCGCCGAGTAACTGACGGTATTTATTCATTTCGCTCAAGCGGGCTTTGACTAGATAATCAAAATCACCTGATACTAAATGGCACTCCATGACCTCGGGTACATATTCCAGTTCTTTCTTTACTTTTTCAAACACGTCGCCTGATTTTGAAGAGAGTTTTATTTCAAGAAAGACTAATAAATTTTTACCAAGTGCGGCAGGATTCACGCGTGCGTAGTAGCCCATGATGACACCCTCGCGCTCCATGCGCTTAACGCGTTCGGAACACGGCGTGGCGGAAAGGCTGACCCGCTCGGCAAGTTCGGTCATGGAAAGTCTGCCATCGCGCTGCAATACATCGAGTATCTTGAGGTCTGTGCGGTCAAGTATGCGCATGGTGTGTCCTTTAAAGTAAGCCAAGTCACTGATATATTTTCGTATTCTAGTGAATAACGCTGCAGTTAACCGATAACGGTGCATGTTTAGGCTTAAATCATTGTAAAGAAGGCGAAATAATTTCGATGGGTCAAAAAGTGCAAACTGAAACTGTGCGTCTACCCCAAGGCGATGTCATCGGACAGAGACTGCCTGAGGTCTCACGTTTTTCCTCTATCCCCTATGCGGAGCCTGCCACGGGGGCGCTGCGGTTTGCGCCGCCCGTCCCTGCGCGCTGGCAAGGCACGCTCGATGCGACGCAACCCATGCCGGTTTGTCCGCAGCTCCCCTCACGACTGCGTGGGGTGATGGGGGATTTTGTGGCACTGCAGTCGGAGGACTGTTTGCGCTTGACTGTTTGGACGCCTGCTGCCGATGCACGCAAGCGTCCGGTCGTGATCTGGTTGCATGGTGGTGCATGGCAAAGCGGCGGTGGTGCCGTCGATTGGTATGACGGTGCACGACTGGCTGCGCGCGGAGATATGGTGGTGGTGGGTGTCAACTACCGCCTGGCCGCGCTGGGTTGGTTGTATGTTCCGGGTGAAACGGCAAACGTGGGATTACTCGACGAAGAGGCCGCTATCAGTTGGGTCGTGCAACACATTGCGCATTTTGGTGGAGACCCAGAGCAGCTCACGCTAATGGGACACTCCGCTGGAGCGTTCAATATCGCGGCAATGCTCACGCGCAAGCCGCAATTCCAGCGTGCCATTCTACATAGCGCCTCTTTGGGACGCGGCTTTCGCGAGGCCGCTCAGGCAAAGTATTTAAGCCGAGTGTTTCTGGAGGCTGCTGGTGCGAGAGATCTGTCGCAGGCACGCATACTGCCACTTGAGACGCTGTTCGCTGCCCAACAGTCGTCTGCTGTAGTGCAGGCGCTTAAAGAAGAGGGCGCGAATCGTAGCCTGTTTTGTCCTGTGATTGACGGGGATATTTTTCAAGCGCCAATCGAACCTCTTATGCATGCTGCGAGTGCCAGGGTCGATGCGTTGGTCGGCTCAACGCGCAATGAAATGGCGGCATTTCCTGGAATGCAGATTGACGAGCAAAGCCAGCAACTTGGCGAGACGATTTTCCGTGCGCCAGGTCGGCAGTGGGCACGCGACGCGCGTGCCTCGGGCAGGCAGGCCTGGAACTTTAGTTTTGATTATGCGCCCACCTCTCAGTTCGGGGCATGCCACTGTATCGACTTACCTTTTGTATTTGGTAATCTGGAGACGTTTGCAGGCGCACCGATGCTTGAGGGCATGGTGCCCGAGCATGCGGTATCGCTGGTCGCTCAGATACAAACGGCCTGGATTGAATTTATCCACGGACGTTCGCCTGGCTGGGATATGTCACCAGCAGTAAAGATATTCAAATAAGGATTGCATACGATGTCGCAACGACGTTATTTTAGTAAGTTTTGTTACGTGCTTTTCTCCGGGCTTGTGCTGTTCGGCTGTTTGAGTGTGCGGGCTCAGGTACCGCCAACTTTTCCCGATAGATCTGTGAAAATCATTGTTGCCAATCCACCAGGAGGCCCCGTTGATGTCGTGTTGCGGGTCCTCGCCAATCGTATGAGTGCGATCTGGCATCAGCCGGTTGTGGTGGAGAATAAGCCTGGTGGTTCAGGTATCGTGAGCACCTCGGCGCTTGTTAAGGCCGCTCCTGATGGTTATACGATTGCGATGGTCACAGCATCCTCGATGACGATTATGCCGTTTGCAGTCGAGAGCTTGCCTTACGACCCGATGAAAGATTTGCAGCCTATTTCGCTCGTTGCGCGCACGCCATTTATTTTTATTGTGCGTCAGGATAGTCCAATTAAAACCTGGCAAGATTTTGTCTCGCTTGCCAATCAAAAAGATCTGACGATTGGTTCCTATGCAATTGGCTCGGCTTTTCATTTGGTGTGGGAGCAAACGGCAAGACGTGTAGGGATTAAAGCGGTCTATGCCCCGGCTAATTCCGCAGGCAAAACGCAAAGTGACTTGGTCGGCGGGCAACTCGATATCGTTTTGGAGGCTCCCTCAAGCGCGAACGCGATGCTTGAAAGCGGTCGGGTGAGGGCGATCGCGATTACAAGTCCTGAGCGCTTTGCTGGCCTGCCAGATACGCCGACTCTGGCCGAGTCTGGTCTGACAGGTTATGCCTCGTTGCCCTGGATCGGCCTGATGGGCCCTGCAGGCATGCCTGCAGAGCGCGTACGCATGATTCAGCAGACGGTTGCTGAGATTCTTAAGGAGCCTGCCATGCAAAAGCAGCTGCAAATTCTCGGTATGATGCCTGTGGGAAGTGATCCCCAGATGCTCGCTGACACAATTGCGCAAGAGCGTCGTGAGATGCAACCACTCGTCAAAGAACTAGGGATTAAATTGCAATGATGTTTGTCCATACTCCCCCGGCCGTAAAAACCGCTGAAGTCTTCACCGAGATGCCTGCACACTTTCGTCGAACGGGCGTGCATTCGGAATGGGCCGATGCCAATCGTGGTGGCGAGGCCGTTGATTCGTTTCTGGAGGGGCCCGTTTTTGATGCGCGCGGCAATCTCTACGTGACCGATATTATTTTTGGCCGCGTGTTTTGTATTGATCCGAAAGGGCAGTGGTCCCTGGTGATTGAGTATGACGGTGAGCCAAACGGGATGCGGTTTATCTCTGAGACGGACCTGCTGATTACAGATTACAAAAATGGTCTGATGAAATTAAACGTCGAGACAGCAAAGTTGACGCCTTATCTTACGCGCCGCAATAGCGAGCGCTTTAAGGGGATGAATGATCTGGTGCTTGATGCGCACGGTAATATTTATTTCACCGATCAGGGGCAGTCCGGTATGCATGACCCCACCGGGCGTGTATACCGTTTGCGACCGACGGGCCAGCTAGATCTGCTCATGGACAACATCCCGAGTCCGAATGGAATTGTCCTGGCGCCTGATGAAAAGGCTTTGTTTGTCGCCGTGACGCGAGGCAACTGTGTCTGGCGCGGGCCGCTGATGGCCGATGGCAGCATCGTAAAGGTTGGCCAGTTTTTTACCTCCTACGGCCCGAGCGGTCCGGATGGCTTGGCCATGGATCAGGCGGGCAATCTGGTCGTGGCCAATCCCGGTTTGGGTTACGCCTGGCTGATTAACAAGCGCGGAGAGCCTGTCGTGGTGATTAAAAGCTCCCGTGAAATGATGATCACCAACATTGCTTTCGGTGGCAAGGACAATAAAACGCTCTATTGCACGGAGTCCGGTTCGGGCTCGATTTTGATGGCCGGGATGCCCGAGCCAGGTATGCCTTTGCATCGGATGCCTGCGCGGTAAAAGACTGCCGTAGTTTTACGGTGTTTGTGCGAAAATGGGGGGTAGGTTCAAACGTGTTCCTCCCCTATTTTTATTTGGCCCACCATGTCTAAACAATCTCTGTGTGCACTACCTGGCAAATTGGCTTTTTCTTTGCTGGGAGGCCTGTTAGCGACGACGGTCGCCTTTGCCGCACCCCCCATCCTTGTGTTGAATTCACAAAATGCAAATGTGAGCGTGATTGACCCAGTCACCTACAAAGAAATTAAACGCGTACCGGTTGGAAAAGAGCCGCACCATCTCTATATGACGCCGGATAACAAGTCGGTGATGGTGGCAAATGCTACGGGTGACTCGATCACGTTCATGGATCCTAAAACAGGTGATATCCAGCGCACGATCAAAGGCATTGCTGATCCTTATCATTTGCGCTTTTCGCCAGACATGAAATGGTTTGTGACGGCGGCTAACCGCCTGAACCACGTTGATATTTATCGCTGGGAAAAAAAGGGCGATGAGTATGAGATGAAATTAGCCAAGCGTATCCCGACCGGTAAAACGCCCAGCCACATCGCAATCGATACTAAAAGTACGATTGCTTATATTTCCGTGCAGGATAGCAATGAATTGATGGCGATTGAGTTGGCGACACAAAAGCCTTTATGGACAGTGCCCGTGGGTAAAACGCCTGCTGATGTGTATCTCGCACCCGATGATAAAACCTTATTGATTGGGATGACCGGCGCCTCCGAGGTTGAGGTCTACGACGTTTCTGCAACAGGCGCAAAGCTGATCAAGCGCATTGCGACGGGAGAGGGCGCACACGCCTTTCGCTCACAGGGTGATAAGCAGCATGTTTTTGTGAGTAACCGTAGCGCCAATACGATTAGTCGTATCAACGTTAAATCACTGGCGGTCGTCGATACCTACAAAACACCCGCAGGCCCTGATTGTATGGAAATGCTTGATGACGGTAAGACGTTGCTATTCACTGCTCGCTGGGCAGGCAAACTGGTCGCGATTGATCTAGAAAAAAAGGCAGTGGTTAAACAGGTGCCTGTGGGTAAGTCACCACATGGTGTCTGGACGCTGAATCATGCGAGCCGTATCTAAACGCCGCTTCTCTCAGTTACTCGTCGGTGCTGGGTTATCTTGTATGACTGCCGCGTGGGGGGCGGAGCCGAGTGCTGTCTCAGTCGCTGCAGATTGCGACAAACCGGTGTTTTTAACCTTTGATACCGGGCATATGGGAGTGGCGCCCTTTGTTGCAGAGGTGTTGGAGCGAGAAAAAATTCCCGCTACATTTTTTTTGGCAAATGAGCCAACCCGAACGGGAGGCATGAGTCTTGATGACACATGGGCGCCCTGGTGGAAAAAAATGGCCGAACAAGGCCACGTTTTTGCTTCGCATACCTTCGATCATGTGTACTGGCAGGCAGATTTGCCAGAGAATCAATTTAAGGTCAGACCGGGCAGTGGCGCAGATGCCGGTCGCGTCCAGAGCTGGAGCGCCAAGCAATACTGCGATGAGCTGGCGCGCGTGGACGCTCGGTTTGAGCAAATGACCGGGCGTAAGACGCTACCGCTTTTTAGAGCGCCAGGCGGCAAAACCTCTCCAGATCTGATTCAGGCCGGTGCGAGTTGCGGTTATGCGCATGTTGGCTGGTCACCAGCGGGGTTCTTGGGGGATGAGTTGTCTAGTGCGCAATATCCAAATGCGGTGTTACTTGATCGCGCGTTAAAAAACATACGCACAGGCGATATCCTGATGGCGCATCTCGGCATTTGGTCCCGACAGGATCCCTGGGCACCTGCGGTGCTCGAGCCGATGATCTCGGGCCTTAAACAAAAGGGCTTTTGTTTCGCAACCATGGACCGACATCCTGATTATCAGGAGTGGGTCAAAAAATATGCGCATAACCCTGCGCAAGCGCTGGAGGATGATTCCTCGCAAAGCGTTACGGATGATAGTCAAGGCCAGACCAGTGACTCTTCCGATATGATCTCAGCAGAGTTGGAAACAGAAACGGATACTGAAACAGAAACGCAAGACGCACCGAAAGATGGTGTTGAACCACAACCAGAAATTACGCTCTTAGACATATCGACTGAGAAAAATACGCAACATGAATGATCTGATTGAGCTTTTTGATGATGTCCAGCAGTGGTTGTTCGAGTCGCTCGTCCAACCCTTGCTCTTTCACACTGGTTTTGGCGGCATGATCGAAGACGCCTATACAGGGACCATGTGGTTACTGATTGGCGTGTTGCAGATCATTTTGCTGGTTCTTGTCTTTGGTACGTTACAAAAATTGCGGCCCGCAGAGCCTGTGCTAGACCGTACCCAGATTCGCATCGATATTTTTTATACGATCATCCATCGTCTCGGTATTTTTAAGCTGGTGCTTTTTTTCTCTATCCAGCCACTCTGGAATGAATTGTTCGGTCAGGCGCACACCCTTGGCTTTTCGCCCCTGCATCTCGATGCCCTCTGGCCCGGCGTCACCGATATCGCGTGGGTGAGTCTGGTCATGTACCTCTTGATCTTTGATTTTGTCGAGTATGTGTATCACCGTGCGCAACATCGTTACGAATGGTTCTGGGCATTGCACGCCGTGCATCACAGCCAGCGGCAGATGACCATGTGGAGCGATAATCGCAATCACTTGCTTGATAGTTTTATTCGTGATGCCGTGTTGGTGCTAGTGTCACAGCTTATCGGAGTCCCGCCTGCCCAGTTTGTATTGATTGTTGTGTTTACACAGCTAATCGAAAGCCTCTCTCATGCCAACGTGCGTATGCATTTTGGTGCCTGGGGTGATCGCGTTTTGGTGAGCCCGATGTTTCATCGCTTTCATCATTCTATTGAATATGATGAGTCCACTGCAGGTCCCGCGCACGGTCATAATTTTTCTGTTTTGTTCCCTGTTTGGGATGTGTTGTTTGGTACGGCAAAGTTCAACACTGGTTATATGCCCACGGGGGTGCATGATCAGCAGCCGCAAGAAGGCAGCCGTGATTATGGTCAGAGTTTCTGGTCGCAGCAGGTGTTGGGTATTCGTCGCATGTTTGGTCGTGATGCTTGAAAACCCGCGCACCTTGAATCAAACGTATTTAAATCACACCGCGTGATTTCAATGCTGCGAATTGCGCGGGTGTGACACCGATTTCTTTCAGTATCTGCTCCGTGCTTGCACCTAACAAAGGTGGCGCTTGCTCAAAGCTCAGCGGAGCCTGGGTGAAATTAAGCGGGCTGACAATCTGCGGCACTACTCCTGCGGTCGGGTGCGGTAAATAACGCAACATCTGACGGTGCACGATTTGTGGATCAGCCAGTATTTCCGGAATCGAATTGATCGGACCGCAAGGTACCCCATGCGCGCGCAGTGCCTCAATGCACTCGGCACGACTGCGCTGGCCGATTTCGCCACCGACAAACTCCATCAGCGCAGGCAGGTTAAGCACGCGCGCACGGTTTGTCGCAAAGCGTTCGTCCTGGGCGACCTCGGGATGACCCATTGCCTGACAAAAACTGGCGAACTGGCCGTCGTTGCCAACGGCCAGGACCATCTTTCCATCTGTGCAGTTAAAAACATCCTGGGGCTGGATATTTGGATGTTTGTTACCCATGCGTTGCGGCGTTTTGCCCGAGACCAGATAGTTCATTCCTTGATTGGCGATGGTGGCAACCATGACATCAAGCATAGCCAGGTCGATGTATTCGCCTTCGCCACATTTTTCACGACGTGCGAGTGCAGCCAGTACGCCAACTGCTGCCCACATACCTGTCATGAGATCCATGATGGGCATGCCTACTTTTTGTGGGCCGGCACCGGGTTCGCCATCGCGCTCTTTTTCTTTGACCTGG
>CAINDJ010000121.1 GCA_903847325.1 uncultured beta proteobacterium | reverse complement strand
TGCTTTTTTAACGATATCTCCAGCACGTGCAATTTCATGACTGAGTAATAATTTGAGTGCGCCAGCATTGCCTATCATTGGCTCTACACCAGCAGCCTGTACTTTTTTAACGGTCTCTGGATCTTTCAGCACAAATTCAATTTCTTTAGATAGCTTATCTATAATCGTCGCAGGCGTTTTAGCTGGAGCAAACACAGCGACCCAGGCCGAATATTCAAATCCCGGCAAGCCCTCCTCTGCTGCGGTCGGTAAATCCTTTGCGGCAGGATGTCGCGTCAGACTCGTTACACCGAGTGAGCGCAAGCGACCTGCGAGAATATTAGGCATCGCTGTTGCGACAGGTTCGCAAACTAACTGAAGTTGTCCCCCCATCAAATCGTTAAGAGCCTGAGGAGAGCTTTTGTAGTTAATCATTTGCAAGTCAATTCCAGCCATAGACTTGAACATTTCAACGCAAATTTTAGAGCCACTGGTCGCCGTACCGTAATCAATTTTCCCAGGTTGCGATTTCGCCAGAGCAATAAACTCTTTTAAATCCGTTGCAGGGACGCTTGGATTGATGACGAGTATATTGAAAAACCCCTGGAAAGCCATCGCGACGGGCTCAAGGTCATTGACCGGATGAAAGGGTAAAGTTTTGCGCAAGTGAAAATTCGCTGCCAGCGTGGTGCTTGAGCCGAGCACCAGCGTGTAGCCATCAGGCGCGGATTTAACCGCGGCATCCACCCCAATCAGCCCCTCTGCTCCGGGTCTGTTTTCAACGATGACTTGCTGGCCAAGTCGTTCGCCTAGTTTTGCGGCAAAAATACGTGCGACGACATCACTTGCGCCGCCTGCAGCGAGTGGGACGATCAACTTAATCGGTTTGCCTGGCCAAATCTCATTGCCCGTTTGCGCGAAAGAAGATCCGCTCAAACCAATGATAAGCAACAGAGCTGAAAGAAATGCCTGATAACTACGTCGAATCGTTGTGCAATACATGAGTTGTCTCCGGAGTCGCCCGCTCTGAGGCAGGTCTTTTAGGAAAGCTCATCATGCCGTGGGCAAGGGCTTTGGTCAACACATATGAACGATTAACCAGGTTTACGGTAGTTGTTTTCAGCCCATGCATAGGCACTGGTCGTGTTCAATTTAAACGCAGCGCTGACCTTGACTTGTGCGAGTTGCTCGCCATCCAGATCGGTGGCACTGAGGAGTGCATGCGGATCATCCTCGTCGGGCACGATATCCAAAGCGATCTGAATCTGTTGGTGTGCGACGGTGATCATCAGTTTTTTATGATGAATTGCGTGCATATGCTGTTCATGACGCCTCACCACCTCGGTAGCGGTTTTAACAAGCGTATTAAACGCATTCACATCCAGCGGTTTTGGATTTTTTTTATCTCGTCCCATCGTCCAGGGACCGATCAGGGCGGGCTCTGGTTCACCATCCTTGATCATCTCGACCGCCCAACCATCATCATCAGAGTTTTTAATGACGCGAGCCGTCCATCCTTTGTTGACCCAGAGTTTGGGTTCCATGATGGACTCAGGCTGATCAAAGGATTCGGATTCAAATTCAGTATGTGATGTCATCCCGACATTCTACAAGCCAAGCCAGTTCTATATGACCAGACGCGCCTTTAAATCCGCTATTTCTGTCTCGCTATAGCCAAGCTCTTGCATCACATCGTCTGTTTGCTCGCCACGCGCGGGGGTCGCTGTCCTGATCTCACTGGGCGTACGTGACAACCCGACTGGCTGACCGACAACTTTAATGTCACCCAATTGTGGGTGATGCACGGGCGTGGCAATCCCAAGGTGTTGCGTTTGCGGATCATTAAACACCTGATCCATTTTATAAATAGGTCCGCAGGCAACGCTTGCCTGCTCAAAACGTTTGATCCACTGCGCAGTTGAGTCCTCGCGTGTAATGGCGGATAACTCTTGATTGAGAGCAACGCGATTGGCTGAGCGTAATTTACCGGTTTTATATTCCTCGCGAGAGAGTAAATGCTCAGCGCCTGCAGCCTTGCACAGGCGCTCCCACATCTGCTGGGCGCCTGCGCCGGCAATATTGATATGACCATCCGAAGTTGGAAAGACACCCGTTGGGATGGAGGTCGGATGATCGTTACCTGCCTGCTCAGGGATCTCCTGGTTAATCAGCCAGCGGGCAGCCTGAAAGTCGAGCATACCAATCATGGACTCAAGAAGCGAAGTCTGGACCCATTGCCCTCGCCCTGATTGATCTCGCTCAAGCAGCGCAGTCAAAATACCAATTGAGCAATACAAACCCGTTGCGGAATCTGCAACGGCAATCCCCGCACGCACAGGACCCTGACCAGGCAGACCCGTAATCGCCATCAGCCCACCCATGCCCTGCACGATCTGGTCGTACCCTGGCCGATTAGCATAGGGACCATCCTGCCCAAAACCTGAGACACTTGCATAGACCAGACCTGGATTGGTGGCACTCAATGTTTCGTAATCAATCCCCAGACGGAACTTCACATCTGGCCGGAAATTTTCAACAATCACATCCGCGGTATCCGCCAGTTTTTTAAAAATTGCGAGCCCATCGGGATCTTTGAGATTGAGCGTCAGACTGCGTTTGTTGCGGTGCAGATTCTGGAAATCAGGACCTAGCCGCGCATCACCCCAACCGTCACTTACACCCAAGGCCTCTGGGGTTTCTATTTTGATCACATCTGCACCCCAGTCGCCTAACTGCCTGACCGCAGTCGGGCCGGAGCGTAATCGCGTCAGATCGAGGACTTTGAATCTTGCCAGTGGGCCGCGACGTGCTTGACTGTGCGTGTGTGATTGATTTTGGTTAGTCATATTGGATATGTTGTGATGTGATTATTTTGGCTTTGTATTGAGTTCAACAACTGTTTTCCAGCGTTGATTTTCTCTTTGAATCATCGCTGTGAAATCCTCCGGCGTACCATGAATCACTTCAAAACCCGCAGCGACAAGGGATCGCTGCACATCAGGCATATCGAGAATGAGATTAATTTGTTTATTTAATTTTTTGATAATTTCATCAGGAGTACCTGCAGGCGCAATGATGCCGTACCAACCTCCGGCATTGAATTCCGGGTAGCCCGCCTCGGATGCGCTTGGGACATTTGGTAAGGCCTCGGCACGCTTATCGCCTGTTACGGCAAGCGACTTTAACTTGCCCGCATTGAGCAAGGGAATTGCTGAGGGCAGGCTCGCGACCATGACATCAATGTCTCCTCTTGCGAGCTCAACCACGGCAGTACTTGCATTCTTGTAAGGGACGTACAGCATCTTTGCCTGGATTAACGATTCAAACAGCACACCGATCAGTTCTGTTTGCGAGGATGTAGACGAATACGTGGCGCCGTTGGCTTTACTTTTCGCAAAGGCGGCAAGCTCTTTCAATGTGTTGTACGGTGCCTCTGGATAGGTCACCATCAGGTAAGGCTGATTGACACCCACCGCGACCGCAACAAAATCCTTTAAGGGGTCGTAACCAATATCTTTATAGACATAGGGATTGACGGCCATCGTACTGACTAATGCAACGGTCAGGGTATAGCCATCCGGTGTGGCTTTAGCGCCAAAGGCGGTGCCGATGCCACCTTGTGCACCGGGTTTATTTTCCACGATCACAGATTGATGCCATGCCTCGCTCAACTTTTGACCAATGATGCGTCCAAAAGCATCAGTTCCACCGCCCGGAGCATTTGGGATGACGATGCGAATAGGGTGATCTGGGTAGGCAGCAATGGCTAGATCTGCCATGCCAGCCATACAAGCGAACAAACATAAGCAGTTGAATATGAAGCTTTTGAATATGGCGCGCTTAAATAGGACGCATTTGCATAGGGCAAAGCAGACCCGTTTAGGGGCTGCAAGGAATACTTTCAATTTTTGTCTCCATGCTCGATCGGCTGGCAATTTTCCAGAGGATGATCTGATATCAACACTCTGCATTGCCTATGCACGTAGAATAATGCAATTCCAGAATTTTTTATTTTGTTTAAGGCCGTCACCGATGAGTCAAACACCCACCACCCCGCTTAGCCAAATCTCGATCACCCCCGAGCTGACCATAGCAGGACGTATCGCCACCATCAGATTTCGTAATCCAGCGTATGCAAATAGGTTGAGTCCCTCGGATCTGGACGTGATTAAAGATCATTTAAAGATCGTCAATCAAAACGAGGCAGTCCTGGTGTTGCGGTTTATTGCAGATGGAAAATACTTTTGCAGTGGTTACGACATTTCCTCGCTCGCGGCAGAGTCAGCCCCTTCATCCACCTATTTTGGTGATACGGTTGATCTCATCGAAACAGCTCGCCCGATTACGATTGCTGCGATTCAGGGTGGCGTGTACGGTGGCGGCACAGATCTGAGTCTGGCCTGTGATTTCAGATTAGGGGTGCCGGGTGCCAATATGTTCATGCCGGCAACCAAGCTAGGTTTGCATTTTTATCCTGGTGGTATGGTCAGATACATCACACGTCTTGGATTGAATAACGCCAAAAAGTTATTTTTAACAAGTCAGAAAATTGAATCACAAGAAATGCTGGAGATCGGATTTCTCAACGAAATCCTTGAAGACGAACACCTCCTGGCCAGGCTTGACCAATTGAGTGAGCAGCTTGCCGGGATGGCTCCTCTCGCGTTGATTGGTATTAAAAAACATATGAATTTAATCGCGCGCGGGATCGTTGACGACACAGCCATTCGCGCAGCCGTTGCAATTTCAGAAAAATCCAACGACATCAAAGAAGGTGCCCTTGCCTGGAAAGAAAAGCGCGCCGCACGTTTTACAGGAACCTGAGTCATGACAACTCATAACAAACGCCCTGCTCTCGTGATGCTATCGGGACATCTCTGTAGTGAAAAACTCTGGGAAAGTCAGATCAAAGCTTTTGCAGATGATTATGAGTGTTTACCTTATGTATTCCGCCAGGGGGACTCAATAGAGAATTACGCACAACAGGTACTCGATAGCGCACCACCTGGCTTTTCGCTGGCAGGTCTTTCAATGGGCGGGTATGTCGCGTTTGAAATCATGCGTCGCGCACCGATGCGCGTTGAAAGACTGGCATTGCTTGACACCTCAGCCGAGTCGGATACGCCCGCTCGCACTGCACAACGCTATATCGACATGAAAGCAGCCGATGATCTTGGCCTTGAAGCGTTTGCCAAAACCCTGCCCAACCGCTGGATGCATCCTGATCAGGCAAACCAGGCATCTTTCTGCAAAACGGTTTTAGAGATGGTGTTGAGTGTGGGGCATGCCGCCCAAAAACAGCAAGCCAGCGCCCTGATGAATCGTGTTGATTCTTTTGCAACGCTTGCGACGATTAAGTGCCCAACGCTTGTGCTCTGCGGGCGTGAGGACCAAGCAACACCGCTCTGCATGCATGAAGACATAGCCAGACTAATTCCTGATTCGCACTTAGTCATCATTGAACAATGCGGACATCTATCAACAATGGAACAACCTGAGCCCGTTAATGCAGCGTTACGTAACTGGCTTGCCAGGTAAACAATCAGACGATAAAGCAAGCGTTGCGCTGTGCCCTATCGTGTGAATTAAGTTTCGCGCTCAGGTGTGTTTCAAGAGTGTCCCTTAAGGCGCGTTAGCCGCGACTTCCTGGATCTGCTCGAGCGTCAGATAGCCCCTGTTATCGGTATCGATTTTATCGAACGCTTCAGCAATCCTTGGCATGCCTGCTTTTGCTTCTGCAAGCGTGAGTTTGCCATCGTGATTTTTATCAGCCGCAGCGAAGCGCTCAGCGATTTCTTTTGCACGTCCCGTCAGCGGAGCATCTGCAGCAAAAACACTCGCAGAGAATGTCAGACCGATGGCTATACTCACAGTCGCTTTAATAAGTTTTCTGATCAACATGCTTAGTCATATCCTGAAAGTTGAACCCTGACCCACTATAGCGCATTCAGAGGGATTTTAAGATACGCTACCCCGTTATTTTCTGCGGGAGGGAAGCTTCCCGCACGGATGTTTATTTGTACAGCGGGGAGTATTAAGACCGGCATTTCAAGCGTGGCATCCCGTTTGCTGCGCATGTCAACAAATGCGGTTTCTGTAATACCGTCTTTCATATGGATATTATGTTGCTTTTGTTCGGCAACGGACGTTTCAAATTTAACGGTACGTCCATCTGGTGGATAGTCATGACACATGAAAAGGCGTGTGTGATCGGGATAGCTTAGGAGGCGATGCACGGAGGCATACAGCGCTTTTGCATCACCCCCAGGAAAATCGCATCGAGCCGATCCGACATCTGGCATAAACATCGTATCCCCAACAAAAATCGCATCATCTACCTTGTAAGCCATACAAGCTGGGGTATGACCGGGAACAAACAAACATTGAAAGGATAAATTGCCAAAAGCGACGACCTCATCTTCTTTAAGCAGATAATCAAACTGTTTACCCTCAGTATTAAAAGAATCCTCAAGGTTAAAAATACCCTTGAATACGCCTTGCACGGTTTTAATATGATCACCAATTGCGACACGGCCACCAAGCCGCGCTTTTAAGTACTGCGCGCCCGACAAATGGTCTGCATGGGCGTGCGTCTCCAGGATCCACTCTGTTTGAAGCTGATGGGTCCGCACAAAATCTACCACTTTGTCCGCCGAGTGTGTACGCGTCCTGCCTGATTTTGGATCGTAGTCCAAAACAGAATCAATAATCACACAACAAGAGGACTCCGTCTCATATACGACATATGTAAATGTCCAAGTATTAGGATCGAAAAATGCCTTGATTGTGGATGACATGAGCGCACCTTAATTGTTTTAAATATGATGACTTAGAGAATGAATAATTTTATATTACTATGTGAAATATGTATATAACCATTAGAAATAAGCAATATCGGAATTTAGTATATTGAACTTCTATTGAGCACTTAAAACCGTTACTCGATAACAAAAAAATAAGGAGACACACATGTCAGAAACCCCAGATACGCCTTCATACGACGTCGTGATTATTGGAGGGGGTGCTGCTGGGATTGGCGTTGCATCAAGCTTATTACGGCGCCAATCAACACTTAAGATCGCAATCGTTGAGCCTAGCGAATATCATTACTATCAGCCCGCCTGGACGTTAGTAGGTGGGGGAGCATTTGATGTGACAAAAAGCAGACGGCCGATGTCGACCTTAATGCCCAAGGGCGTCACGTGGATCAAACAGGCTGCGACTGCATTTGATCCAGATAAAAATTCAGTTCATATTGATGGCCTTAAACAAATTCACTACAAATTTTTAATCGTTGCTGCTGGTTTAAAAATTAAGTGGGACGCGATTCCAGGTCTGCTTGAAACCTTAGGTAAAAATGGCGTGACGTCTAATTACAGTTACGAGTCAGCGCCTTACACCTGGCAACTTGTGAAAGCCATGCAACGTGGTAAAGCTATTTTCACACAGCCACCTATGCCAGTTAAATGCCCGGGTGCACCACAAAAAGCGATGTATCTTTCATGCTACGAATGGATGAAGAAGGATTGCCTTAAGGATATCGATGTAGAACTCAACAACGCAGGCGGCGTGCTTTTTGGTGTTGCTGATTTTGTCCCACCCCTTATGCAATACGTCAAACAATACAACGCACAACTTAATTTCAATACCAATCTCGTCGAGGTAGACGGGCCCGCTAAAACCGCGTGGTTTGACGTGAAAGACCCAGAGGGCAATGTCACGCGCGTCAAAAAATCCTTTGATTTGTTGCATGTAGTTCCACCTCAAGGGCCACATGAGTGGATAAAAAACAGTCCACTTTCAAATGCAGAGGGTTGGATTGACGTCGATCAAAAAACACTACAGCACGCAAAATATGCCAATGTGTTTGGATTAGGCGACGCATGTTCAACACCAAACTCAAAAACAGCCGCGGCTGCACGTAAACAAATTGTTGTTGTTGCAGAAAATCTACTTGCTTTACAAGCTCAGAAAAAAATGTCGCTTGAATATGATGGGTATGGATCATGCCCACTCACCGTCGAGAGAGGAAAAATTATCCTTGCTGAATTTGGGTATGGCGGGAAACTCATGCCTACATTTGCATGGTTAATTAACCCTATCAAGGCAAGCTACCTTGCTTGGCTATTGAAAAAAGATGTTCTGCCTTGGTTGTATTGGAACGCGATGCTCAAGGGACGTGAGTGGTTAGCCCGCCCTTTTAAAAACTAAATCTCAAGGCTTAAAGATTGGAATCCTCTCAATTCATCGCACTTGGTCTAGGAAGTATTGTAGGTTTTTTGCTGTCTTTGACCGGTGCAGGCGGAGCGATTCTCTCTGTTCCCTTACTGGGTTTTGGCTTGCACTTGAGTGTGGCTCAGGCGGGTCCAATCGGCTTGCTAGCGGTCTGCCTATCATCAGGAATCGGTGCATTCCTAGGCCTGAGATCTGGTATTTTGCGCTATCGGGCAGCATCCTTTATGGCTATTTTTGGATTAGTCATGGCTCCGATTGGAATATGGTTAGCAAAACTTATTCCCAATCGCCCTATGGTTATTGGCTTCGCAATGCTACTCGTTGTGGTTTCGATGAGAATGCTGGTTGCGGCCTACCGGGAGATGCTAGGGATCGCAACTCCCGACAAAAGACCTCCGCCCTGCATGCTCAATCAATCCATTGGAAGACTGATCTGGACCGTACCCTGTGCCAGGTCATTGGCTGCAGCGGGTGCTCTTGCAGGTTTTTTCTCTGGTTTGCTTGGCGTCGGCGGGGGGTTCATTATTGTTCCATCTCTTAAGCACTCAACTGACCTACCCATAAAATCGATTGTAGCGACATCGCTTGGTGTACTAACAATGGTTTCATTTGGAAGCGTTTTAATTGCTACGGTATCCGGTACGATGATCTGGCCGCTTGCAGTTCCCTTTGCAAGCGGTGCGCTGATGGGCATGATAGTCGGACAACATTTCGCTAAAAAGATTTCAGGACCACGCCTACAACAGTTTTTCGCTTTATTTACTTTTTTTATTGCGATAACAATGATGTATAAAGCTTTCGCTTAATCAACCATGTTAAAAAAAATTCAATACATTCTGACCTGCAGCTTATTTCTTTATCAAGTACATGCAGTAGCGTTAGAGGTCGGGGAGCGATTTATTTTTGATCACGTCCGCTTACTCAGTGGTCACACACTCGATGCAAGTCAACTTAAAAATAAACATTTGATCATAGAAGTATGGGCCTCCTGGTGCCCGTACTGTCGTCGTCAAAATGTGAATTTACAAAAGTTTTTTTCGAAAACCGTAAATACAAATCTAGCGATCTTAACAATCAGCGTTGATAAAGATCCCGTTACGGTTGAGGATTATTTAAAAGTAAATGATTACGACTTTCCTGTCGCGATGATGACAAGTACATTATCTGGGCAGCTGGGAAAACGCAGAGGAATTCCTGAAATCTATGTTGTCGATCCCTCTGGAAAAGTGATCCAGAAAGATTATGGTTTGATGGTCGATGCCGATTTTGAAGAACTTATTCGCTATAAAAAATAACTTATTCATTCTGAATTGATAAATATACGTTGTAGGCATTCATTCTATTTGCTGCATTGAATAAAGGTATATTTTTATAGAGCGACCAGTCGGTTTTAAGATACGCCTGATCGAAGTCTTCCAAATCTATTGCAGCCTGTTGCATGGCTTGCCTGAGAAATATTAAATACTCTCGCGTGAAAATAAGATCTTGTTTGGGATGATCAGAGTAAAGACCGTGACCTGGAACGATGACGTCAGCATCAAATGAGTCTAGTTTGTTTAATGATTTAATCCAGCCTCGACTATCCGCACTACCGACAAACGGTATTCGGCCGTTAAATACCAAGTCTCCAGCAAACAAAACTTTTTCACTGGGGATAAATATCGCAAGATCATCAGGGGTATGTGCTGGTCCTACTTGCATGAGCTCAAAACTCAATCCGCACAACTTAATTGTCTCGTCTTTATCAATCCAGGTATCTGCTGCGATTAATCGCGTATTGTTATCGATCCATGGCGAAAGCTCATCCCTTGAAGCGATCAAACGCTGTGCTGCAGTATCCGAAGTAAGATACTCACGTCCAAGTTCTTGTGCCAACACTGTCGTACCCATAGCGCTAAAACTTTGTAATCCATAAATATGATCGGCATGATAATGCGTGAGGATTACGTAGGCTATTGGTTTATCAGTTAATTTCTTGATTTCGTGAATCAACTGGTTTGCTAGCGCAGGAGATCCCAAGGCGTCAATCACGACAACGCATTGTTTTCCGATTACAAATCCAGCGTTAGAAATAAAGTTCTGATTTAATGTGGTGCCCAATTCAGCCGCACCCTGAACATAATAACTATTCCGTGCGACTTGAATGGGTTGCATCTCGCTTGCCGCAGCCACGACAGGGAAAGCACATACAAAATAAAATAATAAGTTAATGATATTTTTTAACATATCAAAAGCCCTCAGGGTTTGAGATATGCGAAGTGTTCCTTGTTTTGAAGGTTTGTGATTCTCACTACGCCTGAGGGTGTAAAGTCAGCATCCAGAATAAATTCATCTTTAGACAAATTTCTAGTTTTTATCGTAATTTCACACACCTCAAATTGCACGCCACGGGACTTTAAGGCGCCAATGAGAGGAGCATATT
>CAINDJ010000120.1 GCA_903847325.1 uncultured beta proteobacterium | reverse complement strand
TCGCTGGAAAAGTGAAGTGCCTTTGAGAACGTATTACGGAGGGCTTGATGAGGTCACCCCTAAAGTGATCGGACAGTTGCCAGAAGCCACCCAAAAGCTGCTGGGTGGTGCATCAGCACAATCAATCTATGCAGGTGATCAGGCCGATCATCGTGGTGTTTTTGTTTTTGGTGTAATTGATCAAAAAGTATGGTTTGATAGTTTTATAACTAAATCGGGACAACCTTAATGACCAACAAAACGCCTTTGTCTGACTTACGTAAAAGTTATGAACTCGGTTCGCTTGAAGAGCACGAGGTGGCAAGTGAGCCGCTCAAACAATTCCAGTCCTGGCTCAATGAGGCCTTCGAACACAACATTCCAGAACCTAACGCGATGACCCTTGCAACGGTTGGCAGCAATGGCCGTCCGTCGAGCCGTATCGTTTTGATCAAGGGCTGTGATGCGCGCGGTATTGTCTGGTTCACAAATTATCAAAGTCGTAAAGGCCGGGAGCTTGAGGGCACGCCTTTTGCATCGCTGCAGTTTCACTGGGTTGAGATGGAGCGCGTTGTCCGGATAGAAGGCCGTGTTGAATTCGTCGATGCTGTGGAGTCAGATGAATACTATGCCAGTCGCCCGCTGGCTAGTCGGATTGGTGCCTGGGCATCGCCTCAAAGCACGGTCATTAACGGACGCACCTCAATCATCGCCAAAGCAGCGGAGTACGGCATGAAGTTTGGTCTGAACCCACCGCGACCCCCGCACTGGGGTGGCTATCGTCTGGTGCCAGATTACTGGGAGTTCTGGCAAGGCCGTCCCTCGCGCTTGCATGACCGGATTTGTTATCGCCTCAGCGAACAAAATGAGTGGATCAAGGACCGTCTGGCGCCTTGAATGAACCAAGTCGGATTGTTCATTTCTAATTTGAGTTTGCTTAGGTAAAAGCACTTTGGATTTCAAACAGCTTCGTGCTTTAGTGACAGTGGCCGAGACGGGCAATGTCACGCGTGCGGCAACACTGCTTAATATCGTCCAGCCAGCCGTGTCGCGTCAGTTGCGACTGCTCGAGGAGGATGTCGGGACGAGCCTTTTTGAGCGGGGCCGTCACGGCATGGAGCTAACCGAGGCGGGCCGCACGCTTGTGGCATATGCCCGTCGCGTCTTGCATGAGCTGGATCGCGCGCGGGCTGAGATTAGACCTTCCAAAGGCTCGATTGGTGGAATCGTGACGGTTGGTCTGTTGCCCAGTACAAGCGATTTGTTGGCTAGCGCGCTGATTAGCTCCATTGCATCTAACTATCCTGGCATCCGTGTGCGAATCTCGGTCGGTTACGCGGGACACCTCCAGCGCTGGCTCGAGGATGGTGAAATTGATGTGGCATTGCTGTATGACCCAAAACACACGCCATCGATTCAAGTTAAACCGCTACTCGAAGAAAGTCTCTGGATTGTTGGTTTGCCCGTATCAGGTTTGTCTGCGGATCAGCCTATGCCATTGGCTGAGTTAGCCGGCAAGCCTCTCGTTCTGCCCAGTGCACCGCACGGTCTGCGCAGCCTGGTCGAAAACGCAGCCACACTGATGGGCCTGCAATTGATGGTGATCGCTGAAACGAATGCGATGAGTATTCAAAAAAGCCTGGTCATTGCAGGACACGGCCTGACGATCTTGCCTGGTATCGCGGTCGCCGACGATATCGCACGCGGAGTGTTGACCGCCGCGCCATTAATTGAGCCGACTTTAAAGCGCAAAATCGTACTGGCTCTACCCGCTAACAGGCAGACGACGGCTTCGGTGCATTGCGTAGAGTCAACCCTTGTGCAATGCATGAAAGCTGCCGTTGTCTGTGGCGACTGGCTCGATGCCAGATGGCTGGCTGATTAGCTGTTACCTGTACTGCCAAAACCGCCAGTCCCTCGCGCAGAGGTATCGAAATCATCAACAAGATTAAATTGCACCTGCGCCACTGGCAGAACGACTAGTTGTGCCAGTCTTTCCATGGGCTGCAAGGTGTAGGCGGTATTGCTGCGGTTCCAGGCCGACACCATCAAGGGACCTTGATAGTCGGAGTCAATCAAGCCCACCAGATTGCCAAGCACGATGCCGTGCTTGTGTCCTAGTCCCGAGCGGGGCAAGATGACAGCGGCGTAACCAGGATCGGCGATATGGATGGCGAGGCCTGTCGGGACAAGCTGGGTGGCACCGGGCTCGATGACCAGCGGCGCATCGAGACACGCTCTTAAGTCCAGACCTGCAGAACCAGGTGTGCCGTAGGCAGGCAATTGGTCACGCATACGCGCATCGAGAATTTTGAGGTCGACAGGTTTCATGGTTTTTGAAATCAGAAGAGTTTAAAAAGATTGAAAGAGTCTGCAGCGTGAATCGCCATATAGCCGGGAGTAAGCAGTGCCGGAACCCAGAACAATGCAGAGATAAGATTTGCGAGTTGAAATTTATATTCAGGCATTCCCATCACACCCGCGACGGTTGGAATCGTACTGCGGATAGGGCCTAAAAAGCGTCCCAGCAACACCGCATAGAATCCATAGCGGTAGAACAGCAGTCGGGCACGTGCGACGGTCCTGCGATGCGTGGATAAGGGCTTGCAACGCAGCACGCTTGGGCCCATCCAGCGCCCCAGCCAAAATGAGAGCGCATCACCAAGCAATGCGCCGGCATAACCCCACAGCAGGATTGGCAATAAAGGCAGTGTGCCGCTTGCGACTAGTCCGCCGGTCATAAGCAGCAGGGCAGTTGCGGGAATCAGAATGCCGATCACGAACATCGATTCGCCAAAGGTCATCAGTCCAATAATGGGCCCAGCCCAGACATGGTGCTGGCGAATAAATTCTGCAAGGAGTTCAATGAGCGCTTCCATAGGCTCACGGCCTGGTCAGGCCTGTGTACCTGTGATACGTGTTGATATCTCGTGTATCAGTTGACGGGCAATATTTTGTTTGCCATTCGAGGGCAGAGGGTGCTCGCCATGCATATCAAAAATGGATACGGTGGTGTGATCCGCATCCATCACGTGCTGCGCGAGGTTGCCAATCAGCATGGGGATACCTTTGCGCAGACGCTTTTCGTGTGCGAATTCAGACAGACGCTCTGTCTCGGCCGCAAAGCCCACACACCAGGGACCGTCAGGCAGTTTGGCAACGGTGGCGAGAATATCGGGGTTAGGAATGAATGAAAGCTCAGGTGTCTGATCTCCATTTTTCTTGATCTTGTCGTTCGCGACATTGGCCACGCGCCAGTCTGCAACGGCTGCGACCGCAATAAAAATATCCTGCTGTGCAGCGCTTGCAAGCACGGCATCATGCATTTGCTGGGCGGTCTCAACATCGATACGGGTCACCCCATAAGGTGTACTCAAAGCTGTGGGGCCTGAGATCAGTGTGACGTCTGCACCGGCTTCCCACGCGGCACGCGCAAGCGCATACCCAGTTTTACCCGATGATCGATTGCTGATGACACGCACCGGATCAATGGGCTCAACAGTTGGGCCTGCGGTAATCATGACGCGTTTACCGGCGAGCAATTTAGGCTGAAAAAAACCAACCATCTCTGCAAGTAATTGCGCGGGTTCGAGCATTCGGCCATCGCCCGTTTCCCCGCATGCCTGATCGCCGTTACCGGGACCGAGAATGTGGACGCCATCCAGTTTTAACTGTTCAACATTACGTTGCGTGGGGGCTGCGGCCCACATTTCGCGATTCATGGCTGGTGCGACCAACAAAGGGCACGCACGAGCCAGGCATAAGGTCGATAGCAAATCATCCGCACGGCCTTGCACAAGCTTGGCCATAAAGTCTGCCGAAGCGGGTGCGATCAGTATTGCATCTGCCCCTCGCGTCAGATCAATATGAGGCATGTTGTTTGGGATCCGTGTATCCCAGGCATCGAGAAAAACCGGACGTCCCGACAAGGCTTGCATGGTGACGGCTGTGATGAAGTGTGTCGCGGCATCAGTCATCACCACGTCGACTGTCGCGCCCAGATCGATCATGCGACGCACGAGTTCAGCGGATTTGTAGCAGGCAATACCCCCACTCAAACCCAGTACGATGCGTTTACCTTGCAGATCTTTAGTCATTTTGAACGTGTACCTTTCAGTCGCAGCAGCTCATCGAGTATCAAAAGCATAGCACCGAGCGTGATGCATATATCGGCGATATTAAAAGCCGGGTAATACCAGTCACGCCAGTAAAACAACAGAAAATCAACCACATGACCGTAAGCGATCCGGTCAATCACATTACCGATCGCACCGCCCAGGATTAAAGCGAGTGCCAGCATCATTCTGTGTTGCGCTTTATTTTTACGCATCATCCAGATGATAAAGACCGAAGCCGCAAGCGCCAGCAAAGTAAAAAACCATCTTTGCCAACCGGTTTCATCTGCTAAAAAACTAAAAGCTGCACCGGGGTTGTACAGCAGGGTAAAGTCGAAAAATGGCAGCAGATGAATCCGAGATCGGAAGAGCACAC
>CAINDJ010000119.1 GCA_903847325.1 uncultured beta proteobacterium | reverse complement strand
GTAAGCGTGCCATTATTGTAATCGCATGTTAAAATTGGCTGGATGAATTTTCCAATATAGCGGTGATGCCAGCAACTGCATTCCTTACCACCCAGTATGTTCTGGTGAAAGCTGAATGTGAAATTTGCAAAGTTTCTAATCCCACAACACTTGATTTAGAGTTAAGAAAAAATTCTGAATACTCACTCATAAATCCCCTTCTCGGATCCACGCATCTGGAGGAGGAAACGCGGCCGGGATATCGACATTGACCAGCGTATTGAAATCATCCTCAACCGGTAGGAAAGCAGTTCGCCACCCGGGTCCGAATTCATTGTACGCGCCAACCATGTCGAGCCCTGCCTCAACATCATATTCGTTTGGCTTGACTTCCAATGTCGCAGATACCGTCATGATATCGTCTGATTGCCATTTAATCTGCATCGAGTCTGGGAGGAAGTATGCCTTGTGCGTTGTGACGTTAAACGGGTCGTCAAGGATCAAATCAATTTCAAATGGAGATGCCCCGCGGCCGGTGTCAGTAACGTAAAAAGCAAAGAAAGCATTGATATCCGATCCCTGTAATCGCCAGACCACCGGCATGGTAATGGAGTTTTCGTCAAATCCTTTCCGGTATGCCGGTGCTCCCCCATTATGCTGCACGGCGTAAGCATCGCTTTCCGCGTCCTGGAAAGAATAACTTGCTCTTAGCGGATTCCAGGTGCATATCGGCAGAGTCATGACATCTCCAGATTCACGGCCAGTTGTGCGCCGACGCTGTAAACTTTGTTGCTTTTCCCGAGGAGCCGAAACGATCCAGGAATAAAATAGACCCCTTTATATAATGTCGTTGCTGTGCAGGTGATCTGCAAAAATATGTCAAACGATTCCGATCCGTTCAACGTCGCCGCCCGGTAGAATGCCCGAAGATATTCGTACTCCCCTTCGTTGCCCCGCCAGGTCACGTTTACCGCGGAAACGATACCTATCTGATCTTTGCGATATCGGGCAAGCCCCCCCTCAACTTCTGTCCGATTGATCCCAGATTTTACGGATGCCGCAAAATCAGCAAGGATCGGTTTTAATACAAACTGCCGCCCCATTATCGAGCCCTCGCTGTCTGGTAGCTTTTGCCCATGGCTTTGGATACCCGCGAGTTCGGATCTGCTATTTCCGCGGCTACTACTTTAGGGGAATGCTCAAAAACTGCCGACTTTGCTTCCCGTCGGGCGATTAATTGGACTTCATCGCGACCTATCTGTTGTACGTCATAAGTCCCACCGGGGATTTGATTGATTATTGTAACCTTCACCCCGGCGCCACCGCCACTGCCCGAGCTCATCTTGTAGGCCGGCGTGACGTATCCCGGCTGGCTCCCCATCATCAGATAGTCTTTCCCGGCGACTGACAGCATTTCAGGTTGGCCGGTTTCATTGACTTGGTAGGGACTGTTGGCGGATACCGGCCCGCCGTATTGTTTGCCTTGATATTGTTGAGATGCTATTTTACCAACTGTCATTATTCCCGTTGAAATAGCCATCGCCATGTTTAACATCCCAAGAGCCATCCCGTATGTTCCACCTGCTTTAACCCCCGCACTGTAAGCAGCCGAAGCTGCCTCATAGGTATTGATCATAGCCTCAGCAATCGCAAAAGCTTTGCT
>CAINDJ010000118.1 GCA_903847325.1 uncultured beta proteobacterium | reverse complement strand
AGAAGATAAAAAATTTCTTGCAGGCGCGCATGCTCTTCGTCTTCGGTATAAAACCAGCTGACAGGCATTTTTAAAATTTCAGCGACACGGCACATTAACTGGTAATCGGGCGAGTGCTTGCCTCGCTCGTATTGATTCATTCGTGCGCTGGCAGACATGGGATCAATACCAGCGAGTTTGCCGAGTTTTTCCTGGGAAAGACCGGCGCGGAGTCGAGCTTGTTTGAGACGGTGTGCGAGCACGATAGTACCTTTAAGTCCTTCTTACCAAACCATATTGGTAAGCATAGAACAGCCATAGCTATTCAGTTGCCTGATCAGACTGCTGTTTATCCGTAGCGTGTTGTCAACGCAAAAAGATATACCGTAATGCAAGCAACAACAAGAGATTTCTTGTAATTAATTGTAGTGAATTTTCGATTGCCAAGCTGATAATGGCTTCCAAACATAAACAATTACGACAAATAGCGTACGTACTGGTTTACTTTTCAGGAGTTTCAGATTCGTTTTCTGAGGTCTCATCAGGTTTGCGAGGTTTGATGCCACGCGCAACCAGCAAGCCGACTTCGTACAGTACACATAATGGAACTGCGAGCATAAACTGGCTAACCACATCGGGAGGGGTGACAACGGCAGCGATAACAAACGCGCCAACCACTACATATCCTCGGGCATCTTTGAGCTTCTGGACAGTCACAATCCCCATGCGAACCAGTAACACCACGACAACGGGTACCTCGAAGGTCACACCGAAAGCCAAAAACATTGTCATCACAAAGCTCAGATAGGCCTCGATGTCAGGCGCCGGGGTAATCGACTGCGGCGCAAAAGAAGCAATAAAGCTGAAGACGGATTTGAATACGACAAAGTAGCAAAACGCCATGCCCGCCATAAACAGCAAAGAACTCGAGACAATCAAGGGCAGCGCCAAACGCTGCTCATGCTTGTATAGGCCTGGTGCGACAAAAGCCCAGGCCTGATAGAGCACAATCGGTAAGGAAATCACGAATGCAGCCATCATGGTGACTTTGACCGGCACCATGAACGGGGTAATCACACCCGTTGCAATCATGCGCGTGCCTTCGGGCAGGGATGCAAGCATCGGTGCAGCCAGCAGGTCATAAATGATTGATGCGCCTGGGTAGATAAATAAAATTACAAACACGACTAAAACGGCTACAACGGCTCGCAACAGTCTTGTTCTGAGCTCAATCAGGTGGGACATAAACGTCTCGCCTGTTTCTTGCTTATCTTCAGTGGTGCTCACGTTTTTGATCCGGGCGTAGGTGTTGCAGCCGTTGCGGACACGCCGTCAATTTCGAGCTGGGTCGGGGTCGACGCGATAATGGTTGTGTAAGGCTTGACGACCACGGAAGTGCTTTGTTCGTGAGCAGAAGCCACAGTTTCGGTGCTCGAACCGCCAATCGTGACGTAAGGCGCAACTTTATGAAAAGTCGGCTCGGCAGCCTCGGCTTGCGCAAGGGCTGACGCTGAGTCACCAGAACTTACCGCGGGTATTCCGTCTGCAGGGCCATCTCCACCGGTCGCATGAAACGCGTCCATCGTGTCTTTTTCGATGCTTTCAATTGGATTGCGCAAAGAGGCTTCTGTATTTTGCAGCGAGGATTGGACAGATTGCGCGGCATCCTGCACCTGATCCTTCAGCTTTTTGAATTCATCAAGCTCGACCTCGCGCTGGATATCTGTCTTGACGTCATTCACATACCGTTGCGCGCGGCCGACAAGGTGTCCAAGTGTACGCGCGACCTTAGGCAGGCGCTCAGGGCCAATCACGACAAGCGCCACGACGCCCACCACAAGTAGTTCAGTAAAGCTGACGTCAAGCATGTTATTCAGATTGCCAAAGGAGCATGGCCGACAACATGTCGGCCGATAAAATTAATGGGTGCCTGATTTCTCTTTGGCTTGTACGTCGATGGTCTCGCCACCTGCAACGCGCTGAGCGGGGGCTGCATCGGGTGTTGCCTCACCTTCTTTGGCGTTGGGATCTTTCATCCCTTCTTTAAAGCCTTTTACGGCACCACCGAGATCTGAGCCGATATTGCGAATTTTTTTGGTACCAAAAATCAACGCAACAATGACCAGAACAATCATCCAGTGCCAAATACTGAAACTGCCCATAGCGGTTCTCCGAATTAGACTGCGGCGACCAGTGGTCCCTTCCAGGGACGTGTGCCACCAATAATATGAAAATGGAGGTGTAAAACTTCTTGCCCACCATCATTGCCAGAATTAGCCACGATGCGAAAGCCACCTTCGGGCCCTGGATTGCATCCGTTGTCCAGAGCAATCTTAGGAATATTAGACATCATTCTACCTAACCAAACGCCATCCTCGGCAGTTATATCTTGCATAGATACTACATGGTGTCGCGGAATGGCTAATAAATGAACTGGAGCAGAAGGATTAATGTCGTGAAAAACAACGCAATCCTCATCTTGGTGCACGATGCGGGCTGGAATTTCACCGCGAACAATTTTGCAAAATATACAGTTGTCGCTCATGTTAATGACTTTAAGTTGTTGTGATTGAGTAGGGGGTCAGACTTTTTGACGGCTGGCTTTTTCCTGCAACCCGGACACGCCTTCGCGTCTTGCGAGCTCGGTCAAAACTTGTTCGGGACGCAAACCATGTTCGGCGAGTGTCACCAGGCAGTGAAACCATAAGTCCGCCGTCTCGGAGATGATGCGATCGGCTTGTTTGTCTTTTACGGCCATGACCAGCTCGGTCGCTTCTTCGCCGATTTTTTTCAACGCAGCGTCGGGACCTTTGGAAAAAAGCTTGGCAACATAAGATGTGGCTGGATCACCGCCGCGGGCGGGTAACCGTGTTTCGAGCAGGTCTGCTATGCGTGCCAGCACGAAGTCCGAGAGTTGATCCGAGGGGGTATTGGGTGAGGTCATGTTCAAACCGATTATTTATAGATCAACTCAGGGTCTTTCAACACGGGGTCGACACTGACCCAGGCCGATGTATCGCCTACCGTGTCCAGTCGCCGATAAAAACAGCTTGCACGGCCGGTGTGACAGGCAATGCCACCTAGTTGGTCGACTTTCATGAGGATGACATCACTGTCGCAATCGAGCCTGAGTTCCAGGACTTGCTGAACGTGGCCGGATTCTTCACCTTTACGCCAGAGGCGCTTGCGCGAACGTGACCAGAATACGGCACGTCCGGTGCGAGCTGTTTCAGCCAGAGACTCGGCATTCATCCATGCAACCATCAGGATCTGGCCTGACACTGCGTCTTGCGCAATGGCGGGTAGCAGGCCCTGATCATCGAACTTGACTTCGGCAAGCCATGAAGGGGTACTGGATAATTCAGTTGTGTGGCCCATGTCAGCACATCCTGACAGGGATACCCTGCGCGGCCATGAACTCTTTAGCCTGACGCACCGTGTATTCGCCGTAATGAAAAATGCTTGCGGCTAGTACCGCGCTCGCACCGCCAATCGTCACGCCATCGGCCAGATGCTGCAGATTACCCACGCCTCCAGAGGCGATGACAGGTACAGGTACGCCATCGGAGACGCGGCGGGTCAGCTCCAGATCAAAACCTGATTTGGTGCCATCGCGATCCATGCTGGTCAGGAGGATTTCACCTGCACCGTATTCGGCCATTTTGATCGCCCAAGCGACCGCGTCAATGCCTGTGCCTTTGCGCCCGCCATGCGTAAAGACCTCCCAGCGCGGATTGAGCGGGTCTGTGTCGACGCATCGGGCGTCAATCGCCACCACAATGCATTGCGAGCCATGGTAGTCGGAGCACGCGCGCACGAGATCTGGGTTGGCGACTGCTGCGCTATTCAGTGAGACTTTGTCTGCACCGGCATTGAGCAGCCGCTGAATATCACTGACCTGGCGTACCCCCCCGCCGACGGTCAGTGGAATAAAAACCTCTGAGGCGACTTGCTCGATGATTGGCAGGATCAGGTCGCGGCCATCGCTCGTCGCGGTAATGTCCAGGAAAGTTAACTCGTCGGCGCCTTGTTCGTTGTAGCGTCTGGCGATTTCAACAGGGTCGCCCGCGTCCATCAGTTCAACAAAATTTACGCCCTTCACCACACGGCCAGCTGTTACATCCAGACAGGGAATGATCCGCCGGGTCAGGCCGTTCACAATGGGTGTGATGCGCTCGGCGGTCATGGTTCCAGGCTCATGGGTTAAGTTCGTCGGCGAGTTTTTGCGCCGCTGCGAAATCGAGGGTGCCTTCGTAAATACTGCGGCCCAAAATCGCGCCTTCGATGCCTTCTTCTTCGACGGCGCACAGCGCCTCGATATCTCTCAGATCTGTCACACCGCCCGAGGCAATCACAGGGATGCGTACGTGTTGCGCCAGACGTACCGTTGCTTCGATATTGACACCCGACAGCATGCCGTCTCGGCCGATATCGGTATAGATAATCGATTCGCAACCATAGTCTTCGAACTTTTTCGCCAGATCAGTCACGTCATGTTTGGTGAGTTTGCTCCAGCCATCGGTTGCGACTTTGCCATCCCGCGCATCGAGGCCAACGATGATATTGCCTGGAAACGCGCCGCAGGCATCATGTAAAAAGCCAGGATCTTTCACCGCAGCGGTACCGATAATGACATAAGAGATGCCGAAATCGAGGTAGCGTTCGATCGTGTCCAGATCGCGGATGCCACCGCCAATTTGCACAGGGATATCGTCACCCATCGCAGCGACAATCGCTTTGATCAGGGCTTCATTTTTTGGTTTGCCGGCAACAGCACCGTTCAGGTCAACCAGATGCAGACGGCGCGCGCCTTGCGCGAGCCATTGCGTGGCAACGGCGGTCGGATCTTCAGAAAAGATCGTTGCGTCGTCGAGGTCACCTTGACGCAGTCTTACACAGCGTCCGTCTTTCAGGTCAATAGCGGGGATTAGCAGCATGTCTGTTCGTGATCGTTTAAAGGATCGTTAAAGTTAAGGTTTCCAGTCTACAAAATTCCGGTAGAGACGCAAACCGGGTTCGGCGCTTTTCTCTGGGTGAAACTGTACGGCAAAAATATTTTCTGAGGCAACTGCGCAGGTAAACGGCGCGCCATAGTCACTCACCCCAACCGTTAATTGCGCATCTGCAGGCACAGCATAATAGCTATGCACAAAATAAAAAGGTGTTGCATCGGCAATGCCGGCCCACAACGCATGGGGGCGCACCTGACGAACAGGATTCCAGCCCATGTGGGGGACTTTCAGGTGTTCGATCGTGCTGTGCTCACCATTACTGAGCGTGGCAAAGGCGGGGCCTTGAAACTTTTTTACTTGACCTGGGAAGATTGCCAGGCTCGGTGTATTGCCTTCTTCGCTTCGCTCGAAAAGCATTTGTTCGCCGACGCACACCCCAAGCAGGGGTTTGTTGCGTGCGGCACGCACAACCGCTTCACGCAAACCTGCCTCATCGAGCGTTCGGATGCAGTCGGCCATGGCGCCCTGACCAGGAAATACGACACGATCTGCCGCATCGATTTCTGAGGCGAGTTTGCACAAACGGATATCAGCTTCGGGTGCGGCGTGTCTGAGCGCTCGCTCAACCGAGTGATAGTTCCCCATGCCGTAATCGACGATGGCAATGGTCGTCATGGCTCAGAGCACGCCTTTGGTGGACGGCACAACGCCTTCGATGCGAGGATCACGCTCAAGCGCCATGCGCAATGCACGGCCTGTGGCTTTGAAAATGGTTTCGCACTGATGGTGCGCGTTGACGCCGCGCAGATTGTCGATGTGCATGGTGAGTAGAGCGTGATTAACCAGACCCTGAAAAAACTCAATCGTCAGATCGACATCAAAGTCACCCACGCGTGCCCGCGTAAAAGGTACGTGAAACTGCAGTCCGGGACGGCCTGAGAAGTCCACGACAACACGTGATAGTGCCTCGTCGAGCGGAACATAGGCGTGACCATAGCGTCGGATGCCTGCTTTATCACCGACGGCTTTGGCGATCGCCATGCCAAGCGTGATGCCAACATCCTCCACAGTGTGATGTGCATCAATATGCGTATCGCCCTCAGCCTGGACGTCCAGATCAATCAAACCATGGCGTGCGATCTGGTCAAGCATGTGATCCAGAAAGGGCACGCCCGTGTTCAGGCTCTGGCGGCCTGTGCCATCCAGGTTGATCGCGACGCGAATGCGCGTCTCGTTGGTGTTGCGGGTAATCTCGGCGGTACGCATGTCATGGACTCAGTGGGTCGATATATCGTTATTGTATTGTGCTCTGAGCCGATTACACCGACTTTGATCGGTCAACGGGTAATCGTGCTCACAATCGAGGTTTATTTTCCTGGGTGGAGGCGCAAACTCGCGCTTGCCGCATGCGCTTGCAGGCCTTCGCCTGTGGCAAGCTCGGCTGCGATTTTGCCAAGCGATTGTGCCCCTGCGTGCGATACGTGAATCAGGCTCGAGCGCTTCTGGAAATCATAAACCCCAAGCGGGGAGGAAAATCGTGCTGTGCGCGAAGTCGGCAATACATGATTGGGCCCGGCGCAGTAGTCGCCTAGCGACTCCGAGCTATGCGGACCCATAAATATTGCTCCCGCATGACGAATGTGGCTGAGCCATTGATCAGGATTTTCAACAGAAACTTCCAGATGTTCGGGGGCGATCTGGTTACTGATTTCACAGGCCTCGGCCAGATCGCGGACCAGAATCAACGCCCCACGGTCGCGCAAACTCGTTGAGATAATTTCTGCGCGCGGCATGGTGGGCATCAGTTTTTTGATCGACTTTTCAACCTGATCGAGAAAGTCTGCATCCGGACATAGCAAAATGGCCTGAGCCAGTTCGTCGTGTTCGGCTTGTGAGAATAAATCCATCGCGATCCAGTCCGCTGGCGTTTTGCCGTCACAGATGATCAGGATTTCGCTTGGGCCGGCAATCATATCGATACCAACCGTACCAAATACACGACGTTTTGCTGCGGCGACATAGGCGTTGCCTGGCCCTACGATCTTGTCGACAGCAGGGATGGTCTGGGTACCATAGGCGAGAGCGCCCACGGCTTGGGCACCACCGATCGCAAAAATTCGATCAACACCCGCAATTGCTGCAGCAGCCAGCACCATGGGGTTACGCAGTCCCCCCGGCGTCGGGGTGACCATAATGACTTCTTTGACGCCGGCGACTTTTGCAGGAATGGCATTCATCAGCACAGAGGAGGGGTACGCCGCCTTACCACCAGGCACATACAGGCCCACCCGATCCAGCGGTGTAATCTGCTGGCCGAGTCTGGTGCCATCTGGCTCCGTGTAGGACCAGCTCTCCTGACGCTGATGCACGTGATAACGCTGGACGCGTTCGGCAGCTGTTTCTAGGGCGCTGCGCTGTGCGGCTGGCAGGCCAGCCAAGGCGCTTAACCATTCGCTGCGCGGGATTTCCAGCGCGGCAACATCGGCAGCCTCAACACGATCGAATTGACGGGTGAATTGCAGCAGTGCCGAATCACCGTGCGTGCGGACTTCTTGCAAAATGCGACTGCACGCGGCTTCGATTGCGTCGTCTTGCTCGGCATCGACTTTCAGCAGTTGCGTGAGCCTGACTTTAAAGTCAGCGTCGCGGGTGTCAAGGCGGGATAAAGTAGCCATTTGGAGTGTCCCTTTCTTATGGAAGGGCAAAAATATTCGGGTAGACCCTTATCATGCCACAGCCGGGCGGCTGGCACGTTCAAAAGCATCCAAAATCGGCTGCAATTCTGCCTGGCGTGTTTTCAGCGCAGCCCGATTAACCACTAGCCTGGATGAAATCGGCATAATGTCCTCGACAGCAACGAGGTTATTCGCTTTGAGGGTATTACCTGTCGAGACCAGGTCGACAATCGCGTCGGCCAGACCAACGAGCGGGGCGAGTTCCATTGAGCCATAAAGCTTGATGAGGTCAACGTAAACACCTTTGGCTGCAAAGTGCGCGCGCGCGGCTTCGGTGTATTTGGTTGCAACCCGCAGGCGTGCACCTTGTTTGACTGCGGCGGCATAATCAAAACCATTTTTGACTGCGACAGCAAGGCGGCACTTCGCAATATTCAGGTCGATCGGCTGATACAGGCCACCGGGGTGATTCGCAGCATGTTCGATCAGCACGTCTTTGCCTGCAATGCCAAGGTCTGCCGCGCCATATTCAACGTAAGTCGGTACGTCAGAGGCCCGCACGATAATCAGACGCAAGTTAGCATCGCTGGTCTCAATAATGAGTTTGCGTGATTGCTCGGGATTTTCGGAGACCTGAATCCCTGCGGCTTCGAGCAATGGCAGGGTTTCTTCAAAAATGCGCCCTTTTGACAGGGCCATGGTCAGCGGGCGCGTGCGCACGTCTGTGCTCATGAGAGTTCCTTCAGCGTTTTGCGTTCAGTATGGATGAGATCAATGTGTGGTGCGTTCAATATTTGCACCTAATTGTCGCAGTTTATGCTCCATGCGCTCATAGCCACGGTCGAGATGATAAATACGTTCGACCAAGGTTTCGCCCTCTGCAGCCAGGCCTGCGATCACCAGGCTGGCTGATGCGCGCAAATCCGTTGCCATGACGGTGGCACCTGAAAGCTTAGGTACGCCGCGCACGATGGCAGTATGCCCGTCAATATCGATATGCGCACCGAGACGACGCAACTCCTGGACATGCATGTAGCGATTTTCAAAAATTGTCTCGACGATGACCGAGGTGCCATCCGCCAAGGCGTTGAGGGCCATGAGTTGCGCTTGCATGTCGGTTGCAAAACCAGGATATTCAATTGTGCGCATGTCGACGGCTTTGGGCCGGGTGGACATGCTGGCTTCGATCCAGTCTGGACCGACTGCAATGTGCAGGCCGGCTTCCTGGAGTTTTGAAATCGTGGCGCCCATGGTTTCGGGGGCTGCATCACGCAACATGATTTTGCCACCTGCAGCACCGACCGCGCATAAAAAGCTACCCGCTTCGATACGGTCGGGGATGACACGGTGTGTCGCGCCGTGCAGGCTTTCGACGCCGTCGATCACAATGCGATCCGTACCGTGTCCTTTAATCTTTGCACCCATTTTGATCAGCAGTTTGGCCAGATCAATGACTTCAGGTTCGCGTGCCGCGTTTTCCAGGATGGTCTGACCCTCGGCGAGTACTGCCGCCATCATCAGGTTTTCTGTGCCGGTCACGGTGACCATGTCGGTGCGCACCACAGCACCCTTGAGGCGGGTGGCGCGCGCAACGACAAAGCCATGTTCGATTTTGATATCCGCACCCAGGGCGGCGAGCCCCTGTATGTGCTGGTCAACGGGACGCTGTCCGATTGCGCAGCCACCAGGCAGACTCACCCGTGCTTCGCCAAATCTGGCAAGTAAAGGGCCTAGCACCAGAATCGACGCGCGCATGGTCTTAACCAGCTCGTAGGGCGCCTCAAGGGTTGTCACTTGATCCGCCGTCATGCAGACGCTGTCATCGCTATTGCGGACAGCCTTGACGCCCAGCTGGTTTAATAGCTTGAAGGTGGTCGCGATATCGTTAAGCTTTGGGACATTGGTCAGCGTAATGGTGTCAGCTGTGAGCAAGCTTGCACACAGGATCGGCAACGCAGCGTTTTTCGCGCCCGAGATGCTGATCTCGCCCGTGAGCGGTGTTCCACCAATGATGCGCAACTTATCCATTAACTGTTTGCCTTGTATTCTGCAGGGGTCAGTGTGCGCATCGAGAGTGCGTGAATTTCCTGTTTCATGCGATCACCTAATACCGCGTACACCAGCTGATGGCGAGCGATCGGGCGTTTGCCCGCAAATGCTTCGCTTACGATGATGGCTTCGAAGTGAGAGCCGTCGCCGGTGACTTCAAGGTGTTCGCAGGTCATACCTGCTGCAATATATGCGCGGATGTCTTCAGGTGTGGGCAACATGTTCAGTGGTATTCCTTGAATATTCTTTAAGCGTGCTACGTAATTGTTATCAGAGCTGAGCGGTTTATTGTGTACGAGCGGTTTTGTTGCTGGTATGGAATGATCAGGTCCGCAGCTTGTAGCCACTGGCCAACAGTCTCAGGGCAAACAAAGCCAGCACTGCAAATACACCGGCAACGACAGCCAGGCTATGCCAGGGCGAAACATCCGCCACACCGAAAAATCCATAACGGAAACCGTCAATCGTGTAAAAAATCGGATTCCAGTGCGTAACATGCTGCCAGAAAGGCGGCAAGGAATGCACGGAATAAAATACGCCAGACAGGAATGTAGCAGGCATGATTAAAAAATTCTGAAAAGCAGCGAGCTGGTCGAATTTTTCTGAAGTCAGGCCGGCGATTAAACCCATGATGGCCATAATCCCGCAAGACAGCACAGCAAAGGCTATTGCCCACAGAGGCTGCTTGACTGGCAAGGCGACAAAATAAAGCGATACAAACCAAACACAGCAACCGACCGCGATGCCTCGCACGATTGCAGCCAAAACATACGCACTAAATATCTCGCGGTGTGTCATCGGGGGCAACAGCATGAAAACCAGATTGCCCGTGACACGACTCTGAATCAGTGAGGAGGAAGGATTTGCGAAAGCGTTTTGCAGCATGCTCATCATCATCAGGCCCGGAATCAGAAAGGCTGTGTAGGGAACAGAGCCATACACCTGAACGTGATCCTGCAGTACCTGCGCAAAAATAACCAGATAGAGCAGCGCGGTAATGACGGGAGCCGCAATCGTCTGGAAACTGACTTTCCAGAAACGCAGCAATTCCTTGCCTAACAATGTGGGAAATCCGGAGCCGGAACCAGGACGGGCTGCAAGAATAGGGGTGTTCATACAAGACCCTCCGATTGTGGTGCTGGTTCGTTCATGATTTGGACAAAGGCTTGCTCCAGACTGCCACCACCTGTCCGTGTAAGCAGATTTGCAGTTGTGTCGAGCGCGACGATACGACCGCGTTTGAGCATGGCAATCCGGTTACACAGGGTTTCTGCTTCTTCGAGATAATGCGTGGTGAGCAAAATAGTATGCCCGGCGCGGTTCAGACGCGAAATGAATTCCCACAGACTGCGACGCAAGTCCACGTCGACACCAGCGGTCGGTTCATCCAGCACAATCACAGGCGGACGGTGTACAAGTGCTTGAGCAACCAGCACGCGTCTTTTCATGCCGCCAGACAGCGCCCGCATATTCGCATCGGCTTTGTCCGTCAGTCCGAGATTAGCGAGGATTTCGTCTATCCAGTCATCGTTATTTCTAAACCCAAAATATCCTGACTGGATTCTGAGCGTTTCGCGTACGGTAAAGAACGGGTCGTACACCAATTCTTGTGGCACGACACCTAGAGACCGACGGGCTTGCTGGTAATCATGCACGACATCGTAGCCACAGACACTAGCCCGTCCGTGGGATGCACGCGACAAACCCGCAAGCACTGAAATCAACGTGGTTTTGCCTGCGCCATTGGGCCCCAGCAAAGCGAAAAACTCACCATGATCAATAGAAAGCGAGACATCGTCGAGTGCCTGAAAGCCCGCGCCTTGTGGTTTCTGGAACAGCGACTTCCAACCGTTGGAACGTGGTGGATAAATCTTACTGATGTGTTCAATGGAAACGGCTGACATGAAAAGTGCGAGGCCTTGAGTATTGAGGAGGAGGGCTGAGCGAACGCACAGTCTGTTGTTATTTGTTTTTTTGGTTCAGCACCGAGATCAGTCCATCAATACCGTTTTGTCCGATCTGTTGGGAAAACTGATTGCGATAGTTTTCAATGAGCCAGACATTTTCAACGTTGATATCGTATATTTTCCAGCCTTGCGCTGTTTTTTCAAGCCGGTAGTCGAGCTGCACAGGCTGGCTGTTGGCATGCTGAACGACCTGGGATTTCACGACCACATCGCGCGCATCGTCTTCACCCCGAAAGGCGAGCGTTTTCATCGTGGTGGCGTCGTCTACCCTTGTGAGCGCGCCGCTGTAGGTGCGACCAAGGGTTGCGCGAAAGGCTTTGACCAGCGCTGCTTGTTGTTCGGGCGTTGCTTGTTTCCAGTAGCGTCCTGCAGAGAGCCGTGTGGTTTTTTCAAAGTCTACGTAAGGCAGAAGAAGCTCATCAACGATTTGGTTGACGCGCACGGTATCGCCTGCTCGCACGCTGCTGTCTGCTTTAAGGGCGAGCAAAGCCTGATCGGCGACTTGTTGCACAAACACATTGGGCGCCGCGTATGTATCAGGTTTGGTTTGTGCAAGTGATTGGACGCTTGCCAAGACACCGCATGCGGCAAACAAAACGACTAGATAACGAATGGAGAGAAAACGTATCATCATGATTCTGGGTAATCCTATTTCTATGCAGGAATGCCAAGCGCTTTATCATCTTGCGGCACATCTTCAAAGTCTTCGTAATTAGGGAGTTTTTCAGCTTCGCCTTTGGTGCCGCGAACTTGCGCCGCACGTTTTTTAAGGTAAGCGTCTCGGATAAAGCTATATGGATCAGGCGCTGTACCGTCAACCATATTGGTGACATCGAGCAGGGCTTCGCGGCGTTCAACAATTTCAAATCCATAGATTGAATTGCGAACATCTACGTCATGCACCATTTGACCGTACCCATACTGGTTAAAGTATATGTCGGGAATTTTGCCCGTACCATCTCTGAGGGTTGTTCCGCCAAGAATAGGCAGGACCATGTAAGGGCCTGAACTAATACCCCAGACGCCAAGCGTTACACCAAAATCGTTCGAGATCCGTTTGGCACCATTCATACTGGCCAGATCAAAGCAGCCGCCAATCCCCATGGTGGAGTTCAGCAGAAAACGTCCCATGGTGTTGAGCGCGTCTTCGTGACGGCCTTGTATGGAACTGTTAATGAAGGACCATACCTCGCCCAGGTTTAAAAAGATATTGTTGATACAGGATCGAACCGGCTGTGGTGTGACAAAAGCATAGGCCTCGGCCACTGGTTTGAATAATGCCCGGTCAACCGCATCATTAAACGCGTAGACAGAACGATTTGAGGACTCCCATGGATCCTGTGGATTCGCGTTGACGACTGGCTGAGTGGCGCAACCGGCCAGTAATAGTGCGGCGAGGCCACCCGCGAGCGCAGCAGGAGTTCGTAGTGTGAATGTTCGTAGTTTGTTCATGTCCGTCTGCTTAATCTTTTTGCGAAGAGTCGGTCGTTGCGCTATTAGCAGGCGTGCCTTGTTTTTCGGCTGTGCTGAAGAGGAACTTGCTGATCAGCGTCTCAAGCACGATTGCGCTTTGCGTCATACTGATCGTGTTGCCATTTTCGAGGTTTTTGTCATCGCCACCGGGTTCGATGCCAATGTATTGTTCGCCGAGTAGACCGGAGGTCAGGATTTTTGCGGAGGAGTCAGCGGGAAAGGCAAAGCCCTTTTCCATTTTGAGTGTGACGACCGCCTGAAAGGTTTTGTCATCGAGCTTGATGTCAGCGACGCGTCCGACCACCACGCCAGCGCTTTTAACCGGAGCACGCACTTTCAAGCCTCCGATATTGTCAAATTTGGCCGACAGGTTGTAGGTGGAAGCAAAGGTAAAGGTACTGAAGTTGCCTGCGCGTAGCGCGAGAAACGCCAAGGCGATTGCGCCTAGCAAAACAAATAGGCCCACCCACCAGTCATTTTTTTCGTTGGACATTTCGTGGCTCCAGAATCAGTTGCTGAACATCAGCGCGGTCAGCAGAAAATCAAGTCCCAGTACCGATAAAGAACTGGTGACAACTGTACGTGTGGTCGCGTGCGCGACGCCCTCAGGGGTTGGTTGCGCCTGCCAGCCCTCGTAAAGGGCAATCAGCGTTACCGCGATACCAAAAACAAAACTCTTAATGACGCCGTTGGCGACATCCTTCCATACATCTACACCGGATTGCATCTGGGACCAGAAGGCCCCTGTATCGATGCCGATCAACAGCACACCAACCGCCCAGCCACCAAGAATACCCACCATGGAGAAGACTGCGGCAAGTATGGGCATAGCAATTACGCCGCCCCAGAAGCGCGGAACTAAGACGCGGCGAATCGGGTCGACCGCCATGACTTCCATGGCGGCGAGTTGTTCACCTGCTTTCATCAGACCGATCTCGGCGGTGAGCGAAGTGCCCGCACGCCCGGCAAATAGCAGTGCCGTGACCACCGGACCGAGCTCGCGCGTGAGCGAAAGTGCGACAAGCAAGCCAAGCGCTTCTTCAGAGCCATACCGGTTAAGGGTGTAATACCCTTGCAAACCAAGCACAAAGCCTACAAACAGACCAGACACCGCAATAATAAGCAGCGAATAGTTACCAATGAAGTGCACTTGCTGCGAAACGAGTCGCGGGCGTTGAAACACAATCCCGGAGCGCGCGAGCAAGGTAAAAAAGAAACGCGTAAAAAATCCAAGACCTCTTACCCGCAGGCGTGTCTGCCTGCCTACCTGAGTGAGTACACGAGAAATCTGATTCATCGCTGGCCTCTTTGTAGCGTAAGCCAGGACGTGAATGCAGGTGTTTCAGGATAATCAAAGGCTACCGGGCCATCGGCCTGGCCTTGCAAAAATTGCTGCACATAGGGGTCAGCCGAAGTCCCGAGTGTCGCAGGAGAGCCGTGAGCTTTCAGTACGCCTTGGCCAACGAGATAGACCTGGTCGGCGATCGCAAAGGACTCGGCCACATCATGGGTGATGACAACCGAAGCACAGCCTAGCTTGTCAGACAGGTGACGGATCAGCCTGGCAGTGATGCCCATGGAGATCGGGTCAAGTCCCGCAAAAGGCTCATCGTATAGCACTAGTTCAGGCTCAAGCACTACGGCGCGCGCGAGCGCGACGCGTCTGGCCATACCGCCTGAAATCTGAGAGATTTTGAGATGAGCCGCCGCGCGCAGACCGACGGCATTTAGTTTGTCTAGCACCCGCTCAAGCAGCTTGGCGGGCTTCATATGCAGATGCTCACGCAGAGGAAAGGCAACGTTTTCGAATACATTGAGATCCGTGAACAGAGCACCCTGCTGAAACAGTACCCCCATGCGCTGGCGTAAAGATTCAATTTTTGTACGGTCTGCTGTGGCCAGATTTTGACCGAACACCTCAACGGTACCTGAGGTAGCAACGAGTTGCCCGGTCGCGGCGCGTAACAGCGTTGTCTTGCCAGATCCCGAGCCACCCATCATTGCGACAACCTGGCCTCGCAGTACTTCGAGAGAAATATTGCGCAGAACAGTGAATTCGCCATAGCCTAGCGTTACGCCATCAAGGCGCAATACGGGATCACTAGGATATAGAGGGGGCGCTAGCATGGTGAACCATAAAGGTCGGATGGTGAGCCAAAGGGCATGGGCGACCATAGCCGCCACAGCGGCCTATTGTATCCCGATCTCCTAAGGGTTTTGCCTGATAAGTGCCGGCAAAAATCAATCGCCTCGAAATATTTATTCAGGCTTGATGCCAGCGGTTTGAATGACTTTTGCCCATTTAGTCCGTTCAGTCTCAATAAATTGAGCAAACGCTTCTGGAGATCCCCCCCGGGCCTGACTGCCTGTGTCGGCAATCGCTTTGATTACGTCAGGATCTTGGAGTATTTCATTGAGTGCTTTGTTAAGTTTTTCAATGATGGGGGCGGGGATCCCGGCCGGCCCAATGATGCCTTGCCAGTTGTACGACTCAAAATCGGCGACACCAGATTCAGCCATGGTGGGTACATCAGGCAGGATCGCCAGACGTGTTTTTGAGGTCACGGCGATCGGATGGATTTTGCCAGCCTGAATCGAAGGCAGGGCCGAGTAACCCATTTCGAACATCATGCTTAAGTGCCCAGCCATCAGATCGGTCGCTGCGGGCGAGCCGCCTTTATAAGGCACGTGCGTGATGTCCAGACCCGCGATCTCGCGAAACATTTCACCTGAAAGGTGATGTGCACCGCCCACGCCAGAGGAGCCAAAGGTTAGTTTGCCCGGCTCTTTTTTCGCCAAAGCAACCAGGTCGGCCAGATTTTTGACAGGCAGGCTGTTTGCAACGCTCAGTACCAGCGGAGCTTGTTCGATCAGAATGATGGGCGCAATGTCCTTGACCGGGTCATAGGGCATTTTTTTCATCATTGACGGGTTGACCGCCAACGGGGCCATATTGCCCGAACCAATCGTATAACCATCGGGTGCGGCTTTCGCAATGGCGGACGTACCGATTACGCCACCCGCACCGCCCTTGTTTTCAACGACAACAGGCTGTCCAAGTTTCTCGGTGAGTTTGCGTGCTAGCAAACGCATCCTGGTGTCTGCGGACCCGCCTGCGGCATAGGTCGCGATGAGCGTAATGCTTTTTGTTGGCCACTGGAGTGCTGTTTGCGCAGCAACCTGGGATGAGGGGAGTGCCGCAATCATGGCGACCAAACTGATTTTCAGCAGTTGATTAAAACCTTTCATGCGGTACTCTCCTCGGTGCGTTGTTTAAAACGCTGACTTGTTTAGCGTGGCAATACTGATGAACCCATCAGGAACTCGTCAACTGAACGTGCGCATTGACGACCTTCGCGGATTGCCCATACGACAAGTGACTGGCCACGTCGCATATCGCCCGCAGCAAACACTTTGCTGACATTGGTTTTGTAGTCATCGGTGTTGGCACGTACGTTACCACGTGGATCCTGTTCAACAGCAAACGCTTTCAACACATGATTGACCGGTGCAACAAAACCCATCGCCAACAGGATCAGATCGGCTTTGATATCAAATTGCGAGCCTTTGATTTCCTGCATTTTCATCTGGCCGGTGGCTTCGTCCTTGATCCATTCGACTTTCGCTGCGACGAGCTTTTCAACTTTGCCGTTTTTGCCTTCGATGGATTTAGTCGTGATCGCCCAGTCACGCTCCGCGCCTTCTTCGTGCGAAGACGAGGTGCGCAGTTTGGCTGGCCAGTAAGGCCAGGTCATTGTCTTGTTTTCGCTTTCAGGAGGCTTTGGCATCAGCTCGATTTGCGTCACTGATTTCGCCCCATGGCGGTTGCTTGTGCCCACGCAATCAGAACCCGTATCGCCACCACCGATCACGACCACATGCTTGCCCTTTGCAAGCACTTGATCTGTCAGCTTGTCACCTGCGACAACTTTGTTTTGGGGGCGCAGGAAATCCATGGCGTACATGACGCCCTCAAGCTCACGGCCTTCTACTGGCAAGTCACGGGGTGTTTCACATCCGCCAGTCAGCACCACCGCATCAAATTCTTTCTGCAATGCTTCAGGCGTTTTAACGGTGAGACCTGTTGCTGCAGCATCATTTGCTGCGCCAATATAGTGAGATGTTTTGAATGTCACGCCTTCGGCTTGTAACTGTTTGACGCGGGCATCGATCAGTTGCTTTTCAAGCTTGAAGTCAGGGATGCCATAACGCAGCAAACCACCCGCCCGATCGTTCTTTTCAAATACCGTCACATCATGTCCGGCACGCCCCAGTTGTTGCGCGCACGCCAGGCCCGCAGGGCCAGAACCTACGACAGCGACTTTTTTACCGGTTTTTGTCGCTGCAGGTTGTGCAACGACCCAGCCCTCAGACCAGCCTTTATCAATGATCGCATGTTCGATGGATTTAATACCGACTGCATCATCATTAATATTCAGTGTGCAGGCTGCTTCGCAAGGTGCGGGACAGATACGGCCGGTGAACTCCGGAAAGTTATTGGTCGAATGCAAGACATCCAGCGCACCACGCCAGTTCTGGCGATAAACCAGGTCATTCCAGTCGGGAATCACATTGTTGACCGGGCATCCGGTATTGCAAAACGGAATGCCGCAATCCATGCAGCGGGCAGCTTGTTTGCCGGCCTGTGCATCATCCAGATGCAGAACAAATTCACGCCAGTGCTTCAGACGACTCGCGGGAGCCTCAGAGCCCTCTTGCAGGCGTTCGAGTTCGAGAAAACCAGTAATTTTTCCCATGATGGTTCCTTAAGCAGCTTTAGGCTGTGGGTTGGCGGCGCGCCACATTTCACCGAGCGCGCGCTTGTAATCGACAGGCATAACTTTGACAAACTTACTACGCGCGCGGTCCCAGTCGCTGACCATGTCACGGGCGCAGAAGCTGCCTGTGTAACGGAAGTGATTTTCAACCAGGCGACGCAAGATGGCTTCGTCGGTTTCGCGTTCTGCGCCACGCGTCATGCTGTGCCAGACGTCGATGCCTTGTACTTTTGTTTGTTCAGCAGAAGACAGGACGGGCTCGATTTCGACCATGGTCATATTGCAGAGCTCTCGGAAATTACCCTCCGGATCCCAGACGTAAGAGACGCCACCGGACATGCCGGCGGCAAAGTTTCGACCGGTCTTGCCCAGTACGACGACTGTGCCGCCTGTCATGTATTCGCAACCGTGATCGCCTGTGCCTTCAACGACTGTGGCTGCGCCCGAGTTACGCACAGCGTATCGTTCGCCTGCGACACCATTGAAATAAGCCTCGCCAGCGGTGGCGCCATACAGCACAGTGTTGCCTACGATAATGTGGTCCGGACCAAAGCCGCGGAAGTCGTTCGGTGAGCGCACGATAATGCGCCCGCCCGACAAACCTTTGCCGACATAGTCGTTGCCTTCGCCAACCAGATCCAGTGTGATGCCATGCACCAGGAATGCGCCAAAGCTTTGCCCGGCTGTACCGTTGCATTGAATATGGATGGTGTCATCAGGCAGTCCCTCGTCGCCATATTTTGACGCGACACGACCTGAGAGCATTGCACCAATGGTACGGTTACGGTTGCGAACGGGAGTGATGAAAGATACTTTTTCCCCGCGCTCGATGGCAGGCAAACTGCGCTCGATCAATGTGTGATCCAGTGCGGCTTCGAGTCCATGATCCTGCGTTTCAATTTGACGGCGTGAGCCTTCGATCGTGGGCTGATAGAACACGCGGCTGAAATCCAGGCCTTCGGCTTTCCAGTGCTCGATACCTGCGCGGGTGTCGACCAGGTCAACACGACCGACCAGCTCATCGAACGTGCGCATGCCGAGTTGAGCCATGATTTCGCGGACTTCTTCTGCGACAAAGAAGAAATAGTTCACGACGTGCTCAGGTTTGCCCTGGAATTTTTCACGCAAGACCGGGTCTTGCGTCGCCACACCAACCGGGCAGGTGTTCAGATGGCATTTGCGCATCATGATGCAACCCTCCACGACCAGTGGTGCGGTAGCAAAGCCAAATTCATCCGCACCGAGCAACGCACCGATGACTACGTCACGGCCGGTTTTCATCTGGCCGTCAGCCTGCACGCGGATACGGCTGCGCAACTGGTTCAGGACCAGTGTCTGTTGTGTTTCGGCCAGGCCGAGTTCCCAGGGGGTGCCAGCATGTTTGATCGAAGAGATTGGCGATGCACCAGTACCGCCGTCATGACCGGAGATCGTCACGTGGTCAGCCTTGGCTTTTGCAACGCCCGCGGCAACCGTGCCAACACCCAGTTCTGAAACGAGTTTGACGGAGATCGAAGCACGATCATTGACGTTTTTCAGGTCATGGATCAGCTGTGCCAGATCTTCGATCGAGTAAATATCGTGGTGTGGCGGTGGTGAAATCAGACCCACGCCAGGAACCGAGCAACGCAGTTTGGCGATGTAGTCCGAGACCTTATGACCCGGGAGCTGACCGCCTTCGCCTGGCTTGGCGCCCTGAGCCATTTTGATCTGGATCTGATCGGCGCTTGAGAGGTATTCGGCGCTGACGCCAAAACGACCCGAGGCGACCTGTTTGATTTTCGAGCGCATGGAGTCGCCGGCTTGCAGGGGCACGTCGGCAGCGATGCGGTCAGCACCGAGTTCGCTGGCGAGGGTGGCGCCCGCTTTGATGCCACTCTTGCCTGTGCGCAACTCGTTGCGATAGCGCAATTCGTCCTCGCCACCTTCTCCGGTATTTGACTTGCCGCCGATACGATTCATCGCGACAGCCAATACCGAGTGGGCTTCGGTGGAGATCGAGCCCAGAGACATCGCACCGGTTGCAAAACGTTTGACGATTTCTTTGGCGGACTCGACTTCATCCAGAGCGATTGCGCGTGCAGGATCGAGTTTGAATTCAAACAAACCGCGCAATGTCAGATGACGCTTGCTTTGGTCGTTGATCAGCTGAGCGTACTCTTTGTAAGTGCGGTAGTTGTTGGCACGTGTTGCATGTTGCAGTTTTGCAATCGAGTCCGGTGTCCACATGTGGTCTTCACCGCGAACACGGTAGGCATATTCGCCACCGGTTTCCAGTGCGTTTGCAAGCACAGGGTCCGTACTGAATGCCGCACGGTGTGTGCGCAGTGCTTCTTCAGCGACTTCAAAAATGCCGATGCCTTCGATGGTGCTGGAGGTGCCGGAAAAATATTTGTTCACCAAGCTGGAGCGCAAGCCGACTGCTTCGAAAATCTGTGCGCCGCAGTAAGACATATAGGTCGAAATGCCCATTTTGGACATGACTTTATTGAGACCCTTGCCGATTGCTTAGATGTAATTTTTGACCGCTTTTTCGGGATGCTCTGACATCGCGCCCAGGCTTTCGATCGCCAGGAACGGGTGGATGGCTTCGGCGCCATAACCACCAAGCAACGCGAAGTGATGGACTTCGCGAGCCGAGCCTGTCTCGATCACCAGACCTGTGTTGGTGCGCAGGCCTTCGCGGATCAGATGTTGATGCACAGCAGACGTCGCCAGCAGTGCCGGAATAGCAACTTGCGCGCCATCGACATGACGATCGCTCAGGATCAGCACGTTGAAGCCGCTGTTGACCGCATCGACGGCATTCGCGCACAGTGCTGCGAGTCGCGCTTCGATACCATCTGGTCCCCAGGCTGCAGGGTAGGTGATGTCGAGTTCGAAGCTGCGGAACTTATCGCCCGTGACCTGTGCGATGCCGCGCAGGCGCTCCATTTCGTCAGAGTCGAGCACGGGTTGTGTGACTTCGAGACGCAGTGGCGGGTTGACGTTATTGATATCGAGCAGGTTTGGCTTGGGACCAATAAAGGAAACCAGCGACATCACCATTTGTTCGCGGATGGGATCAATCGGAGGATTGGTCACTTGAGCAAACAGTTGGCGGAAATAGTTATAGAAAGGCTTTGAACGGTCCGACAAGATGGCGAGCGGCGCATCGTTACCCATGGAGCCGATGGCTTCTTCGCCACTAGCTGCCATGACCTCCAGGACAAACTTGTAGTCTTCCTGTGTCCAGCCAAATGCTTGCTGGCGATCGAGCAGGGTAGCCGTCGGTTTCGCAGGTGCGACTTCAGGAACAGGCAGCGAGTCGAGCTTGACGCGCAGGCGATCGATCCACTGGCGATATGGACGCGAATTAGCGAGCTGTGATTTGATTTCAGCATCGTCAATGATGCGGCCTTGCTCCAAGTCGATCAGGAACATTTTGCCTGGCTGCAGGCGCCATTTTTTGACAATGCGGTTTTCAGGAATTGGCAGCGTGCCAGCTTCAGACGCCATGATGACCATGTCGTCGTCAGTGATCAGATAACGCGCAGGACGCAAACCATTACGATCAAGCGTTGCACCGATCTGGCGGCCGTCTGTAAAGGCAACAGCCGCCGGACCATCCCAAGGCTCCATCATTGCCGCGTGATATTCGTAAAATGCGCGACGGCTGGCGTCCATGTGAGTGTGCTGCTCCCAGGCTTCCGGGATCATCATCATCATGGCGTGTGACAGCGAGTAGCCTGACATGACGAGCAGTTCAAGGCAGTTGTCAAAAGTGGCGGTATCCGATTGGCCTTCGTAGACAATTGGATATAGTTTTTGCAGGTCGTCACCCAGCACTGCAGATTGCATCATGCCTTCGCGTGCGCGCAACCAGTTGAAGTTACCCTTAACTGTGTTGATTTCGCCGTTGTGCGCAATCATTCGGTAAGGGTGGGCAAGCGGCCATGCAGGGAATGTATTGGTCGAAAAGCGCTGGTGAACCAGCGCAACAGCCGATACGGTGCGCGGATCTGCGAGATCTTTGTAGTAGCGACCGACCTGATCAGCCAGCAATAAACCTTTGTAGACTACCGTGCGAACCGAGGCGGATGGAACAAAATATTCTTTACCATGGGCCAAACCCATGGCTTGAATGGCGTGGCTCGCAGCCTTGCGAATCACGTACAGCTTGCGCTCGAGTGCATCGGGCACCATCACGTCAGCACCGCGGCCGATGAATAACTGACGGATCACGGGCTCGCAGGCACGTACAGCAGGTGACATTGGCATGTCGGTATCGACTGGCACATCGCGCCAGCCGAGTACGACCTGACCCTCTGCGCGCACTGCGCGCTCAAGTTCTTGTTCACAAGCCAGACGCGAGGCGATTTCCTTTGGCAGAAAGACCATCGCCACACCGTACTCACCCGGTGCCGGCAACGTGACGTTTTGTCTGGCGAGATCTTCGCGATAAAAGGCATCAGGAATCTGAATCAGAATGCCTGCGCCATCGCCCATCAGCTTGTCGGCACCCACGGCACCACGGTGGTCGAGATTTTCAAGAATCTTCAGACCCTGCTCGACGATCGAGTGGCTCTTGTTGCCTTTAATGTGCGCGACAAAACCTACACCGCACGCATCGTGTTCGTTTGCGGGTGAATAAAGGCCTTGTGCGGCTGGCAATCCTACCGGTGGCGCTTGAATCGCAGCCTTGGATTTGGTGGGAAAAAAATTCAATGGATGTGTTGACATGTCGTGCTCCAGAGACACCGCTGCTATGTTGCAGTGCGAGGCAAAGACAATACTCGGGAAAACACGGATGTGCAAGCAAATAAAATAGGGTGCGTCCCCATTTTATTTTCGCTTCATCGTGGTGCTGATTAAAATGGGGACGCATCACCCTTGCGCCATTGTGGTGCTGGATTTTGGTCGGCCTCTCTTGGCCGGCCTCACTCTGCGGCTTGAAAGTGGTGATATCTCATTTAAAAATGCCTCGCCCCCTAAAGGCCATTGACCTCGCAAAGCTTTTTCGATGGTTGTGTCCGCAGAGTGACTGTTCCCATCCTGCAGTTTTTTTCGATAAACCGCCTGGCGGTCAAACGGGGTGTTTCCGCATGCCCAGTAATCAAGATGCGGCGACAACCACACAGGTGCCTGTCCCGGGGCGCCTGTATGGGCAGATACCGAGCTCCAGGGCCAGAGTTCAGGGTCTGTACTGGTTTGCTCCCTCACGGACTGTCGCTCAAGCCACAGCAGTGCCGGCAATACCCAGACACCTGGCTCGAGTAGCGTCGAGCGGTAGCGACCGGAAAATACGGCACCCGTCTTAAGCGTTGCAGCAAGATGCCGGCCAAGTGACTGAATAAGTTTAGAAATACCCTGAGAGTCTTTGGGCGTAGCCAATAATAAAATAGCTTTGGGCGTTAAGGACCAGCCGTGAATCGCAACGTAATATTGACTGGCGGCTTGGCCCAGCCAATTTACGATCATGGGCAATGCAGGATTGGTTAGGTCAAAGGGGGAAATGGTGGCGCTATCAGCGAATTCGGCGATGGCAAGCTGCACGGCGCCTGGAGCATAGAGTCTTGGCAAGCGTGCCATAGTCTTGATTTATGTTTGACGCTTAAGGTTTGCGCAAACGATAAAAAAGGTTGGGTTCACTGACGATGTAGATATTGCCGGCGTCATCCGTGGCGACACCTTCTGGTCTTGGCATGGGCTTGCTGCCCTTTGGTGATAATGAGAGCATGCCTCGACCTTCACCTGTATCTCCATCTAGCTGAACAATCATTTGCGACTCTTCGCTCAAGAGGAAAATACGTCCTGTTGAGGGATCAACCTCGACAGAGGACAAGTCCGTGGCAAAAGGGATGTCATCGAGCCAGTAACTGAAATTTTCAATACGCAGACCGCGTGACTCCGTTGACTGGAGGTAATTCAGGCCACTTATACGGTAAAGCGCCCTGGGACTGTGTTCTTTAGCGATATACAGACGGTCACGTTTGAGGTCGTAGCCCAGACCATCAAAACCAAAGTTGCTATCGTCACTTTCGCCAAAGCGCAACACAAGTGAAAAGGCGCGTGTGACATCCATCACCTGTGGTGTTGGCGGTACTTCTGTAATTACTACACGACTTCTGCGGCCGTTGACCATGGCGATTCTGTTGCCGCCAACCCAGGCGATACCATTAACGTCTGAGATGCCTTTCAGAGGATATGTGGCCAAAATCTGACCTTCCACGGACATCGCAACAAGACTTGCCGGTTTGTTCGTCACAGCCCAGAGGCGTTTTTGCAACGGATCGTAGGTCAAACCGGCAAAGTTACCCTCCAGCCCCTGGACTGAAATTGGTTTATCAGGGGCAGCGTACCCAGTCAGAGTGTTGCCACCCGAGGCGGCAATTTTGGTTTCCCACTGTTGTTGTTTGGCAGCCAGACCCGATAACCAGCGATAAGCGACCTGCTCCGCATGGTAATAGCGCACGCCGATGTACGTTGCCCATCCAACAAGGATGACAAGCACGCAAGACAGCAGAATTTTTGAGAGAAACTTAACTAAATCGGACATACCCGGATCCAGGTGGGCGCGTTTCGGCAAATTCGCCGCTGCGCCGAGCCCCTTGAGATTAACACCCCAGAGGAAATTACGGAACTTTTATAGAAATTAATAGTCAGATTAGCACTCGGGATGCAAGAGTGCTAAGATTAAATCGTAGCTTGCACCTAAGTCTAGGAGCAACAATATCATGACAAGTTCAAACGCTTTGACATTGCAACCAAATCAACTCGCGATGGCGATCTCCAACCCCGGTGCTTTAGGGACGATCGAGGCGTACATCGGTACTGTAAATCGCTTGCCGGTGCTGTCTCCCGAGCAAGAGCAGACGCTTGCGCGTCGCTTGCGTGATCACGAAGACATCGACGCGGCGCGTGAACTCGTTCTATCCCATCTGCGACTGGTGGTCTCTGTCGCACGCCAGTATCTTGGCTACGGACTGCCCCACGCTGACCTGATTCAGGAAGGCAACGTTGGCCTGATGAAGGCTGTCAAAAGATTCGACCCTGAGCGTGGTGTGCGCCTGGTGTCGTTTGCCGTGCACTGGATCAAAGCCGAAATTCACGAATACATTGTGCGTAACTGGCGCATGGTTAAGGTCGCGACCACTAAAGCGCAGCGTAAATTGTTTTTTAATTTGCGCAGCATGCGTCCGGATGGCCTGACGCTGGATCCGACTCAGGTCGAGGAAATCGCCAAGACGTTAAATGTAAAAAAAGAAGACGTGCGCGAAATGGAAGTTCGCATGTCGGGTCGTGAGATGTCCCTGGAAAATCAGGATGACGATGACGACTCCTATGCGCCGATCGCCTATTTGTCCGATGACGGGCGCTCTGACCCGACGCAGGTTCTTGAGCGCCGTGCAACCGACACCATGCAGGGTGACGGATTGACTCAGGCGCTTGAAGGCCTCGACCCCCGTTCACGCCGTATCGTTCAGGCGCGTTGGTTGCAGGATGATGGTGGTGCAACACTGCATGATTTAGCTGCAGAGTTTGGTGTCTCGGCTGAAAGGATCCGCCAGATTGAGGTCGCGGCCATGAAAAAAATGCGTGCAGCGCTCGCAAACTGATTTAACGTTCTGCCTGCCTGCGCTTTTGCTTGCCGTTAAATCGCATTACCATTAAGCATCCTCAGGGATGCTTTTTTATTGCAACGAAAGTTGATACAAAGAACTTGGAAAAAAAGAAATGGATATAGGTTCT
>CAINDJ010000117.1 GCA_903847325.1 uncultured beta proteobacterium | reverse complement strand
GTTGATAAACCTGATGCATTGCCAATGCTCAAAATTGATGAGCCAACCTTGACCATGAACTTCATGGTGAACACCAGCCCATTTGCAGGGCGTGAAGGTAAGTTTGTTACTAGCCGTCAAATTCGTGAGCGTTTAGATCGTGAACTTAAATCTAATATGGCATTGCGCGTCAAAGAAACTGACGACGATACCGTGTTTGAAGTATCTGGTCGTGGTGAATTACATCTCACGATTTTGGTTGAGACAATGCGTCGCGAAGGCTATGAGCTGGCAGTTTCACGTCCTCGCGTGGTGTTCCACGAAGAGAATGGCGTTAAAACAGAACCCTACGAATTGCTCACGATCGACCTGGAAGACAACACCCAGGGTGGTGTCATGGAAGAGCTCGGCCGTCGCAAAGCTGAATTGCTTGACATGGTCAGCGATGGCAAGGGCCGTACACGTCTTGAGTACCGTGTGCCTGCGCGCGGTCTGATTGGATTCCAGGGCGAATTCATGACGATGACGCGTGGTAATGGTTTGATGAGCCACACCTTTGACGCATACGGTCCTGTTAAGGATGGTTTGCTGGGTGAGCGTCATAACGGCGTGCTGATCAGCCAGTACGATGGCGAAGCCGTTGCCTACTCGATCTGGAAACTTCAGGATCGCGGCCGTATGTTTGTTTCACACAACGACCCTGTCTACGAAGGCATGGTCATTGGTATCCACAGTCGTGACAACGACCTGGTCGTGAACCCTGTTCGCGGCAAGCAGCTGACTAACGTGCGTTCATCCGGTACTGACGAAGCAGTTCGCCTGGTTACGCCAATTGATTGCAACCTCGAATACGCGGTTGAATTCATTTCGGAAGACGAGTTGGTGGAAGTCACACCTAAGAGCATCCGTATCCGTAAGCGTTATTTGACGGAAAACGAGCGTAAGCGCATGTCTCGCGGTGATGCTTAAATCATTGTGAATCGAACCCTGTCTGGTGTGATGCTGGACAGAGGGTAGTAAAAAAGTACAAAAAAATCGCACCCAATTTTGTTGAGGTGCGATTTTTTTATTTACATGAATTAATTCAGCTTCACTGCATAATTAAGCGAATCAAATCCCGCCCAGGCAAACGTATTTCATTTCAATGAAATCATCCATGCCGTAGACCGAGCCTTCGCGACCCAGGCCGGATTGTTTAACCCCACCAAACGGTGCCATTTCGTTCGAAATGAGGCCAGTATTGACACCCACCATGCCGTACTCCAGCGCCTCTGCGACGCGGAAAATACGACCAATGTCGCGGCTGTAGAAATACGACGCTAAGCCGTATTCCGTGTTGTTCGACAGTCGGACCACCTCGGCCTCATCGGTGAACTTGACGATAGGCGCCAGGGGGCCGAATGTCTCCTCACGCATGCAGAGCATGTCTTCGGTGACGTTGGTGATGACAGTTGGTTCGTAAAAACGACCGCCGCGGCTGTGTCTCGCGCCACCGGTTAACACCTTGGCGCCTTTGGCAATCGCATCCTGCACATGCTGCTCGACTTTTGCGACGGCCGCGTCATCGATCAATGGGCCCGTGGTCACTTTGTCCTCAAAGCCTTCGCCAACAGCGAGGCTGCCAGAAACGCGTGCGGCGAGTTTTTGTGCGAACTCGTCATAGACTTTGGCATGCACGTAAAAACGGTTTGTACACACGCAGGTCTGACCGGCGTTACGGTATTTCGAGGCCATGGCGCCTTCTATGGCGGCATCAATGTCAGCGTCTTCAAAAACGATGAAGGGCGCGTGACCGCCGAGCTCAAGTGACATTTTCTTGATGGTGGGTGCGCTTTGTTGCATCAGGATACGACCGACTTCTGTCGAACCGGTAAACGTCACTTTGCGCACCGTGGGGCTTGCGCACAGTACTTTGCCCACGGCTATCGAGCGTGCGCTGTCAGCGGTGATGATGTTCAGGACGCCTGCTGGAATGCCCGCCTGCTCGGCCAGGACTGCCAGCGCTAGAGCAGATAACGGTGTTTGCTCGGCTGGCTTGAGCACAATCGTGCAACCCGCGGCTAGCGCTGGAGCAACCTTGCGGGTGATCATGGCGTTAGGGAAATTCCACGGCGTGATTGCCACGCACACGCCAATCGGCTCGCGCAACACCAGCATGCGACTGGTGGTCGCAGGAGCGCTGATGGTGTCACCCATGACGCGCTTGGCCTGCTCGGCAAACCATTCAACAAATGATGCGCCGTATGCGATTTCGCCTTTCGACTCAGGGAAAGGTTTGCCTTGCTCGACCGTCATGATGCGGGCCAGGTCGTCGGTATTGGCGACAATCAGGTCAAACCATTTGCGCAGAATAATGGAGCGCTCTTTAGCGGTTTTTGCACGCCAGACCGGAAAAGCACGACTCGCTGCATCAATTGCCGTCTGAGCCTGATCCGGTCCGAGGTTGGCCACATGGGCGATATTGCCGCCACTTGCAGGGTTGTCGACTGAAAATAGGCCACTGTCGGTTGCATCGACCCACTTACCATCGATATAGGACTGCATGCGCAGCAGGTCTGGGTTATTAAGTTTGACTGGAAAGATTGTCTGATCCATTTTTTTTCCCCTGAGTATTGTGTTTGTTTTGTAGTATTTTTTACAAATTTAATTAATTTTAGCGCTTCATATAGGGCTGTTATTTTGCAGCTCCATGATCCCTGGATGCTCTTTATAAAACCTCTGCATATGCTCGACCGCATGCGCAGGACTGTCTTCAATAAAGAATATCTCGGGATCGAGTGGATTAATCAGTTGAGTTGCCTGAAGTTTCTCAACGATCCATTCATACAATCCTCCCCAAAAATCGCTTCCAACCAGAATAACGGGGCCTACAGGGACTTTTCCAGTCTGCATCAGGGTCAGGGCCTCAAACAGCTCGTCGAGCGTGCCAAAGCCTCCTGGCAGGACGATATAAGCCATGGAATGCATGAAAAAGGTGGCCTTGCGCGAGACAAAGTGCTGGAAGGGCAGGTTGATGGACAAATAAGGGTTGGCTTTGGATTCGGTTTTGAGCTTGATATGCAAGCCGATACTCGTACCCCCCGCCTCATATGCGCCTTTGTTGGCCGCTTGCATGATGCCGGGTCCACCTCCGGCAATAACAGTAAAGCCTGCCTTAGCCAGAAGGGCGCCGATTTCCTCGGACATCGCGTAGTAGGGCGAGCCGGGAGGGATGCGTGCACTGCCAAAAACACTGATCGCGGGTCCGATCTTTGAGAGTGTTTCGGCGGCGTGCACCATCTCTGACATAATTTGGGTTGTTTGCTGGATCACCGGCGTTGCCATTTCTTTATTGTTACCCATGAAAAAAACCTTGTTGCTCGTAGATGGATCAAGTTATCTGTATCGTGCCTTTCACGCGATGCCTGACTTACGTAACGCTCAGGGCGAACCGACGGGCGCGATTTATGGCGTAGTCAATATGATGCGCAAAATGCTGACTGACTTCAATGCACAGTATGCCGCATGTGTGTTCGACGTGCGCGGTAAAACGTTTCGTGATGATTTATATCCCGAGTACAAATCCCACCGGCCACCGATGCCTGAGGATCTTGCCCGCCAGATTGAACCCATCCATGAGGCGATTCGTGCCCTGGGATGGCCGGTCATCGGGGTCGAAGGCGTTGAGGCCGATGATGTGATTGGGTCGCTCGCACAATGGGCAACCGAGCACGATGTGCATACGATCGTCTCCACAGGAGACAAGGATCTGGCGCAACTGGTGACTTCGCACGTCACGCTGGTCAATACGATGTCTGGCGAAAAGCTCGACCCCGAAGGGGTCGTGCGTAAATTTGGTGTGACGCCTGAACGTATTGTGGACTACCTGATGCTGGTGGGCGATACCGTGGATAACGTGCCAGGTGTGCAAAAAGTCGGTCCCAAGACTGCTGCTAAATGGATTGAGGAATTTGGTTCGGTAGATGCTCTGATTGAGCGTGCCGAAGAAATAAAAGGTGTGGCGGGTCAGAATTTACGCGCGGCGATTCCGCAATTCCCTCTGACCCGAGAGCTGCTGACTGTCAAGACTGATTGCGCGCTGCGAGACCTGGTGCCGACCATCGAGACACTGTTGCCCAAGGCACCTGATGCGCCAGCACTGATTGGTTTATTTGAGCGCTATGGCTTTCGTACCTGGTTGCGCGATATGACGGGCGAGCAGGAGCGAGTGCCTGCTGGCGATACGCGCGTCGCGCCCGAAGCGATCCGCCCCGCGGCGCCTACCGAGACGAAATACGAGATGGTCAGCGATCTGGCTTCGCTCGATAGTTGGATCACGCGTTTGCAACAGGCGGACTGTGTGGCGATCGATACCGAAACAACCGCGCTTGATCCCATGACGGCCAGACTGGTGGGTATTTCACTGTCGATCGAGCCGGGAGTGGCGTGCTACATCCCCGTCGCGCATCGAGGGCCGGATGCCATCCACCAGCTTGCGCGTGCAGAGGTCCTTGCGCGTATGAAGCCCTGGCTTGAGGAACATCGCGCGACCAAGGTTTTACATCACGCTAAATACGACACGCACGTGTTTGCGAATGAAGGCATCGACTTGCAGGGTGTCTCGGATGACACGATGTTGCAGGCCTATGTGCTGGAATCGCATCGTGGCGTGAGTCTGCATGATTTGTCACAGCGTATTCTCGGTGTGAAAGGTCTGACTTATGAGGAAATCTGTGGCAAGGGTGTGCATCAGATTGGCTTTGACGAGGTCGATCTGGACCGTGCGACACAATATGCCTGCGAAGACGCCGACTACACCTTGCGCCTGCATCGTGCTTTACGGCCGCAGGTGCGAGAGAATCCAAAATTGGAATTCATCTACACACTCGAGATGCAAGTATCGCGTGTGTTGTTTGAAATTGAGTGTTCTGGCGTCATGATTGATGCGGCCGAACTCGGTCGCCAGAGCCATGCGCTCGGGCAGGAAATGCTAAACCTTGAACAGCGCGCCTATGCGTTGGCAGGCCAGCCCTTTAACCTGAATTCTCCCAAGCAGCTTGGTGAGATTTTGTTTGGCCAGATGAAATTGCCTGTGGTGCGTAAAACATCAGGTGGCGCGCCTTCAACAGATGAGGAAGTGCTCACCAAACTCGCCGAAGACTACCCCTTGCCGCAGGTGTTGCTCGAGTATCGCGGTCTGGCCAAACTCAAGTCGACCTACACCGATAAATTGCCCAAGATGGTCAATGCGAAGACGGGCAGGGTGCATACCCATTATGGACAGGCGGCGGTGATCACCGGACGCCTGGCATCGTCGGAGCCAAATTTACAGAATATCCCCGTGCGTTCCGAAGCAGGTCGTAAAGTGCGCGAGGCGTTTGTCGCGACAAATGGACTGATCGTCTCAGCCGACTATTCTCAGATCGAATTGCGCGTCATGGCGCATGTATCCAACGATGCCAGTCTGCAGAAAGCCTTTGCGGCGGGAGAGGATATTCATAAAGCAACCGCCTCCGAGGTCTTTGGTGTGCCGCTGGCCGATGTCACGAGCGATCAGCGCCGTGCCGCCAAAGCAATTAACTTTGGTTTGATCTACGGGATGGGTGCTTTTGGTCTCGCGAGTAACCTGGGCATCACCCGTGATGCGGCACAATCCTATATTGATCGTTATTTCGCACGCTACCCGGGGGTCGCACAGTACATGGCGGAAACCCGCACGCTCGCGCATGCCCAAGGCTTTGTCGAGACGGTATTTGGTCGTCGTCTCTGGCTGGCGGACATCAATGCGGCGGGTGCGCGCCGCGCGGGGGCTGAGCGTGCCGCGATTAACGCGCCCATGCAGGGTACGTCTGCGGATCTGATTAAGATGGCGATGGTGGCCGTGCAACAGTGGATTCATCAGCAGAAGTTGCGTACGCTGATGGTGATGCAGGTACACGATGAATTAGTGTTGGATGTTCCACTTGATGAGCTGGAGTTGGTGAAAGCCAACTTACCGCGTCTGATGTGTGAGGTTGCCAGTTTGCGGGTGCCGCTGGTGGCTGAGGTCGGAGTAGGCCCCAACTGGGAACAGGCGCACTGACATGTTGTTGATCTGGATTGTTCTTTCCGCGGTAACCGGTGGATTATGTGCACTGATTGTCGCGCACTGGCTCGCTTATCGCGTCTTTGCAGGTTATTTGCACCATATGGTGAGCTTATCTGTTGGGGTGTTGCTGGCAGTCTCTTTGCTGCACTTATTACCGGAGGCTTTTGAGGCTGAGCCCGATATACAGGCTTTGTTTGGCGTGATGCTGGCTTCTTTTATCGGTTTTTTTGTTTTAGAAAAAATCGCGCTCTTACGGCACAGCCATCACCATGAGGGTGACGGGCATCATCATCATTCAGGGCATGATCGTCATGAAGCTGGACGTGGTGGGGTGATGATCCTGATCGGCAGCTCGCTGCATAATCTTGTCGATGGTGTGTTGATCGCTGCAGCATTTCTAATGGATCCGACACTAGGTGTCCTGACGGCGGCGTCAATTATTTTGCATGAGGTGCCACACAAGCTGAGTGATTTTGTGGTGCTGATGAATGCGGGGCTGACACGCAAAAAAGCTTTTGAACTGATTCTCTTTACTAGTTTGTGTTCGGCGCTGGGCGGTGTTCTTGGATATTTTATTCTCGGACAGCTCACACCCTGGCTACCCTATTTGCTTGTAGTTGCAGCCAGCAGTTTTTTGTATATATCGATTGCGGATCTGATGCCGCAAATGCACGAACGCAGTTCTTTAAAAGAAGCAGGGCCACAGCTATTATTAGTCGCAATTGGTATTGCTGCGATCTATGCTGTGACCCTGGTGATGCACGCTGCGCGTTAAATCGAACGCTGCGTGCAGTCTGCAAAAAAGATAATCGGTTCAGACAACACGCATTTGCTGAAGCGCCGCGATGCGCGACGCGATCGGTGGGTGGGTGGCGAACATTGCACTCAGACCTGCTCCACCACTGATGCCAGACGCCTCAAAGCTTTTTGGCAGCTCGCCGGGTGTCAGGCCACCCAGACGTGCAAGGGCCCGGATCATTGGTTCACGCGAACTCAGCAAACTCGCTGAACCTGCGTCGGCACGATACTCGCGCTGACGTGAAAACCACGCGACGACCAGACTGGCGGCAATGCCGAAAGCGATTTCGCAGACAATCACTGTCACAAAATATCCTGGACCACCGGATCTTTCGTTTTTAAGCAAAACCTTGTCAACAAAATAGCCCACCACGCGCGCCAGAAACACTACAAACGTGTTCACGACACCTTGAATCAGTGCAAGCGTGATCATGTCACCATTGGCGATGTGGGCGACTTCGTGGGCTAACACTGCGGCGATTTCTTCTTCGGTCATGCTATCGAGCAGACCGGTGGACACAGCCACTAACGCTTCATTGCGAAATGCGCCCGTGGCAAAGGCGTTTGGCTCGCCCGCGTAAATCGCAACTTCGGGACGGCCGATGCCAGCACGATCAGCGAGTTGATGTACGGTGTCTAGTACAAACTGTTGTTGCGATCCACCGGGCGCTTGCGGGTCAATAACCGCGCAGCCCGTGCTCCATTTCGCCATGGGTTTGCTGATCAGCAGCGAAATGATAGAACCGGTAAACCCCACGATCGCGGAAAAAATCAACAGCATTTGAATATTCAAACCCTGCTGGGTCAAAAAGCGATTGACACCCAGAATGCTAAGCGTGGCGGTCAGGACGAGCATGACTGCAATATTAGTCAGCAGAAAAAGAAAAATTCGTTTCATAGTGTGTGTAGTCTAAAGTCCGAAAAAGGGGCGACAACGTTTCAGAAAAATATCTGCAACGTGCCAGAGTATAGTATTGACTGATACATTTTTGATTGTTCAAATTCCCATGCAAGCTTTGTGGATGTTGTTGGCTTCAGCCATGTTTGCGGTGATGGGGTCATTTGTCAAACTTGCCGCCGAGCACGGTGCGTCCATGCCACAAATTGTGCTGTTCCGTGGCCTACCTTCCGTTGTCTTACTGTTGATTTATGCCCGTGCACAAGGGCTTTCCTTTGTCCCCGCAGCCTGGATGCCTCACGTCTGGCGCAATCTCACAGGTGTGAGCTCCATGTGGCTTGGTTTTTTTGCCATTGCCGGGCTACCACTCGCAACGGCAACCAGCTTGTCCTATACAGCGCCTCTTTTTATAGCCGGCTGGATATTGTTCAAAGGAGCCGCGCGTCGGGATCCTGTGTGCATCGCAGCTGTATTTTTCGGTTTTTTGGGGGTGTTGGCTGTATTACGCCCGAGCATTACCATTGAGCAAATTCTGCCCGCAGTGCTCGGGCTATGCTCTGGTGCGTTAGCGGCCGTGGCCATGATGCAGATTCGTGAGATCGGTCGACTCGGCGAACCAGAGTGGCGGACTGTCTTGTTTTTTTCCATCGTGGCCACGACCAGCAGCTTTGTGGGCATCGCCATGGGCAGCTGGAGCTGGTCTGACTGGATTGGCTGGATCGCACTTTTTTCGATCGGAGCGAGCGGCTTGCTTGGGCAGCTGGCCTTGACCAGAGCCTACGGTCTGGGCTCAGCGTTATTGAATGCCGCACTGCAATACAGCACGATTATTTTCGCCGCCCTGATTGGTATCGGATTCTGGGGGGAGAGGATTGATGATCTTGCCTTGTTTGGCGGTATTTGTATTATTTGTGCGGGGCTGATGTCCGTCTGGCGGACAATCAGCGTCCCATCACCCGACCAAACCACTCATGAAAGTGCTGCATTCCGTCTTCCATCGGAGACTGATAAGGACCCGTCTCGCTGACACCTCGATTCATCAGGACACGGCGTCCGGCATCCATACGTTCGGCTATTTCGTCGTCCTCAACCGCGGTTTCCATGTAGGCCTCGCGTTGTGCCTCGACAAACTCGCGTTCAAACGAAGCGATTTCTTCGGGATAGTAAAACTCCACAATATTGACTGTTTCCTGAGGTGATTTGGGATACAGGGTGGAGAGCACAAGTACGTGTGGATAGAGTTCGATCATGTGGGTTGGGAAATACGTTACCCACACCGCACCAAAATCGGGGGCGCGACCCTGACGGAATGCGAGGAGTTTGTCGTGCCAGACTTTGTAGGCAGGCGATCCTGGCTGGGACAATGCTCGGTGAACCCCCACGCGCTGCATGCTGTATTGGTCTGAAAACTCCCAGGACAAGTCATCGCAAGTGACAAAATGGCCAAGGCCCGGATGAAAGGGCGCTACGTGGTAATCCTCGAGATATACCTCGATAAAGGTTTTCCAGTTGTAGTTGCATTGATGGACTTCGACGTGGTCCAGCACATAGTCTGAGAAATCAAATTCCGGACGCTTAAACAGCGCGCCGATATCGGCCAGCGGGTCGCGGGGGCCTTCAAACAGCAGGCCGTGACAGTCTTTCATCGGGAATTTTTCGAGATTCAGGCAGGGTGACTGGTCAAACTCGGGTGCTCCGAGCAACTGGCCCTGTTTGTCATAGGTCCAGCGGTGCAGAGGACAGACAATATTGCCGCCCGTACCCGACAAGGTGCCATGGGTATTGACATGGCCGGAAACATTACCTGTCTGGCCGCCCAGCATCAGCGCCTGACGATGTCTGCAGACGTTAGAAAGCAACTCGATGCCATTTTGATTGCGCACGAGTACTCTCCCATTGTTCTCATGGGACAAACTACGCCAGTTTCCATTCTCGGGCACGCCTTTCTGGTGCCCGACATAAATGGACGACTGTTTAAAAATGCTTGCTTGCTCGCGGGCAAAAAGTGCTTCGTCAAAATACGCTGTGACAGGAAGCTGGGTGCGAGCGGGCGCTATATGCGCCATCCGACCAATGTCGGTCATGATTCCCTCCGCCCGGAAAAAAATGCCAGCATGGGCGATCCTGTTTAAACAGTGCCTACGTGGCGCGAAGAAAAATCGGGTTGGCCGATCACCATTAATCAAATATTGTAACCCAAGGGCTTTCACAGGCCCGATCTCGTACAATCTGGGTAATTGAATATAAACACCGCATTTAATTGTCTGACTGGAGTTTCGTTTGACGAAAGCCACCAAATCTTCATTGCCAAAAGACGCAGTCGAGCAGGACTTGTCCGTAGATCCGACTCTCCCCCAGGATTTTGAGACGGCGCTTGCCGAGCTTGAGTCGCTGGTTGCGTCGATGGAGTCCGGTTCGCTCGCCTTAGAGCAATCATTGACCGCATACCGGCGGGGGGCTGCGCTCACCCGCATTTGTCAGCAAAAACTCGCTCAGGCCGAGCAACAAATCAAGGTGCTCGAGGCTGGTATGTTGCGTCCGTTTGATGCTGATTTGATAGAGTCAGAATGAACATCGCAGTCGATCAATCAACAGAGTGGCTTAACGCTCGCGCGCGACACGTAGAAACAGTCCTCGAACGCATGTTGCCCAAAGAGGATGTTGTCCCCGCACGTCTGCATCAGGCGATGCGCTATGCGGTGTTGGGTGGAGGTAAGCGGGTCCGTGCCGCCTTGGTCTATGCCGCGGGCTATGCCTGCGCTGCTCAGCAGGCAGGCGTAGAGGGCAGGACGTTTGATACGACGCATTACGCGTCACAACACGCCCAGCTTAATCAGGCTCTGGATCTGGCGGCGTCGTCCGTCGAGCTTGTGCATGCTTATTCTTTAGTGCACGACGACTTGCCTTGCATGGATGACGATACGCTGCGACGCGGTAAACCCACGCTTCATGTGCAGTTTGACGAGGCGACCGCTTTGCTGGCGGGCGACGCGCTGCAGCCTCTGGCGTTTGACTGGCTGGCGCAGATGCCTGTTGATGCGGCGTTGATTGTTCAGGCTACCCAAGTGCTTGCGCGGGCAGCGGGCAGTTTAGGGATGGCCGGTGGTCAGGCCATTGATCTCGAAAGCGTCGGAAAAACACTTACCCGTGATGCGCTGCAATGCATGCATGTCCTGAAAACCGGTGCGCTCCTCTCTGCCAGTGTGACACTGGGCGGCTTAGCCGCCGCGATGGCCCCTGTCCAAAAAAAATCACTTGATGCCTATGCGAGTGCGATGGGGTTGGCATTTCAGGTCGTGGATGATGTGCTGGATGTGACCGCTGATACGGCTCAGCTTGGTAAAACACCCGGTAAGGACGCCGCAGCCAACAAACCCACCTATGTGAGTCTGATGGGGCTGGACGGCGCGAGGGCGTTTGCGCATCAACTGCACGCGCAGGCACTGAAGGGCATTGAACCGTTTGGTCCGTCTGCTGATTTGCTGACGCTCCTGGCGGATTTTATCGTTTTACGTAATCACTGAAGCACTTTACTGAAGCACTTCACTGAAGCGCTTCAGTAAAGTACTTCATTGAAGTGATTGGGTTGAAATACTTTTTAAAGTAGCGTTTTATGTCGACAGAACTGTTAGATTCTATTCATTCTCCCGCGGATCTCAAGCATCTGGATCGGCGAACGTTGATGCGCCTGGCTGATGAGCTGCGCAGTTTCCTGCTCCAGTCTGTATCGCGTACCGGTGGGCACTTGTCTTCCAATCTCGGGACGGTGGAGCTGACGGTCGCATTGCATTATGTGTATGACACGCCCCACGACCGCATTATCTGGGATGTAGGTCATCAGTCTTATCCGCACAAAATCCTGACGGGCCGCAAAGAAGGTATGGCGCACCTGCGTCAGTTTGGTGGTATGTCAGGATTTCCCAAGCGCTCGGAATCTGAGTATGACTCTTTCGGTACGGCGCATTCTTCGACTTCTATTTCTGCCGCACTCGGTATGGCAGTCGCCTCGCGCAATGCGGGTGTGTCACGACAGCATATTGCCGTGATTGGCGATGGTGCGCTGACCGCAGGCATGGTGTTTGAGGCGATGAATAATGCGGGCGTCACCCCTGATATCAATCTGCTGGTGATCCTGAACGACAATGACATGTCGATCTCTCCACCCGTCGGCGCAATGAACCGGTATCTGGCGCGTCTGATGTCGGGACAGTTTTACGCAGCCGCTAAAAATGTGGGCCGTGCGGTGTTGCAGCATGTGCCACCCGTCCTTGAGCTGGCCAGACGTTTCGAAGAGCACGCCAAAGGCATGGTCACGCCTGCGACACTGTTTGAAGAAATGGGCTTTAACTATGTCGGTCCGATCGACGGGCACGATCTGGATGCGCTGATTCCGACCCTGCAAAACATGCACGCCCTGAAAGGCCCGCAGTTTTTACATGTCGTGACTAAAAAAGGCCAGGGCTACAAGCTCGCCGAAGCCGATCCGGTTCTCTATCATGGGCCGGGCAAGTTTGATCCTGCGGTCGGGATTCAGAAATCCACGACCATACCCAAGACCACTTTTACCCAGGTTTTTGGTCG
>CAINDJ010000116.1 GCA_903847325.1 uncultured beta proteobacterium | reverse complement strand
GGACACGAATCTGGTCAACGATGGCTCCGCGATAAAACAGTGGGAAGGTAAATCCACCAGAAAGCGAAGTTGTTTTATTGTCCCAGGAAAAAAGACTGGGCTGCGATGAGCCACTGGGCGTAATCGTCTGAAAACCAAAATATCCGCTGAGAGAAAAACTTGGGTAGAGATTCGCAACATTCACACCGATCAAGGCCGACTGTGCCGCGGCATCAAACTCAGCCTGTAAAACATCAGGGCGTCTGCGCAGCAAATCTTTGGGAATCCCCACGTCAAGCTCAGCCGGCGAAACCAGCGTGCCTTTTGCCTGACCAAAATTCTTTTCGTAATAATCAGGCGTCTCACCTAGCAAAATACTCATCGCATAGTGATATTTTTTAACACTGGCAATTAATCCCGGGATCTGGGATTTAGTTTGTTCATATTGGGCCTGAGCCTGATTCAAATCGAGTAAAGACGTCGAGCCATTTTTGAATCTTGAATTAGCAATCCTCAGACTTTCTGCCTGGAGTGCAAGGTTGGTTTTGGCGACCTCGATTAGTGTCTCGTAATTACGAATATTGATGTAAGTATTAGCCACGTCTGCGGCCAGTGAGACGTCTGCGGAGTAGAACGTCGCAACGCTGGAAATATACGAAGAAAGACTGCTTTCAATCCCGCGACGATATTTACCCCAGAAATCGATTTCCCAGCTCGCTGTCACCAATGCGTTATTCGTGACCGAAACGCCAGAAGCCATCAACGATGAGGAGCCTTGGCTAGGCTGATTATTCTGCGTCGAAGAAGCCTGTAAATTGATCGAGGGTAATAACGTGGCATCGGCTACGCCAAGTTGCGCGCGCGCCTGGAAAATCCTCAGCGCAGCGCTTTGCAAACTCAAGTTTTCCGTTGCAGCCCGGCTCAACAACAGATTCAGCGTTGGATCTTTAAAGCTGGTCCACCAGGTAACAGGATTTAAAAGCTTATCTTTTGAGCTGTTAAATGCCTCCGTGAACTCAGTCTGGGACGCTTTCGCGTAATCGTCCTGGAGTTTGGCAGAGGGTTTTGAGAAGTCAGGCCCCACCATGCACGCGGTCACCGAGAATGCTAGGCCGGCAGATAGGGCGATCCTGAGGATGGGGCGCATTTTTGGGAAAAATTGGAGTGAAAACATGCTCAGATTCTAAAGCAATTTTTGCGCAACAAAACAGGGCTTGCGTACAATTTTTAGCAAAAAATGCGTTCAGTTTGCAGAAATCCCACTGTCTTGCACGACTTGACGCCATTTTTTGTAGTCACGTGCGACCGTTGCCTGAAAAGTCTGGGGTGAAGAGCCGGTCAACTCCAGCCCTAAAGCACCCATGCGCTCCTTGAGTGCGGGCTCAGCGAGCACGGCTCTGACATCGGCCGAAATCTTATCAACGATGACGTTGGGTGTCCCTGCCGGAGCAAACAAGCCAAACCAGCCCGCATCATCCATTCCTGTGTATCCAAGCTCTTTAAAGCTTGGTACCTGAGGCAATATCGGCGCGCGCGCCGGTCCGGTGACCGCGAGGGGGCGCATTTTTCCAGCCTTGATATTTGGCACAGCCCCCACCCCGGACATGATGACAATTGGAATTTGCCCGCCGATTAAATCATTGACTGAAGGCGCTTCGCCCTTGTAGGCGACATGCTCCATATCGAGCCCAGTCTGTTTATTGAAAATAAAGCCGTACAAATGTGCAGAGGAACCTGTCCCATACGTTCCATAGGAAAATTTACCAGGCTGTGACTTAACCAGCGTGACGAGCTCAGCCGGTGTCGAAGCATTCACATCCGGATGGACAACCATGATCAAGGGGGTGCGAGCGACTTCGGTGATCGGCGTGAGGGACTGGACGGGATTAAAGGTATTTTGCGCACGGAGATGAGGCGCCTGAATCAGGGTCGAAATGGTCAGCATTAACTGATAACCATCGGGTGTAGCCCGGGCCACGGACTCAGCGCCGATTAATGAACCACCACCAGGCTTGTTATCGACTACGACGCTCTGCCCCCATTTCTCAGTCAGCCGCTGGGCAATACCACGCGTCAGGATATCTGTCGCCCCACCAGCTGGAAATGGGACGGTAATGGCCACGGCGCGACCAGGAAACGCTACATTGGTTTGCGCATGCGCAGACAGCGCACTCAGGCTGAATACAAAGACAAATAGCGCAGCGAGTCGATCAGCAATCGGTTTCATGTGTGTCTCCTGATTTGTCAGTCAACCGTCGCGCCTGACATCTTAACAATCTCTGCCCACCGCGAGATATCTGCGTGATGAATCTTGGTAAATGCAGCAGGACTAGAGTCTTGAGCGGGTGTAATGCCCTGGGTATCCATCAGCCACTGTTTGAAATCAGGCTTTGAAATAATCGCTATCACGGCGTCGCTCATTTTTTTTGCAATCACCGGCGACATATTGGCCGGGCCAAACAATCCGTACCAGGTACTGCTTTCAAAACCGGGCAAATCACAGCCTTGCTCGACTGTAGGCACGTCAGGCAGAGCACTCAAACGGCTGCGCGTGGTGACAGCGATCGCTGTTGCCTGCCCACCTTTGATGGCATTAATCGCTGCTGCGCTCTGATTAAAGAAAAATTCAACATCACCTGCTAATAAAGCGGCCATCGCAGGCCCCTGACCGCGGTAAGGGACATGCACCACACTGATATTCGCCGCATTTGCAAATTGCGCACCAGCCAAATGCCCAGAGGCCCCATTGCCAGTCGACGCAAAATTTAAGGTGCCTGGCTTAGCACGGGCAATACGCAACAAATCTGCACAGGTTTTAATTTCAGGATGCTTTTTAGAATTAACCAGCAACACATTTGGGACATCACCGAGCAACGCAATTTTAGTGAAATCCTTTTCTACATCAAAGTTGAGTTTTTTGTATAAAGCAACGTTAATGGCGTGGGTACCTGCAGTGCCTAGCAAATAGCTATACCCATCTGGCGCGGATCTTGCAACAGCATCGGATGCGATGTTGCCACCCGCCCCTGTTTTACTGTCTACGACCACCGGAACATTCCAGAGAGCAGTCAGCGCCTCGCCGAGCTTACGGGCGTAGATGTCAGTCCCGGCACCATTTGGAAATCCCCCCGTAATGGAGATCGCGTGCGTCGGCCACTTGTCTTCTTGCGCACAGACCTGAATGCTCATACATGCGGACAATACAAAAACTGCTTTGGCAAGTCTATGAATTAATGTTGACGTCATGTTGAGCATCCCGTGTTATTCAAACATCCAATCGCGCGGCAGTACTTAATCCGCAAGCTTGTCTAATTAGTCTGTTTACCCTGCCCGGAAATCCTGCGGCAATGGTTCAGCGACGCCTCGATCAGGTTGTCACTCGCCTCGGGTGTACGAAACGCGGAGTGCGCTGACAGGGTCACATTTTCGATGAGCGTCAAGGGATGTGCGGCGGGCAAAGGCTCAATATCAAAAACATCCAGACCCGCGTGACCAATTTTTTTGCTTTTGAGCGCTGCCATCATGGCCTGCTCATCAATCACCGCACCACGGGCCGTATTAATCAGAATCACGCCATCACGCATCTTTGCAATGCGCTCAGCATTCAGGAATCCACGCGTCTCATCATTGAGTAGCAGATGCACGGAAATCACATGGCTGCGGCCGAGCAATTCATCAAGTTCAACAAACCGGACACCGGGGTAGGCTTTGGGACTACGGTTCCAGGCAATCACCTCCATGCCAGCCCCCAGCGCCAGGCGTGCCATTTCACCTGCGATCCCTCCAAAGCCAATCAGGCCGAGGGTTTTACCGGTCAGCTCAATACCATCGGTCCGTAACCAATTACCGGCGCGCATGCCGCGATCCATCGCAGCAAAACCTTTCGCGCTCGCCCACATCAGGGCAAAAGCACATTCAGCAACAGCTGTATCGCCATAACCCTTAATGATATGGACTTCGATTCCGATCGCAGCCAGTGCCTCGGGATCCATGTAGGATCGCGCACCAGTACCCAAAAAAACCACATGCTTTAAACCAGGACACTGTTTGGCAATCTCAACAGGTACCGCTGTGTGATCGACGATGAGGATATTGGCGTCACCCATCACGGCAGGGATTTGATCAGGCGTAATGTCGGCCTGGCGGTGAACGACCAGAGCGATATCATCGTCACGGTGCAAGCGCTCGGCGACATCGGCAAGCGATGGGTTTGCATCAATAAAAACAGCTTTCATAAAAAATAATCCCCAGAAAAAGCAAAGTCCAATAGCTGTGAGTATGATATACGTTTAAAGCCAAAGCCATGTCTAAACCTATGCACGTTGTAATTATTGGCGCAGGAATAATAGGTGCCGCAAGCGCCTATCAGCTCATCCGTGCCGGCCATCAGGTCACATTGATTGAGCCGGGCATACCTGGCGACGAACAAGCATCAAGCTATGGCAATGCGGGCTGGCTATCCTCACACTCGGTCCTCCCTCCGGCCTCACCTGGCATCTGGCGGCAGGTACCTAAATGGCTAGCCGATCCTTTAGGCCCCCTCGCCGTTCGCTGGAAATACTTGCCCCGCGCCCTGCCCTGGCTGGTTCGTTACCTAGGTGCCGCGTGGACCTATACACAAGTCGAACGTACCGCGCAAGGCTTGCGTAGTGTGCTTAGAGGCGCACCCGAGCTGCATCAGGACATGGCGCAGGAGGCAGGCGTTCCGGAGCTCATTGAGCGCCGGGGTTTATTACATGCGTTTGTCTCGCGCGAGGAATTCAACCAAGACGCACGTGCCTGGGCGATCCGTAAAAATGAAGGGGTCGCATGGCTTGAACTCGATGCACATGCGTTGCGTGAACTTGAACCTGACCTTGATCCACGCTACACCTTTGGCGTGCTCGTCCCTGAAACAGGTAGCTGCCGCAACCCTGGCGCTTACACAGCGGCATTAGTCCGTTACGCGCAGACGAAAGGTGCGAATCTGCTTCACACCCACGCGACAGGATTCAGGATAGAAGACGGCCGCCTGAAGTCCGTGCTGACCGAGCAGGGTGAGGTGCTGTGCGACCGCGCGGTGATCGCGGCAGGCGCGCGCGCTAAATTGCTTGCGCGTGCGGCAGGTGATACGGTCAGCCTGGAATCTGAGCGTGGCTATCACGCAATCCTGCAGGCACCCGAAGCAAGCCCCCGAACCCCGACCATGTTTGCAGACTGCAAGGTCATCGTCAACGCCATGGAACAAGGCTTGCGTGTCGCTGGTCAGGTCGAAATTGCTGCGACCGATGACACACCAGACTGGAGACGCGCTGAGATCCTGCGAGATCATCTGCTCACCCTCTACCCGGCATTACCACGCGACTTACCCGCCGAAAGAATCAAAGTATGGATGGGCAGGCGCCCAAGTACGCCGGACGGTTTGCCCTGCATCGGCCTCTCCACCGGCAGTCAGGACATTATTCACGCCTATGGTCATGGTCACGTCGGCTTAGTCAGCTCGGCACGCACAGGTCGACTGGTCGCACAACTGGCGCAGGGCTTACCCACCGACATCTCACTCAAGCCGTTCAGCCCGCAGCGATTTCAGTAAGATTCAGTCAATTTCATCAAAAAAACGGTTATTTGAAGGATTTAGACACTGGTTTGACATCTCTCACGACTAAAATGAGTCATCCTTGAAAATCATTCAAGCGTAAATAAATGCCGATCAATCGATCTTGATCGTAAGTCGATCACTACCAGGAAATACCTTGCATAATCACAACCATACTGAACTCGACGTGCATGACGATAGCGAAGATACCGAATTCACCCCGGCAGAGCGTTCGCAGGCAGCTAAAAAAAGTACATTAGTCAGTGTCGCTGTCAATGTTGTGATGTCAACCTTGCAGATTGCGGTTGGAGTCATTGCTCACTCTCAAGCTTTGATTGCAGACGGCATCCATTCATTGTCTGACCTGGTATCGGATTTCGTAGTTCTGTTTGCCAATCATTACAGCCAGAAAGACGCAGACGAAGATCATCCCTACGGCCATCAGCGTTTTGAAACTGCCGCGTCAATGGTTGTTGGCGGTTTGTTGCTAGCGGTAGCCATCGGCATGCTGTGGTCGGCCTTCGAAAAGCTAAAAGATCCCTCGTCCATACCTAGCGTGCACCACTCAGCATTATGGATCGCCTTTATCGCGCTGATTGCAAAAGAGTGCCTGTTTCGCTACATGCTGCGCGTTGCCAAGCAAGTCAAAT
>CAINDJ010000115.1 GCA_903847325.1 uncultured beta proteobacterium | reverse complement strand
GTCCTTCGTGAAAATCTTTGGCTCCCTTGCCCGACGTAGCTTCAGCGAAGTCTGGGTCCTCCTCGTCAACAAAACGCACCGAGCTTTCGTCGACGACTTCTTTAATTTGTTGAAACTCGGTAGTGCCGGCGTTGAGGTCGACATGCGCGCGGATAATTTGTCCGCGTTTTGCGTACTCTTTTTTGTAGGCGGTTGCAAGCGCGGCCTCGATTGCCTCAATTACTTTCTCGCGCGGAATGCCGCGCTCCTCCTCGAGCTCACCGAGCACGCTGTTCATTACTTTTAGGTCAAACATGATATAAATTTTTAACGAGTAATCGAGTTATTAAATATACTCGCCTCTGGCTTCGTTATTTTCTAACAAAAAAACCACCCACGCGGGGCAGTTACCAGATACAGAGAATGTACTCTTATAAACCCCAAAAGTCAAGCTTGCCCTACAACAGCAAACGCCCTAACGGGGCTGCCATCTCCTTCTCTAATATTTAGAGGCATGCCATAAAAATCAAACTCATCGGGGAGTTGTTCGACATTGGTGAGCCTTTCGAACAAAATTATATCTGCCTGCAACAGATCTCTTTCTATATCGACGTCAACCTCATAAGTGCTCGAGAGTCCTACAAAGCGAGGACGTACGGTTTTGATTTCCTCGGCTATTTCTTTACTAATATTGCGGTCTCTGAATACTATTCCTTCGTTGGATCTTATTGGCACAGAGGAACTATATATTCTGGCGTGGCCATAAAATCTCTCAAGAGGGTAATTATCGAGAGTCTTCCCATTTTCCACACCATGTACCTGTGCGTTTACGTGAGTGCCATCGTGTGAACTTATTTCTAACCGCCGCATATTCCAGCCTTCTTTTGGGATAGTTTGAATGAGTTCAACAGAGGCCTCGGGATCGCCTGGATAAACTGGCATGCCTGTATATAGTGGAAGAGTTAGGTCAATTATTTTCATATCAATCTCGTTGCGGCAAGTGGTCACAAATAAGTAGCCATGAAGGCTTTCGTGACGTCCAAATGTGTACTTGCGGTGCAAGCGGCTCTGGATTATCAAACGCACCAACCGGCATCTCAACTTTGTCTGGGTAATCAGTACTCATGTAGCTCAAAGGCGAGCCACATGCTTCGCAAAAAGTTCGTGTAACCTTTTTAGATGATTGGTATTCTTTTGGAGAGCCACGAAGTATAGTGAGAGCATCTTTCTCAAACTCGGCAAAAGTCATAGACGGTGTACTGCTAATTTTTCGGCAGTCAGTACAATAACAAACGCCAATCCACGTAGGATCGCCTGTAACTTTAAATCGTATCGCGCCACAATGACATCCTCCTTCCATAGTAAAACGATATCACAATTGTGACAGAGCGAAATTGATTTTTTAGGCAGATGTGGTACTTTTTTGTCGGATGCGAGTTGGATCAGGGAGAGTTCCATGGGCAATGACTTGGGAATAAGAGAACTCGAAGTTTTGCGGGTACTCCAACAGGACTGCGACAAAGCTCAGAAGACCTTGGCTTATGAAGCTGGTCTTGGTGAGGTGATGTTTAGCAAACTGCGCAGTCAACTAAAGGCTCGAGGAGTCATAAAAAGGACGGCGGTGGTTCTCGATCCTGCAAAATTGGGCCTTGGTTCGCTTTGCTTTTTCACGGTCGAATGCGCCCCCGGCAAAAGGAACGCCGTGCTGGACATACTTCGTGGTTATTCTGAGGTGCAGGAAGTCCATATTTTGGACGGCACCATGCCGTTGTTTGTGAAAGCTCGGACGCAAACGAACACAGAGATGTCGACGTTGAGAGGTAAAATTCTCGATATCGAAGGTGTCCGTGATATTACTGCAAGGATATCGATGCATACCGCAAAAGAAACGCTCGATTTGCCGATTTGAGCAAGGCCGCTGGATTCTCCGGCGGTTTTTTTATTGGGTCACATACTAAATCCTTTCTTTCATCATATATAATAGAAGGATGGAAAAGGCGGCAGGGTGGTTAATGGCAGAGTTTTTGAGCGATGATGAGATGCGCCACGCCAAGGCTAAGGCGGCGGGCGTCCCTTTTGTCTTGCTCGAACGCGACGATATCACGCCTGAAGCGCTCATGCTTATCCCCGAGCCGCTTTCGCGCACGCACAGCGCGGTGGCCTATCGCACACACGGCGGCGCTGTGGAGGTGGCTATGCTCGACATTACTGCGCTCGAGCACCTCGCATTTTTACAACCTGGCACCACGGTGCGCCCGCGCTTGACCGACCAAGCCTCTATCACGCGCGCGTTACAGTTGTATCAAAAACATTTGAAGGAAAAGTTTGGCAGCGAGCTCCAAGCGGGGAGTGCCGACGCGCTTGTACTCCACGCGAGCTTAAGCCACGCATCGCACGTGCATCTCGATGTGTCGCCACGAGGCACGCGCGTGCGTTATCGCATACAAGGTGCTCTCCACGAGGCGATGCATCTTGGCGCCGAGGCCGGCGCGGCGCTCGTGCAAGGTATTAAATCGGCGGCAAAACTATTTCCTATCGCGGTGGCGCAGGAAGGCAAATATAAAATTGAAAGATCAGAACATGATGGCGACGTTGTGCTCGTGAGCGTGGC
>CAINDJ010000114.1 GCA_903847325.1 uncultured beta proteobacterium | reverse complement strand
TGCGTCCCGGTGATGTGATCATCAGTAATGATGCATACCTCGGAGGGGGGAATCACCAGCCAGATATCCAGATCACACGTCCCGTTTTTTTTGAAAATGAAATCGTCGCGTTTGTGATGACGCGGGGGCACTGGAACGATATCGGTGGGCAGGCGCCAGGGAGTTACGCGCTCAATACCTGGGATATTTATGGCGAAGGTATTCGCATTCCGCCTGTATTGCTCTATCGAAATGATGAGATCGTGCGTGATGTACAAAATATGATTGTCCAGAATACGCGTGATCCGGAAGGGCGCTTGCTGGATATACAGGCGCAGTATGCCGGCACCTACGTGGGCGATCAGCGGATTATTTCTCTGGTTAAAAAGTATGGCGCAGATGCCCTGCGCGATGCGATGGAAAGATCCTTGAATCACTCCGAGACATTGATGCGCGAAGCGATTCGTGGCATACCAGACGGTGTGTACGAGGCTGAAGATTTTGTTGAGGGTGTGCAGGCGACGGGTTGGTCAGGCGATCGAATCACAATCAAAGTCAAGGTCACAGTCAAGGACGATCAGATCCATTTTGATTACAACGGAACAGGCAAGCAGGCGCGCGGCGGGATTAATTGTCCGCTGGCCGTGACCTGCAACAGTACCTGGTTTACGGTAAAGGCCTTGACCGATGTGTCGATCCCGATTAATCAGGGGTGCTACCGCCCCATCACAATTGACGCGCCAGTCGGCTCGATCGTGAACTGTACCTTTCCCGCCTCGGTAGTGAGTGGCAATACTGAAACTTCGCCACGTGTTATTGATTTGTGCCTCAAAGCCTTGTCGCAAGCAGTCCCCGAGCGCGTGATCGGTCAGAGTAATTGCGCAGCCTGTTCGGGTGTCTTTGGTGGCCGGGATCCGGATGAAAATCGTGTACGCAGAACAGGTAAAGAATTCATCAGCCTGGTTGAGCCGCATGGAGGTGGCATGGGCGCGCGCGCGACGCGCGATGGTGTCAATGGGATTCGTGTGTATGTCGGTAATGCAGGCGCGTTGCCGATAGAGTTCATCGAGCAAACTATGCCGATCATGGTTGAGGGCTGGGAGCTGATTGCCGATAGCGGTGGTGCAGGTAAATGGCGTGGTGGTTTGACTGCGCGACGGACTTATCGGGTAGGGTTTGATGAGGCAACCGTGACGGTGGCGGGAGAGCGGGGCGAAGCCGCACCCGAGGGGTATTTTGGTGGACTGGCCGGAGGCTTGTTTGAGTGCCAGATTATCAGTCCTGATGGGACGACACAGAAAATGCCGAGTAAGGGCGCAACAGCGATTGTGCATCGCGGTGATCGCGTCTTGCTACAGCCTGCAGGTAGCGGTGGCTATGGTGATCCGGCCCAGCGTCCTGTTGAATTAATCGAAGCGGATTTGCTGGACGGCTACATTACTGCTCAAGCCGCGCGTGAGCAGTATGGCTATAAAGGATCGGTTAAATGAGTCGGCCTCTACCACTTGCTGGCGTCTGCGTAGTTGAGATCGGCCATAGCCTGGCGGCACCCTATGCAGGCCAGATATTTGCGCATCTGGGTGCGCGAGTCATCAAGATTGAAAACTCCACGACTGGCGACTATGCACGCGGCTGGGGGCCACCGTTTATCGAAGGTGCCGCGGCATTGTTCCATGCGATGAATCATGGCAAACAAAGTATTCAGGCGGATTTGAGTGATGACGTTTGTATTCAAAGAATCAGGTCACTCATCATTGAACAAGCCGATGTCGTGATTCAGAACCTCAAGCCTGGTAGTCTTGAGCGCAATGGATTAGGTGCCCAAGCATTAACGCAGGCTAAGTCTTCGCTGATCTATTGCAACCTGGGCGCTTTTGGTGCTGTAGGTCCTTTGCGCGATAAACCAGGTTATGACCCTTTGGCACAGGCTTACAGCGGGATTATGAGCGTGTTGGGCAATGAAGGGGATGCAATGAGCAGGGTGCCCGTTTCATTGAATGATATGGGTACGGGTATGTGGACCGTGATTGGTGTGCTTTCTGCCTTGCGTTCAAGAGATGCGGACCTGGAGAGAAAAGGTCAGATTGTGGATGTCTCCTTGTATGAGACCGCACTGGCCTGGATGACTGTACCTCTATCGGATAATCTTGCCGGGGCTGCGTTGCCTGCGCGAAATGGATCCGGTAGTCCGAATATCGTTCCCTATCAGGTCTTTTCATGCGCGGATGGCGACATTCTTGTGGCTGCGGGTAATGACGTCTTGTACGCCAAGCTGTGCCACGCAATGGATTTACCTGCCCTGGCAAAAGATCCGCGGTTCATCACGAATGGTGGTCGCGTCGAGCATCGCGTGGCGCTGATCGAGATCCTCCAGCAGCGATTTAAAGCTTTGAATTCCGGGCAGTGGTTAAACATGCTTGAGGCGGTTTCGATTCCTTGCGGACCGATTCAGACCGTGGATCGCGTGATTGCCAATCCTCAAACCAAGGCGCTGGATATCTTGCGCACCACGCCGGACGGCAAGGCAACCACGGTTGCGTTGCCGATTTCCTTTGGCGGACAACGGCCACCTCTTCCAGGCAATACGCCGAGACTGGGTGAACATAATTATTTATTGGAGAAATAATGGCAGCCCCCCGGATCGACCTTGCGCAACCCTACGAAACACTGACCTTGTCTTCACCCTTTGAGGGTTTGCTGGTTGTACAACTCAACCGTCCGCATGTCGCCAATGCGCTCAACACCCAGATGGGCCACGATTTGATCGATGTGTTTGGCAAGCTCGAATCGTCGCCTGAACAATTTCGCTGCGCTGTCTTGACAGCTGCAGGTGAAAAGATCTTCTGTGGTGGCGCCGATCTGAAAGAGCGCGACGGCATGACAGATGATGATTTCAATATGCAGCATTATTTATTCGAACGCATGGCACGCATTATCTACGATTGTCCAATACCCACGATCGCGTGTGTGAATGGTGCCGCTATTGCTGGTGGACTTGAACTGGCCCTGGCGTGCGATTTTATTATTGCAGCCGATCATGCACGATTTGGTTTCGCGGAGGTCAAGCGCGGCATCATGCCGGGCGGTGGCGGGACACAGCAACTACCGCGCGCCATCGGTGTACGCCGGGCCAAGGAAATTATTTTTACGGGCGATATGTTTAACGCTGAACAAGCCATGCGTTACGGTTTACTCAATCACGTCTATCCGCAAGCGCAACTGCAAGAGCAGACCATGGGTCTGGTTAAACGTATTCTGGCCAATGCTCCAGTCGCAGTGCGCCAAGCGAAGAAGTCCATCACCTTTGGTTTGCAGATGGATATGCGAACCGGTATGTACTTCGAGGTTGAGGCCTACAGTCGCTTAGTCGCGACGCAGGATCGTATGGAAGGTATCAAGGCTTTTAATGAAAAGCGCCCACCAAAATTTGTAGGAAGGTAGTTCAATCGTTCAACAATAGGGAAGGAGATAATCATGAAACATATAAAAAATATGCATGAACAAAAAAGACGTAGCCTGTTGCTCGGCCTCGCATTGACTGCCTCAATGGGTGCTGCGCCCTTTGTCGCGCAGGCTCAAACAGCCGCAGCCTGGGTGCCCACCAAACCCATCAAGATGATTGTTCCTTATCCTCCGGGTGGTGGCTCTGATGTTATTACCCGGATCGTCGTCTCTGCGCTTGGTGACAAACTTGGTCAGCCCGTGATCATTGAAAACAAAGCGGGTGCGAATGGCTCGATTGCAACCGAGTTTGTTTTCAATGCCGAGCCTGATGGCTACACCCTGCTGATGTCTAGCGCCGATACATACTCCATGTATCCTGCCCTGTATCCAAATACCAAATTTGTATCTTCGCAGTTTGTGCCGATCGCACCCGCAGCAGAAGTTAATTTTGTTCTCATGGGCCGTCCTGGCTTGCCAGCCAAAACCTTGCCAGAGCTGATCGCCCTGGCAAAAAAACAAAAGCTGACATATTCAAGCTGGGGAAATGGGAGCGCAGGCCACATCGCCATGTCGCAGTTCTTGCTGGTGACTAAAACTGATATGTTGCATGTGCCATATCAGGGGGCAGCACCTGCTGCACAAGCTGCGATGGCGGATCAGGTGGATTTTGCGATGGTACCCGCGCCGATGGCGGGTGGATTTAAATCCAAGATGATTCCGTTTGGTGTGGCGTCTAAAAAGCGTATCGATCTGATCAAAGAGATCCCTACACTGACTGAGATCGGTGCAGAGGTCAGCGCACCATCATGGGTGGGTATTCTCGCTCCTCCAAAGACCCCACAAAACGTCGTTGCGACGCTGGCTAAGGCCTTTATCGAAACGATGAACAATCCAGAGGTTGCCAAAAAGCTCAATGATGCGGGTCTCGTGCCGTTGTATGGTTCGACAAAAGAGTTCGCAGACTACATCACGAAGGATTATGCATTTTGGGGTAATCTGATCCGGGCCGCGGGTATCAAGGTGGATAATTGATCGCCGTTTGATACGAAGATATCTGTGCAAGATGAACATGGTCCTGTATGGATACATACAGGACCATTTATTGTAAATATTTAAAATTCAGGTTGGCCACATGACGATCGCGTTCTTTGCTTTTGATACGCCTAACGGCCGAAAAATTTCTGTCGCTCTCGAAGAGATGGGGCTGCCTTATGCCGTAAAGTCAATCAACATCACCAAAGATGAGCAATTCAGCCCGGAATTTTTAGCGATTAGTCCAAATAACAAAATTCCGGCGATTATCGATCCGGACGGCCCCGATGGTCAGCCGGTCAGTGTGTTTGAATCCGGCGCCATACTGATTTATCTGGCTGAAAAAACCGGTAAGTTTTTACCCCGAGCTGGTGCTGCGCGTATTGCCGTGATTGAGTGGTTGATGTTTCAGATGGCTGGATTTGGACCTATACCCGGGCAGGTTCATCACTTTATTGGTTTGGATAACGAGGATGACAAGCGCTACGGGTTAAAACGTTTTATGAATGAAACGCGGCGCTTATATGGTGTGATGGATAAGCGACTGGCAGAACATGATTTTTTTGCAGGCGAAATCTCGATTGCTGACTTTGCAATGCTGGGCTGGGTCTGGAGACACCCTCGGCATCAAGTGGATCTCAATGACTTTTCCAATGTCAAACGCTGGTACGAGGCCATGATGGCCAGACCAGGTGTTCAGCGAGGGTTTTCTATTGCATTGAAATAAACAGGATTCAAATTCACAAAGCCCTCACTGCCACCGATCGGTGTTTAGTCGTGCTGATGCATGAGCAATTTGCTCAACTCATTCGCAGCCATGTGGGTGTAGTCTTTATTGATTTCTTTGACGATTTTCGCAGCTAGTGCCGCAGGCATATGCTGACGCATACCACCTAAGGCTACCGGCGACGCGATCAATACCATTTCTGTACATTGTCCCGATTGGACGTCAAACGCCAAGCCATCGATGAGCAGTTGCAGGAAGTCATGTTTTTCAGCCGCCTGAGGATCTTTAGGCTCAAGAGCGGATTTGTGATGGCCTTGCCCGCCTATGGCTTGGGATGTGTTGTCATGGCCGTTGTCGCGTTTGCGTGCATTGTGCTGGTCAACTGAGCGCAGGAGTTTGAGGCTGATTTCACCAATCTCACCAACGTTTTCATAGATATTCGCTCGGCCGCCATCTGCGACGACGACCCAAGCGTTTCTGGAAATAATCATGTGTTTGCCCTAAGAGTTGAATGAAACCTGTACCGACAGATTGGATAATTCATCTTAGTCCTGAAACTGAAGAAAAAACAATAAACCTTCATATAATGAATAGAATCCTTGCTTAAGATCAAATGGCTATTCAAACTCTCCATCGTTTGACCAGTACGCGACGTACCCAGCGCGCTAACTATCAGTTAGGTGCTTATCTTGCGTTTGTAGCCGGAGCTGTCAATGCAGGTGGTTTTATGGCGATTGGTCAGTACACATCTCATATGACGGGGATTGTGTCGAGTATTGGTGATCACTTTGCTTTGGCTAGTTTGCTCCCTGTGCTGGGTGGACTTTCGATGCTGGCCTCTTTTGTCTTGGGTGCCGTGGTGACGGCGGTGCTGGTCAACTGGGGAAGACGCCACAAAATCCATAGTGAATTTACCTTGCCTCTTTTACTCGAAGCGATCGTCTTACTGTTGTTTGGCCTGGCCGGTGCTTATCTGCATTTATACAAACCTTTAACCATCCCAACCATTGCACTAATGTTGTGTTTTGTGATGGGTTTGCAAAATGCCATCATCACTAAGATTTCAAAAGCAGAAATTCGTACGACCCATATGACGGGAATCATCACCGATATCGGTATCGAAATCGGGCGATTACTTTATTGGAATAAATCAATCGAGGGTAATGAAACCCATCTGGTTATCGCTAATCGTAAAAAACTTAACGCGCATTTGTTGATTTTTAGTATGTTTTTGTTTGGTGCCATAGTCGGGGCCGTCAGTTTTAAAACAACGGGTTATATTTCCGTCGTGCCGATATCGATATCCCTGATTATTATTTCATCATTGCAAATCTATCGGGATTTGAAACGTTTTATTAAGAGCAGACATGCTATGCATATGATTAGTCGCCGTGTGGAAATAGACCAAAAATGAAGCTCGATAAACGCATCACCAATCGCGAATTTAAGCTACTCCTCAAACCGGAAGGCCTTGATCGCCGCAGTCGCATCGATCAGCTCAGTTCTTTGATGGTGTCCTTTTGTAAAAAATCTGGTGTTGAATTTTTTCATCTTGATAATGCCAATACAGGCCTGCGCAATGTCTATTTTTATGACACGCCCGGTGAGCATTTCAGGCACAACAATCTTATTTTGCGTGTTCGCGAATCGCGTCAAAATGTTTGGGTCGATGATTGGTGCGAGTTGACCTTGAAATGCAGGGCGCCGACTTTAAAACAGTCGCTTTACTACAGTCCGATACCAAATTCGACCCATAAGTCGCGGTTAAGGCTCAAAGAAGAAATTCTCAGGGGCGACGGCCTCGGAACCGAGCGGATGATTTACTCCAACAACGCAATCCTTGATACGGTACCGATTGACAAGGTGTTCGAGCGAAGTCTGGGTAGCGTTGCAGAGTTTTTCCCCGATATGAAAAAACTCGAGGCCGGAGATCATTTGCCGGTAAGAATTGTTGGTGGTCGTACAAATAAAATTCTTGAGGCTTGCTTGCCACTTGGCAATCTGGTGTTTGGAGAAAATGTTCAGGCGCATTGCGATATTGGTATCTGGATGCGTAGTGTGGGTGATCCAATTGTCGGTGAACTTGCGTTCTCTTATCGCGTCAATGCCACCAATCGCGATGACACCAAAGCACACAAAAAAGCGAATAAGTTTTTCAGGCAGTTGCAGCTGGCGATTCCTGACTGGTTAGCCAGCGGTACGACTAAAACAGCATTGATTTACGGAAAACCTGAATGACTTTGCGTTCTGAGGAGGTGGTTGAGTTGGCTGGCGATAGCGTATCCTCGCCGACGGCGACGCTTTGGCAGCTCTTTTATGAATTCCTGTTCATTGGTGCGGTCAGTTTTGGTGGCGGGATTGTTGCCTACGAAAGAATCCTGCTTATTGAAAAGCGGAAATGGTTGACCGTCGATGAGTTCATGGCAACGCTGGCAATCAGTCAGACAATGCCTGGGCTAAATTCCGTCAATCTGGCCGTGTTGGCAGGTAATCACGTCAGAGGTACGCTTGGTGCTATTGCTGCAAGCTGCGGACTCCTGATCCCCGGTATGGTGTTCGTGCTGGTAGCCGGGATAGCTTACAGCGCAGGTGAAGATCATCCGTTAGTGAATATGTTGCTTGCCGGTGTTGCTGCTGGCGCAACAGGGTTGCTTGCGGCCATCACCTTCAAGATAGGATCCAATCATTTCCGACACGTGAAGTCTCTGTCGATTATTGTTGCAACCTTCGTATTGATGAGTTTTTTTAAGCTTTCTCTTATTTGGGTGCTAGTCATCATGGGGCCGATTTCCTTGTTCATTTACAGGCCTCAGTCCGGGCAGGATAAAACGGGAGAGGATCTCCGATCATGATCGCACTGACTCATCTGGCTTTGACTTTTGGAATGCTGTCACTTTTAGCTGTGGGCGGCGGCACGGCTGTGTTGCCAGAAATGCAGACGGTACTTGCACATCAGTTCAATATTGACCACACGACTTTTGTGCATATTTATAGTATTGGTCAGTTGGCGCCAGGCCCCAATATGATGATGGTGCTGGTATTTGGTTTTCAGGTGGCCGGTTTGCTGGGCGCAGCCGTCGTATTGCTGTCATTTTTCCTGCCTTCGAGTATTTTGTGTTTGTCTGTTGGCAGACTATGGGTCAGAATCGGTGAACGTCCATGGCGCCGTTCCGTGCAAAATGCCCTCGAACCCATATCGATTGGTTTAATGTGCTCTGGCGTGTATGCGGTTGCCAAAGCTGCAGTCGTGGGGCCTTTGACACTTGGCATGGCCGTTGTCACTTTGATCGTTATTCTCTTGACCAAAGTGAATCCCGTTTTTATGATTCTCGGGGCCGGTGTCGCAGGTGGCGCGCTGATGCATTTCTTCGGCCTTAAATGAACTGGATTGAGGCGCATAAAGAGGGCGTGACGCTGTTGTTGCATTGTCAGCCCGGTGCAAAAGTTTCACGTGTTGTTGGCGAGCATGGCGAACGACTGAAGATATCTCTTAACGCGCCTGCAGTAGACAATAAAGCGAATGAGGTATTAATTGCCTGGTTATCGGATCGTTTGTCGGTGCCACGCAAACAGATTGAGCTACTCTCTGGCCATACCAGCCGGCAAAAACGCGTGCTGGTACGTGGTGTAGATGTTGATGTAACACGTGTAATGTTGAATCCTCCTCTTTAGGCGTTGACAGCCAGAGTGCCAGGCAATATAAAGAGAAATCAAGATCCTGCCACCTATAAGGCGGGGCAACTAAAACGATCGGGTGAGAGACATGACAGGCAGTCAAACTGCCGCAGGGGCGCAGCTATTTCAGCGTTTTCGTGCGCGAGCGGTATCTTTTTCTAAACCACGCCTATTCAGCGCAGATATATTGCTGCAGTTTGACGACATACCCATCATCGTGCGTGTACGCGACGGTAGGGTGACAGAGCTTGTCGAGCACCGCGTGCCTCTGCAGTCATCGGATTTTTCCATCAAAGGCACCGCGCAAGGCTGGACTAAATTCTGGCAATGCATGCCACCCGCGGGATGGCACGATATCTTTGCCTTGAATAAACGTAAAGAATTTACGATCGAAGGTAATCTGCAACCCCTCATGGCGCATTTGCAATATGTCAAAGACCTGTTGGCTTGCGCACGCGAGGTGGCAGCATGAGCGTCGCACTTGAGCCCATCGTGGGGCGCTATACCTCGTTTGATATTGACGGCAAACGCTGCCGAGTATATTTCGAAGAAGCGGGCAGCGGTATTCCACTTGTCTGCCTACATACGGCTGGGGCGGATAATCGTCAGTACCAACACCTGATGAATGATCCGGAGATTACTGCACGATTTCGTGTCATTGCTTTTGATATGCCCTGGCATGGCAAGTCCTATCCGCCCGCAGGTTTTCAGGATACCGAATATCGCTTGTCGACAGCGCTTTATGTCGAGACGATTATGTCGTTCTGTCGTGCGCTAGAGCTCGATCGCCCGGTGGTGATGGGATGCTCGATTGGCGGGCGAATCACGTTACAGCTGGCGCACCTGCACTCTGACAAGTTTCGCGCATTGATTGGTATCGAGGCCGCTGACCATCAGGAGCCCTGGTACGACACTTCGTGGTTGCATCGTGGTGATGTGCACGGTGGCGAGGTTTGTGCGGCACTCGTCTCGGGCTTGGTCGCACCGCAGTCGCCTGAAGTGCATCGCCACGAAACACTCTGGCAATACATGCAAGGCGGCCCTGGAATATTTAAAGGGGATCTGTATTTTTATCGTGTTGACAGTGATTTGCGCGGCAAGCTCACGGGTATTCGTACCGATCTCTGCCCACTCTATTTATTGACCGGTGAATATGATTTTTCGTGCACACCCGAAGACACGCTCCGCACGGCGCAATCCATTCCTGGGGCCAAAGTCACTGTGATGAAAGAGTGCGGTCATTTTCCAATGAGTGAAAATCCTCAGCAGTTCAGACAATATCTTTTGCCGGTGTTGCAAGACATCGCGGCTTAGTATGAGCGTAGTTTTACAAAAATAAATCCACAATAATCCGGAGACAAAAATGAAACTTAAATATCTGGCAGGTGTAGTCGCGTGTATGGGTGCGTTGGCGATGCAACATGCTGTTGCGCAAGATGTTTTAAAAATCGGTGCGTTGGTCACCCTGTCGGGTTCGGGCGCAGCCTGGGGGCAAGGGATGAAAAACGCCACCGAATTGGCTGCTGACAAAGTCAATGCGACAGGAGGTCTTGAGGTCGGTGGTAAAAAATATAAAGTCGAGGTCATCCCCTATGATGATAAGTATCAGTCTAACGAAGCGGTCACTGTAGCGAACCGACTGATTTTTGAAGATAAGGTCCAGTACATAATCGGCCCTGTTGGATCCGCACCCGCCTTAGCGATCCAGCCAATCACCGAAAAAAATAAGGTGATGATTTTTACACTTGGGTTTACAACCAAAGCGCTGGGGGCTGATAAACCATTTAGCTTCCGTCCTCCCGTGACGACGGCCGAAGTCGCGCAGCCGCAGATCAACTGGCTGGTTAAAACACAAGGCGTCAAGAAGGTTGGGGCGCTGTTTCCGAATGATGAAACGGGTCAGTCTATTTCCAAAGACCTTGATGTTGCCTATAAAAAAGCTGGCGCCGACATGGTGGCTAAAGAGTTTTTCGAGCGTGAGCGAGTAGATTTTGTGCCACTGTTAACACGTATGCTCGCCCGAGGCATTGATACGATTGAGCTTGACGGTAATTCACCTACGACCTCTGGTCTGATCCTCAAACAATCCCGCGAACTTGGATTCAAAGGCAAGATCGTTCGAACTGGCGGTCCCGCCACACAAGAGATTATTAACGTGGCTGGTAAAGCCGCTGCCGAAGGCATGTTCGTCCATACGCCGATCAATCCGGAGCAACCATCTACCAAAGAGTATGTGGACATGTATGCAGCCAAATACAAAACACCTCTGAATGGCTTTAGCCCATCTTTTTACGATGCAACCAACATGCTGTTCGAGGCGATGCGTCGTGCGGGCACAGTCACAGATACAGATAAGGTCCGTGCCGAGCTAGAAAAAATTAAAGACTTTAAGGGTGCGCTCGGCACTTTAAGCTGGACGGGTCAGGAAATGTACGGCAGCAACCATCAACTCAACGCGCCATTCTTCATTGCTGAAGTCAAAAATAGCGCTGAAGTTATCCGAGCGCGTTGCACGGTTGCAGGCTGTGAATAAGTCCGCTCAGTCTGAGTTGGAGCACGCTCCCGTCGTGCACAGTATGGCGCAATTCGCTATACAGGCACGCTGGGAATCTTTGCCAAACGATGTCCGGCGTGAGGCCTCGCGTGCATGGCTCAACTGGGTCGCGTGCACGGTGGGTGGCTCCAGGATGCCCTCTGTGGATGCTGCGCTCAAAGGTCTGTTGCTGATGGGCGGTGGCAGTGTTCCGGTGCTTGGACGTGTTGAACGCTTAAGTTTGCCTGATGCCGCGTTGATCGGCAGTCTGAGTGCTGCGGCCCATACTTTTGATGACACACATCTCTCTACGATTACACACCCGACAGGGCCGGTCGCGGCTGCATTGCTGGCCTGTGCATATCAGCTAGGCGAGATAGGTCAGCCTGTTTCAGGCGAAGCGTTGTTAACTGCGCTGGCTGTGGGGATTGAACTGGAGTGTCGCGTGAGTTGTGCGATTGCACAGGGCGGGGCAAATCAGGGCTGGTATATGACAGGCTTGTCCGGTGGAATAGGTGCTGCGGCTGCCGTCGGGAGATTGCTCAGGCTGAACGCGCAACAAATGGTCTACGCGATGGGCCTGGCTGCCATGCAGGCGAGTGGTACACGTGCAACGCATGGCAGCATGGCAATTACCTTTGTGCCGGGCATCGCCGCACGCGACGGCATTGTCGCGGCCTATCTGGCTGCGGCTGAGTTCAGTTGTAGTGCCATCGCAATAGATGGACGAAATGGCTTGTTGCAAGTACTGACGACTGGTCGTGACGCAACGCAGATTCATGCAGAACTTGGTATGCGTTATGAGATGCTGAACAATGCCTACAAGCCCTATCCTTGCGGCATAGTGATTCATCCAGCAATCGATGCCTGCCTGTATTTAGTGCGCGAGCAACAGCTTAATTATCAGGACATTGCGCGCATTGAGTTACGCGTGCATCCTGATGCCTTGAATCTCTGCTGGCGTAAATTGCCGGAGAATGTTCTGGATGCTCAGGTGAGTCTCTATCACTGGGTCGCTGCATGTTTAGTTTTTGGTCGTGCGGGGGTGCCTGAGGGAGAGCTGGCTGCGGTCATGCATGCCGAAGTCAGAGCTTTACAGGCGCACGCCCAGGCGAGTCCGGATTCTGCGATGGGCAGCAATCAGGCTGTCGTTGTCGTACATCTGCACGATGGCAAAACACTCGAATATAAAACGCAAGATGTCACAGGCAGTGTGACTAATCCAATGAGCGATCAACAGCTCGGTGAGAAATTTATCGGTCTGGTTTCACCCATTCTTGGGCTTCGGCGTGCACAGGTGTTACGCGATAAATGTCTGAATATGCATGCTGTCCAATGCGCTGCAGAAATTTTGCAGCTTGGCGCGCAATAAAAATTAAGGAAACGTTTTGGACTGGAGCTTGTTAATTACCCAAGCCACGATTAATGGCTTGATCGTGGGCTTGCTCTATCTGCTGATGGCAGTTGGCTTTACGCTGGTGTTTGGCATTATGCGCATGGTGAATTTCGCGCATGGCGAGTTTTACATGCTGGGCGCCTTTGGAGCCTATTTTTTTACAACGGCGCTCCATCTGCCTTTTCTTGCCGCGGTCGGTTTAACGTTTGCCGGATCGATTGTTTTTGGTGGTCTGCTTGAGTGGTTAATCCTCAAGCCTTTCCGTCGTGACGAACTCAATGGAATGATTGTGACGATCGGTATGGCGATGATTTTGCAAAATCTCGCACTGATGATTTTTGGTCCTGATCCATTGTCAATGCCGGCGGTTGCAGAAGGTACGTTAGAGATTGCAGGCATTGTTATTCCTAATTCGCGCGTCTACGTCGTAGGGTTCGCCGGTGTGGTGCTTGCATTGCTATATATATTTTTAAAGTACTCCCGTCCGGGCAGGGCGTTGCGTGCGGTCGTGGAGGATTTTGAGATCGCCTCTATCCAGGGTATCCGTGCGCGCATTTATTACCCCTTGGGTTTTGGTCTGGGCGTGGGACTCGCCTCTGTAGCGGGTGCTTTAATGGCCCCACTTTTTTCAGTTTCGCCTTTTGTCGGTGCGACACCTCTACTGAAAGCCTTCATCGTTGTTGTGCTGGGAGGCCTAGGCAGTATTCCGGGGGCTGCATGCGCAGGTTTGGTGCTGGGTCTGATTGAAAGTTATGCCAGTTTGTTTTTTAGTAGCAGTACCGCCGATATGGTCATCTTTGCCGTCGTGATGGTCATGCTTGTGATGCGTCCCAAGGGCTTGCTTGGCAAGGGAGAAATCTGAATATGGCCAAGTCTCTTCATTTTGCCCGGACGGGTGACTACAAGGATTGGTATTGGCTTAGTTTGCTTGTACTCATTGCACTCTGGCCCTGGTTCTCTGGTCCCTTCGTATTGCATCTTGCAGTACTGACATGTCTGAATATTCTGATCGTCAATGGTTTGGCGATTGTGGGTCGTTCAGGTCAGCTCTCCTTTGGCCATGCTGCCTTTGTTGCTGTCGGAGCTTATGTTTCCGTGCTGCTTTCCTCCGCGCTCGGCTGGAATATATTTCTCTCGGGTCTGGCTGGAATGGTTATTGCTGCTTTATTTGCCGCGATGCTGGGCTGGGTCATCTTGCGACTCAAAGGTGTGTATTTCGTATTGGTCACTTTCTCATTCGGTGAGTTAATGCGTCTGGCTTTGCTCGACTGGTCGGAGCTGACAGGGGGGGCAAATGGTATTGCCAACATTAAGCCTGCTGATATTTTTGGATTTGTATTTGACACGCGCGCGCGATTTTATGGTTTGGCTTTAATTGTCGCGATCGCGTCGATCTGGGTAATGAAAAAGCTTTTTTCCTCGCCTCTTGGACAGTCTATTGATGCGGTGGCAGATAACCCCGCACTGGCCGAATCAACGGGCTTGAGCGTGCATCGCATCCAGCTAGTAGCGTTTGTGATGGGGTGCGCCATGGCTGCTTTGGGTGGTGTGTTGCAAGCCCGCTATATTGGTTTTATTTCACCTGAATCATTTAATCCAGGCCTATCTGTCGCCTTTATCATCATGCTTGTGATTGGCGGTCGTAAATCTGTATGGGGGCCGCTCGTAGGCGCTTTAGTCCTGACGCCTTTGCCGGAATTGTTTCGCGGTGCAGTTCAGACACAGCATATTTTTTATGGCGCGGCATTAATTTTGATTTTACGGTTTATGCCCGGT
>CAINDJ010000113.1 GCA_903847325.1 uncultured beta proteobacterium | reverse complement strand
TATTCGTATTGGCAGTAGTGTTTGTGTTGGTAACGACCGATCTAGCAGGTTGAAAGAACGCAGTTAAAATTAATCCAACAATGGCTAAAGCGGAAATCCCAATCCACCATTTTTTTGTTATTCGGATTAGCGGGCTTGCTTGCACTGATATGTTTCGTGCCGCCACTGGCGGGACGCATCAAATTACCGCATTCGGTTTTTCTGGCAATTTGCGGCTGTTTACTGGCCTATGCTTCCCACGTTTTAAGATGGGCGCCACCTGTCATTGGCGATTTTCTGGGCATCATCAACACCTTTGAAATTTCTTCCGAAACTTTTCTAATCGTTTTTTTGCCTATTTTATTGTTTGAAACCGCACTCTCCATGAACGTCAGAAGGCTTATGGATGATATCGGTCCGATTCTGATGATGGCGATCGTAGCCGTCGTGGTGAGCACTTTACTGGTGGGCGTGGTGTTGTCTGAATTCTCCGGCATGGGTATGGTCGCTTGCCTGTTGTTGGGGGCGATCGTGTCCACGACCGATCCGGCCGCGGTGATTGGAATATTCAGGGAGGTTGGCGCACCAAAGAGACTGACCACGCTCGTGGAAGGCGAGAGTCTGCTCAATGATGCTGCAGCGATTGCGTTGTATTCAGTCTTGTTGGGTGTACTTGCCAAAGACACCAGCTGGGCAATGGGTTTGGTGGTTAAGGAGTTTCTGGTGCTCTTTCTGGGAGGGGGCTTGGCAGGATTCATTATTGGCCGTCTTGCCTGCGCTTCCTTTGCATGGTTGCGCGGCTGGCCTGCAGCAGAGATTTCAATGACGGTCGCCGTTGCATACCTGTCTTTTTTTGTTTCTGAGCATTACTTGCATGTATCAGGTGTGGTCGCAACCGTAGTGGCGGGTCTTGTAGTTGGCTCAACGGGCCGCACGCGCATGTCGACAACAACGTTTGAGACGCTGTCTCACTCTTGGCATCAATTTGGTTTCTGGGCGAATTCCCTGATCTTTTTGTTTGCTGCAATGCTGATACCCAAGATGATGCAAAACATCTCCTGGAATCATGCGATCCAAATTTTGTTAGTGTTCCTGAGTACTTTGGTGGCCCGGGCCGTCGTGGTGTTTGGGTTGATTCCGTTATTGTCGTCCGTCGGTTTTGGCGCGCGAGTGGGGACACGTTTTAAAACTGTGATCTGGTGGGGAGGACTCAGAGGTGCCGTTTCACTTGCTCTGGCGCTCGCGGTGACAGAGCGTGCAGGTTTGCCAGCCGATGTGCGTGAATTTATCGCTATTGTCGTAACGGGCTTTGTGCTGTCGACATTATTTATCAATGGTTTGTCACTGCAGCCGCTCATACGGATGCTAGGACTTAATCAGCTGACTAAAAAAGAACGCGCACTACGCGATCAGGCTGTGCTTGTTGCGGCAACGCTTACTCAACAGGAAACTGATCAGATTGGACGGGATGATTTTGTACCCGCAGAGGTTAGGGCGCGCATTCAGGAGGTCTTTGAAAGAAGCATAGCGAGTACTGCACAAACGCCAATCGATTATTTTTCCGAACAAGACAAGATCGACCTTGGCTTATCGATTTTGGCGCGCCGGGAATTCGAAATTTACTTTGAGATCCATAAGCATCAGATTATCGATCTCAATATGGCAGAGATGCTGATTGTTAAAGCAGAGCGCCTTGAGGACGCGGTGAGAGTGCAAGGGCTACGCGGTTTTAATGTGATGGCGGCACGCGCGCTTCGTTACCCGCGCAGGTTCCGTCAGTCATTAAGTGTATCGGAAATTTTCGTTGTGCAGCGCTGGCTCGCCCATGAACTGAGTCAGCGCTTTGTGGCATTGATGT
>CAINDJ010000112.1 GCA_903847325.1 uncultured beta proteobacterium | reverse complement strand
TTGTGCATGGCAAAGATCGCATCACAGGGGAATTTTTCAAACAATCCATCATCCATCATCTTCTTAGCACCACCAAGCCCCTCTTCGGCTGGTTGAAAAATCAGATTGAGTGTGCCATTAAATTTCCCGTGTTCAGACAAATAATTTGCTGCCGCGAGTAGCATGGCCGTATGGCCATCGTGACCACAAGCGTGCATGACGCCCGCATGACAACTGGAATAGGACAGCCCGGTTTCTTCCTCAATCGGCAATGCATCCATGTCGGCACGAATACCGATAGATTTATTTCCTACCCCCTTTTTTAATTGCCCGACAACGCCTGTTCCACCTAACCCTGTGGTCACTTCATAGCCCCAGGATTTAAGCTGTGAGGCGACTAACTCACTGGTCCTGACCTCTTTATACCCAAGTTCAGGATATTGATGAATATCGCGTCTGATGGCAGTGAATTCATCAGCAATTAATTTGAGGCTTTCGAGATGACTATGCATGATTCACTCTGGTTGTAAATCTATGGACTTGGCGATAGCGCGAAACTTTTCAATACCTTCGGCATATACACGGGCGACTTCAGCTTGAGATAATGGGGGTGCGATCAACATACTGTTGAGCGTCAAACCATTGCGCACAGCGGGATCTTCCAATGAGGCCGTAATGGCTTTGTATAAGGTGTCAACCACTGGCTCAGGCGTATTTTGCGGTACAAAATAACCTGTCCAGATTGTGAAAATAAAGTCTTTTAAATCTTTGCTTTCGCCAATCGCGGGATAATCTTTAACGCCTTCGAGTCTTTCTTTATTGAGCATCGCCAGAATTTTGATCATTCCCGATTTACTCTGTTCGTCATAACTCTTGCCGTAGGGAGAGAGGAAAATATCTACTTCCCCACCCATGACAGCTTGTGCAGCAGGCGCACCACCTTTGAATGGGACGTGCAACATCGGCACACCCGTGACCTTCGACAAATACTCGCCTAACAAGTGGTAAAACGAACCCACGCCGACGCTCGCATAGGTGACGGGCTTACCCAACGCGGCTTGCTTTCGCGCATAGACAACAAACTCGTCCATATTGCTTACGGGCAAATCTTTTCTTGCAAGCACCGCAATCTGTGCTGCCCCAATCATTTGTACAAGCCTGAAATCCTCGCTCTTGAATTTGACCGCTTTCATTGCCAAAGGCGCAAGAATCAGCTCGTTAGGAGAACCTTGAAAAATGCGATACCCATCCGCGAGGCTATTCAGTAATTTTTGGGCTGCAATGGATCCACTTGCACCGGCTAAGTTTTCCACTATGAGGGGCTGCCCTAACTGTTTGGATAAGGGCATATTGACAAACCGGGCAATCACATCGGACAGCCCACCCGCAGGGTAAGGCACCATCAGACTGACTGGCTTTGCAGGAAAATTTTCAGTGGCGCAAGCATTCATCGCGCTCGCAATCAGCGATACAGTAATAACTGATTTAAGCAGCAGACTTGCGAATAAAACGATAGGTTTGCGCATATTCATGATTAGTCCATTAGGTTTAGAAATGCTAATGCAGTCATCCTAAACCCGGATTTTCTATGTGTCTAATGTATTATTTTTATAATATATATGACTTTTATGAATACTTAAGTATGATTCAACATTATGAATATCAAACACTTAGAGCATTTAATCGGACTAACCGACACTGGCTCTTTTAGTCGTGCGGCGGATAAGCTATTTATCACACAGTCCGCGTTAAGCCGCAGCATTCAAAATTTGGAAGATGAACTGGGCGGTAAGCTGTTAGACCGTATCGGCAAGCGTAATGTCCTGACGCCTCTTGGCGAGGATGTTGTTCGACGTGCCAGACAGATCGTTCAGGGTGCCCTTGCACTACGGCTCAACGCCAAACTTTTTCAGCAAGGTAGTGGTGGGAAAATTCGCGTGGGACTTGGCTCAGGTCCTGGAGCTTTACTGATGACACCCCTGCTTTGCCATGTAGCGATCCATCGACCTCATGTGCAGACAACCATTACCCGTGGCTCGACTGAATTACAACTTATGCAACTCAGGGCGAGAGAGCTCGATGCGCTAGTGGTTGATGTACGTCGTGTCACTCCAGCCCCGGATCTGCATATCGAGTTTCTTAAACAATTACGTGCTGGCTTTATATGCCGTGCAGATCATCCGCTCGCTCAATACCGTCATGTGTGCTTTGAGGATCTGCTTGCATACCCGATTGCCTCGACACCACTTGCCGATGAAGTTGCACGCACGATTATCGAACGATATGGCCCAAAAGCCGATCCTAAAAGCATGACCACGCTTGAGTGCGAAGACGTAACGAGTTTGATTGACACCATTCATCGTACAGATGCTATTTTTCTTGGTATCGCTTCCGCCGCAAGAGCTGGCATTAAGACCGGAAAGCTCATTGAGTTGAAAATCAAACCTGCCCTCAATGCCTCGGCGCAGTTTGCCTACATCACATTAACCGGCTCCACTGAGGCGCCAATCATGAGTTTTTTCAGAAAGTTTGTATCCGAACATCTTTCAGACTAGCCAAAAGCAAACTGTGCGTGTAATAATTCGTGACGAATCCCGATCGGGAGAGATCTCGATGCACAATCAGCATCAGACGCCGAAGGAGCAACCGCCCCGGAAACTCTCAGGCAAAAGGACCGATCCGGATCTTGCACTCTGAAGAGCTGCCGCTATTCGTCATACGGCACACCGCAGGAGCAAACATTCAACCATCATTGCGAATGTGAATCTCTCAGGTACCAAACAGAGGGGGCGTGTAGAAAACATCTGGTTTTCGCACTCCACCCTATCGACGTTTGGAGCTCGCTCTCATGAAATCATTTGCTGTAATTGGTGGTGGCATTACTGGTGCCACCACAGCCTATGCATTGGCAAAACGCGGCTATGCCGTGACTCTTATTGAGAAACACCGTTACTCGGCGATGGAGACATCGTTTGCCAACGGAGGTCAACTCTCCGCCTCAAATGCCGAGGTGTGGAATCACTGGTCAACAATCCTCAAGGGTATGAAATGGATGTTGAAAAGTGATGCTCCTTTGCTGGTCAATCCAAAACCTAGCTGGCACAAACTCTCATGGTTTGCGGAATTTATTGGAAACCTCCCTAACTATCGCAACAACACGATTGAAACGACAAAACTCGCGATCGCTGCGCGTGAGAATTTATTTGCCTGGGCTCAAAATGAGAACATTGATTTCGATCTAAAGAAACAAGGTATCTTGCATATCTATCGTGATAAGAAAGGCTTTGATCATGCAGGTCGCGTATCAAAGATGCTTGCCTCCGGAGGACTAGATCGCCGTGCAGTCAGTCCGGAAGAAATGCGCACAATCGAACCTACACTTGCTGGAAATTATTATGGCGGCTATTTCACCGAAAGCGATTGCACGGGTGATATCCATAAATTTACTGTTGCTATGGCGTCAGCGGCTGAGCGTCTTGGCGTGAAAATGCTTTTTGAGCATGACGTCACAGACGTTCATAGCAATGGCACTCAAGCAATCGTCACGTTACTGCAAGCTAACAACCAGCAAGAAATTAAATTTGATGGCGTCGTGGTCTGTGCGGGTGTTGCCAGTCGTGATATCGCGTCGAAACTAGGCGATCGTGTCAATATCTATCCGGTCAAAGGTTATTCGATCACAGTCAATTTACTTGATGCACAGAGTCAAGCCTCGGCACCGCACGTCAGCCTACTTGATGATGAAACAAAGCTCGTGACGAGCCGATTAGGAACAGATAGATTTCGCGTGGCAGGTACGGCCGAATTCAACGGCTACAACAAAGATATACGTGCTGATCGCATCCGGCCGCTGATTGATTGGGTGGAGCAATGTTTTCCTGGTGTCAACACAAGACAAGTTATACCTTGGGCGGGCTTGCGTCCAATGATGCCCAACATGATGCCGCGTATAGGACGTGGTCGTCATCCCAATGTGTTTTACAACACTGGGCATGGTCATCTTGGTTGGACATTATCAGCGGTGACCGCTGAAATGGTGAGTAGCGTTATTGACACTGCAAATCAGTCTGCGCGCACTGGCAGCACTACCGTCTCAACAAAACCTGTCATTGCTTAAATAGATATTCCTGGGCTGATACGATCAGTCCAGAAATATCCATACCAGGTTATCTGTGATGCGTAAGGTTGTTCACTTAACTAGTTTTTAAAACAATCGGCTGACCATGCGGCGTATGTAATGCAGCATGTTCCCATGCATGTTTACGCTCAAGCAACGATGCAGAATCAACCAGTTTTTTTTCAGCCACAATACGCTCAAGTGCGGCAAGCCAGTGTTCATAATAATTCTCACCCGTGTCGGGATCTCCTGCCGACTGCGCAGCGCGGATCGTCTGCGATAGCGCCTGTGCCCACTCAGTCCAGGTAAACAAGCCTTTCTCGTACAAAGCCAGCGTCATTGCAAAAGCCTGTGCCTCCCAGGGAGCTTGAAATACAGGCCCATCCTCATCAAGGGGTATTCCTGGCAATGCCAATTTGATTTCGGCCAGTGGCATGGACGCGATCAGATTCACAGGGCACTTCATTGGGCGACCGCCATCAGGTATGGCTCCCAACAATCGACACGCACGGATGATGCGCTGGTATCTGCACCCCACAACTCGTGTGCATCAAAACTCACGGTGTATAACCACTGAGGTTGCTCACCTTGCCTGAGAGCATTGGTATCGGGATACACATGCTTGCCATGCACAGCAGTGATCACACCGAGTTTGTCACGACAATAGTGAGGCAAGCGCGTATGTGTAGGTGGATTCATTTTCCTTGTTCTGACCTGCTGACCGATACTAAAGCGGGCAGCCGTATCGGTGGCGCGTTCGGTCGGACCACCTTTGCTCAAGGTCGCAGCGACATTCTCTTTCAGTAAGGTGCGTACACCCTCTACGGGCGGAACCAACGCTTTGGCAGAATGTATTTCCTGTGGTTCTACCAGGCCGGCCTGCAGTAGCAGTCTTTCTAATCCCTCGAACCAGATCTGGTAATAATTGATCGACAAGTACAGTGCGGGCGGGATACTTTCACGCACAGAGCGCGACCAGTCGATATTCCACCTACCTGTCGCTCCCATCGCCAGCACAATTGCTAATGCACGTGGCTCCCAGGGATGATGAAACAACGGTTCGTTTTCCTCAACAATCACTGGGCCATAGCCTTGCATACCGCCCATGTCGTGTACGCCATTCATGATCAGCCCTCCTTCATCGTAGCGAGCTGTGCGGGAGTTCTGGCAATGTCGCAACCAATCATGGAATTACGCGTAATTAATTCTGCAAGTGCATCCTCAGTCCATCCCTCTGTGCCAGCAGGCCGCATCGGCAAAACCAAATAGCGAATTTCTGCTGTTGAATCCCAGACTGTTATTTTTGTCTCAGACGGTAATTCAACCCCAAAGTCTTTCAACACACCACGGGGATCAATCACGGAACGAGAGCGATAAGGCGCTGACTTGTACCAGGCTGGTGGCAAACCCAGCACTGGCCAGGGATAACAGGAGCAAAGTGTGCAGACCACTATATTGTGCTCTTCAGGTGTATTAGCGACTACGACCATGTGCTCGCCCTGACGCCCCGTATATCCCAGCGAGGCAATGGCCGCTGTCGCATCCTCGAGCAGCCATTTTTTGTACGCAGGATCGTGCCAGGCTTTTGCGACAACGCGCACACCGTTACGGGGTCCGACTTTTGTTTCGTATGTCTCAATCAGTGCATCTAGAGCAGCAGGATCCACATATCCTTTATCGATGAGCAGCGACTCGAGCGCACGCACGCGCAAATCGATATCGGACAGCTCCGAGCCTTCGTGGTCGTGATCATGGTTGTGACCATGTTGGTGATCGTGCGAACTGCTTGTTTGTGACGCCTTTTTCATTAAAAAACCTTTAATTTCACTGCGCGATGAACTAGTTACATTGTCACAAGAAATTAGCATATGGATTTAGCTTTCGATAGCTATTTTGCGGTGAATAGCTCGATATTCACCGCATAATGCGCACTGAATATTGACTTTGCGGTGAATAAAGCATTTAATCACCGTATGAATAGCGGTAATAAACTATATATTTGGCAACAGGATGAGTGGCCATCATGGCGTTACAACCACGCCCAACTGATGCCTTTACTTGGCCAAGTTCATCAAAGCCTTGGGCGCTTGACAGGGCGAATGCGCGATCAGGGCATCAGTTCGCAATCAAGAGTCAACCTTGAGGCATTGACTCTTGATGCGGTAAAAACGAGTGAAATTGAGGGAGAGCGCCTTGACTACGATACGGTTCGTTCATCTGTAGCAAATCACCTGGGAATGGATATTGGCGGTATTCTTCCAACAGACCGAAACGTCGAAGGTGTCGTAGATATGGTCCTGGATGCGACAGCTGACCACGCCAAACCGCTGACCGAAGCACGCTTGCACCGATGGCACGAAGGACTTTTCCCGTTTGCCCGCAGCGACATGTCGTCTATCAGCACAGGCTCATGGCGTACAGATCAAGACGGTCCGATGCAAGTAATCTCTGGACCAATACAGCGTCGGCGCGTGCATTTTGAGGCGCCAGAAGCACCACGCTTAGGTCGCGAAATCGCAGTCTTCCTCTCGTGGTTTGACAAGCCTGACGACACAGATCCGATACTGAAAGCAGCGCTTGCGCATCTATGGTTTGTGACGATCCATCCATACGACGACGGAAATGGTCGCATTGCACGAGCGATCAGTGACTTGGCGCTTGCACGGGCAGACCTTAGCTCCCAACGCTTTTACAGTGTCTCAGCACAAATTCAAAAGGAACGTAAAACCTATTACGAATTACTGGAAAAGACACAAAAGGGCAATCTCGAAGTTACCGAATGGTTAACCTGGTTTTTATCGTGTCTCTTACGGGCATTGAAATACGCTGATGAAACACTCACCCAGGTTTTATCAAAAGCAAGTTTTTGGCAGCGCTGGATTACGACGCCGTTTAATGAACGACAAATAAAAGTTCTGAATTTGATGCTGCATGACTTTCAAGGCAAGTTGACGAACAAAAAATGGACAGCACTTTGCAAATGCTCTTCTGACACGGCACTCAGAGATATCAATGAATTGTTGACGCGGGGGGTACTCGCAAAGTCAGAGTCGGGAGGAAGAAGTACCAGCTATGCGCTCGTTATTTATCCTCAACAAGCATAACCTTACCGCCGCAATTTACATAACAGGAACGATAGTTTTCCTCACAGCGAAAGTTGTTCGCGTTTGCATAGCAGGTTGGCTGCGCACGTGCGCAAGCCTTTGCATCATCCCTATCCTCTGCGCGTCGCATGCATTGCTGATAATTCCTGTAATTACGTTGTTCACAAGAGGCTTTATCATTTTGTGCACGACTATTTTCGTTACTGATACACATCTCGCGAACCGCAGCACACTGAACAGTACATTGGCGACCTGCTTCAGTAGCAGGCGGATAGTATTCATAATGTGAACAAGCTGCAATCAATGTCAAAAAAAATACAGCAATACCAAAACGAATAATAGAAGTAAGCATGCAGATGGGTTCCTTATTAACTGGATACATACCAATGAATGTCGCTCAACTGATTAGAAACGCAATCTAAGCTCACCGCCACCACCGTACTGTGTACCGTTTGAATTCACTGCCGCCACTGCTCCAATACGCAAGGAGACGTCTTTTGAAAGCTGGCCCTGCAAGCCCAATCCAAATAAATTACTGACTGGTCCCATATTCGCACCGACCTGATTAAATGTGCCAAAAGCTGAACTATTCGCTGTCACACTATGTGCCGAGTCAGTATTCGCTGACCAGTTATAGGAGAATCGATAAAAACCAACCGCCGACAGATTATTGTCACCAATTTCCTTAAGTGGCTGCACGAATTCTGCTCCGGCAAACGTAATCGTCTGATAAGAAGAGGCTGCGTTAATTGAATAATTAAAATCACCGCCACCTGACTCGCTGACGGCTCCTGTATTCAACTGTGAATACGATCCACCAATAAAGGGGGTGAGTGTAAATTTCTCACCAATCAGCATACTGTGGGATAACTTTATCGCCGCAAAGACCCCATTACTGGAATAACTATCTGAAGCGGTACCGCCAGTAAAGTTACCGACATTGGGATTGTTACGTGTGGCATTCGAATTGCCAAAGGAATAACCCAGCGCACCAGAAAGCTTTACATCACTGGCGAGATACATGCCGCCATACATACCGACATACCCCGTGTTGTTATTAAAGCTCTGGGAGACTTGCGTGCTTTGGGTCATGTAAGAGTTACCAGCGCCACCGTAGATACCCAGTCCACCTGTCTGGTTGCGAAACAAATCTACTCCGATCACGCCGTAATAGGAGTTATATCCAAACCCAGCTAACCCGTTATAGCTATTGACTGTACCAGTAAAGCCAGCCACATCTGCCCAGACATATCTCCCCGCATCGAGCTCATAAGATACAGAATTCGAATTACTATCCGATACTGGTTTATGAATACGATCCATTACGGTATTGGCGACAGTTTTCATCTGCTCAAGCCCAATCGTCATGTTGGATGAATAGCCCTCCGCGTGCACACCGGCCAATTGATTGACCTGATTACTTGTAAGGGACTGCACTGCAGCAACAAGGGTAGTGCCGCTCTGAAGTACGGGATTCGACGGGGATGCTCCAGAATTACTGGAGCTAGAACCTGAACCTGAACCTGAACCTGAACCTGAACCAGAGCCAGAGCCAGAGCCAGAGCCAGAACCGCTATTGTTTGCCGGACTTGCGGCTGCGGCCGAATAAGTCACAAGAATCTGATTCGCTAGACTGCTACCCGCGGCACTATTAGAGACAACTGGCGCAGCGGATACAACGGTAGGATTTGTGACTAAATCCCAGGTAGTACCTGAAGAGTTTTTCAATGTCCATTTCGTTGTGACCAGCCCGCCACCATACGTACCAGAAGTCGATGCTACATTGCTCGCTGTGACTCCGCTCATAACAGCTGCGTAAGTTGTCGTTCCACTCGGTATCACGGAGCCCTGATAGATACCAAAATTAGTCGTGCCGTTTGCGTTCGTGACAGCAAGCTTACCGTAGTTAGTCGGGCTATTAATAATGGTGTTGTAATTTGTCGGCAAAGTACCCTTGAGTGCCAAATCACCTTGCTGGTTGTTTAGCGTAGTAATGGTGCCTGAGTTGTTGATACCGTAACCACCGTTCGTTGCGAGCGTACCTGTATTGGTAATGACGCTGATCGTGCCCTGGTTATTTATCCCTGAGAAATACGCCTCATGTCCGTCTACCGGACTGGTAAACATTGGACTGTGATTAATTGTTCCCGTGTTATTGATCGTACCAACCGTTGCTCCACTGCCGACTAGCAAAGCATCTGC
>CAINDJ010000111.1 GCA_903847325.1 uncultured beta proteobacterium | reverse complement strand
ACGCGTGCCCATTTGGCGACTTCCGCTTTGTAGAACGTATCAAATTCTTTTGGCGTTGAGCCGACAGGCTCAGCACCCGACTTCAATAAGCTCGCACGGACCTCGGGCGTACGGACGGATTTTTGTGTGGCCTGCGCGATCTTGTTCACAATCGCGACAGGCGTACCCGCCGGTGCAAACAAACCAAACCAGGCGGTAGCGTCATAACCTGGCACACCCGACTCGGACATTGTTGGAATGTCCGGTGCAACGCTTGAGCGTTGCGTGGTGCTCACCGCGAGTGCGCGCAGCTTGCCACCCTGCACTTGAGCAAGCGTGGTCAGGATGTTGTCAAACGCAATCGGCACCTGCCCACCCATCACATCCGCCATCGCGGGTGCTGCGCCACGATATGGCACGTGCGATAACTTAATCCCTGCCATCGAAGTAAACAGCTCCATGAATAAGTGTGAGCCCGAGCCATTCCCTGCTGTGGCGTAGTCAGGTAGTTTTTGTGCGCTACCCGCTGCACGGGCGGCATCAATGATGTCTTTCACGGAGCGATAGGGAGATGCGGGGTTGACCACTAATAAAAAGGGCGTGGAGGTGACTTGCGAGATCGCAGTGAAATCCTTCACCGGGTCATAGGTCAGATTTTTATACAGGCTCCCATTAATCGAAGACGAAATGGTGCCAAACAACAAGGTATAGCCATCAGGCTTTGATTTGGCAACCATCTCAGAGCCAATATTTCCCGCCGCACCTGGTTTGTTTTCCACCACGACAGGCTGGCCGAGCAGTTCTGCCATGCGACCTGCGATCGCGCGTGCTGCAACATCCGAGGCACCGCCCGCGGGAAAGCCAACAATCAGGCGGATAGGGCGTGAGGGGTAGGGCTCCGTATTTGACTGACTCAATGCCGGGTTCTGTCCTTGACTCTGAGCCTGGGCCACTGAGATTGAGCAGGCAAGCGCAAACCCCATGGTCATCAGCAGCGCTCTTTTGCGTCGCAACATATATTCTCCTTGTATTTTTTATACTCCCGCTCTGATGGCGGTTGCTATAACAATAAGCGAAAAACTGTTTGTAGGGATATTCATCAATCGCTTGTATTCGAGTTTCGTAGCGTGATTGTTCAAAAATCTGATGTGCTCAGTGTCATTAGGCGGCACAATTGGGAAATAATTAAATAAAAATTAAAACCAGATTCATGGAGACACGGTCATGCAGCAGGCTTCAAACACATCACAGATTAAAACTGCATCAACGTCAACCGCAGAAAACATTCCATACGATCTGATCGTCATCGGCAGCGGTATCGCCGGACTATCGGCGGCGGTTGCGGCGGCAGATTGTGGTGCAAGCGTTGTGGTGCTTGAGCGCTCTCCGGAGGCTGATTTTGGGGGCAATACGCGCTGGACTGAATCCTACTTCCGGATGAAAAGCGAAACCGAAGTCAGCGATGATTTTGAAGAGCGCCTGGTCTCCAACGCAGGCTTTCATCTTGACCCAAACATTATCGAAGCCGCCAGTGCCCCCTACGCCGATTGGCCGCCCTACGTTAAAGCGCATGGCATGCCAGATCCCGAGATCGTCTCTACGCTTGCTGAGGGCGCAGGCCCAACGGTTGCCTGGTTAAAAAGCTTTGGCATCCGGTTTGATTTTTTACCGACCTATTTTGTCACCGCGGCTGCACCCAGGCTCATGCCTGTTGGCGGCGGGTTGGCCATGATCGAAGCACTACGCACCTATGCGTTAAAAAAAGGCGTGACCTGTTTATACGAAACGACCGCACGCAGTTTGCAACGCCGCACTGAGCGAGCAGGCGAGCAAACCGCCGTGCAACTAACCATTACAGACCGTGTAGGGATCGAGCGCGTCCTGCAGGGGAAAAACATCGTGATCGCCTCCGGTGGATTTCAAGGTAATCCGGAAATGCTGACCCAGTACCTGGGACAGGCTGCAAAATTTGTACGCCCGGTTGCCAAAGGCGGCTATTACAACAAAGGCGAAGGCATCCGCATGGCGCTCAACGCAGGCGCCGCACCTGCGGGAGATTTCAGCTCATACCATGCCGAGCCGCTTGATCCTCGCTCAGGCGCGACCGAAGCACTGGTGATGAATTTCACCTACGGCATTCTGGTTAATAAATTCGGTGAACGATTCCTCAATGAGGCCCCTGGCCCGGTCGACGTCAATTACGACCACATCTCGCGCGCGATTGGCGAGCAACCGGACGGGATTTGCTACGTTATTTTTGACCAGCGAATTCACGATGTCCCGAACTGGAAAAAAAGCATTCGCACAGATATGCCCGCCTTTGAAGGCAGCACACTTACTGAGCTTGCAATCGCCTGTGGGCTGCCGGCAAAAGACCTTGAGCGCACAGTGCAAGCCTTTAATGAAAGCTGCCCGTCTGGTGCAGGATTCAAACCACTGGAAATCGACGGGCTAGCCACACAAGGCCTGAAGATCCCTAAATCGCACTGGTCGCGCCCGATCGATCAGGGTCCGTTTATGGCCTACCCCATCATCCCGGGGATCTGTTTTACCTACGGAGGCATCAAGATCAATTCAAGCAGTCAGGTGGTTGACCAGGATGGCCGCCCGATCCCAGGTTTGTACGCTGCGGGCGAAGCAACGGGTCTGTACCATCAGGTTTATACAGGTGCGACCTCAGTGATGCGCGGTGCGGTATTTGGCAAAATCGCAGGTGAACACGCCATGCGTGGCGAATAACAATTTTTCGGTGCGTCATCGGGCCCACACCAGAGCCACATCGTGCCCAATAGACTGGCCTCAAAATTGTGCCAAATAAGGTCCAAAAAAGTGCGCCTGTTGTTTGCACGCATTATTCATGCACCGACTCAGTTCCTTAAAACTGGGCCCCTAGGGAATTCCCTGTTTTATAGGTTTTTTCGCGAATTTACGGACTATTAAGCAGTAAGATCATGATTGCGATATCCGCAATCTGATTCCGACGGAGTTCAACCATGCAAAACAAAATGTTCAAAGTCCTGCCTTTTGCTGCAGCACTGGCCATCCTCGCTGCAGGCAATACTGCCAGCGCACAAGACGTAGTCGTCAAAATTGGACACGTTGGTCCGCTGACGGGCGCGATTGCCCACCTGGGCAAAGACAACGAAAACGGCGCACGACTGGCTGTCGAAGAAATCAACAAAGCCGGCCTGGTCATTGACGGCAAAAAAGTCAAACTTGAGCTCGTTGCTGAAGACGACGCAGGCGATCCAAAGACAGGTACAGCCGTTGCCCAGAAACTGGTTGACGCTAAAGTCGCAGCCGTAGTCGGTCACCTGAACTCAGGCGTGTCGATCCCAGCCGCAAAGATATACAGCGATGCGGGTATTACCCAGATTTCGCCATCGTCGACCAATCCTGACTACACCAAGCAGGGTTTCAAGACCACCTACCGTGTCGTCGCCACCGACGCACAGCAGGGCCCAGCACTGGCTAACTATGCATCAAAAGGCCTGAAAGCCAAGAAAGTTGCCATCATTGATGATGCAACCGCCTACGGTAAAGGTCTGGCTGACGAGTTTGAAAAAACTGCCAAAGCAAACGGCATGACCGTTGTTGCACGCGAAGCCACCAACGACAAAGCGACAGACTTCAAAGCCATTCTGACCAAAGTCAAAGGCACACAACCTGAAGTCATCATGTACGGCGGCATGGACGCAACCGGCGGCCCACTGGCCAAACAAGCACGCGAACTCGGCATCAAAGCCAAGATCGTTGGTGGTGACGGTATGTGTACCGACAAAGTTGCTGAACTCGCTGGCGTTGCGGTCGAAAACATCATCTGCTCAGAAGCCGGCATGGCCTTGTCCAAAATGGCTAAAGGCGCTGACTTTGAAAAGGCTTACAAAGCCCGTTTCAACGCTGGCGTTCAGATCTACGCACCATTCACCTATGACGCCGTCTATGTGATTGCCGATGCAATGAAGCGTGCGAATTCGACCGCACCTGCTGCGATCCTGGCTCAAATGCCTACGACCAACTACAACGGCCTGATCGGCAATGTTGCGTTTGACTCAAAAGGCGACATGAAAGAAGGCATCATCACGCTGTACGAATTCAAAGACAAAAAGAAAGCTGTTCTTGATATCGTTAAGATGTAAATAAGCAATATTCAGCTGACCATATGGAGCTGACCACGCGGCACCGCAGAATCTTTGCGGTGCCGTGTTTTTTAGAGAGTGTTCATGGATATTTTCATCCAGCAGGTCATGAATGGATTGGTGCTCGGCAGTATCTACGCACTGATCGCCCTCGGTTACACCATGGTGTACGGGATTTTAGGCATCATCAACTTCGCCCATGGCGAGGTGTTGATGGTTGGCGCGCTCACGGCGCTCTCCACCATCGCCGGCCTGAAAATCGTCGCCCCCGGCCTGCCCGACTGGCTGACCTTAGTGATCGCTACACTGATTGCCATGAGCGTATGCGGGCTGCTGTCCTATACGATTGAGCGCGTCGCCTATCGACCGCTGCGTAATGCTCCACGCCTGGCTCCCCTGATTACCGCGATTGGCGTGTCGATCATTCTGCAAACCCTTGCAATGATCATCTGGTCACGCAATCCCCTGATATTCCCGGAGCTTTTACCCTCGGACCCGATCGATATCTTTACAACGGGTGCGACCATCACCGGCAAAGAAATCGTCATCATCGTGATGGCTTTGGTCGTGATGTCAGGCTTATTAATCCTGGTCAATAAAACAAAACTCGGACGTGCTATGCGTGCGACTGCTGAAAACCTGCTGTTCTTCAAGTCCATCGGCAAACAAATCATCGAGTACCGCAAGTTGCTTTTTTGTAAGTGGTTTTACATCCGGCATTTTTCACCCTCCATAAACTGGCTTGCTATTTCCGTAATCGCTCCGGCACGACGTTGTGCCTTTGACTGTTTGTCATTCCGAGCGTCCCCCGCTGCTGCCTCAATCGCGTTTTCGATAATCGCCTGCTGCTGCTTTGTCACGAAAAACACAATTGGTATGGCAAACTGCTCCGCCTGGGCCTTGATGGGCGCGATGGCCAGTTTCAGGTTTGTCAGCCGTTCAATCTGCTTAGCCGTCTGAGGGAGTAACTT
>CAINDJ010000110.1 GCA_903847325.1 uncultured beta proteobacterium | reverse complement strand
TATTTACTCCGACGGACAAATTTATGATGTTTTAGATGCGCTGACTAAGCAAGTTGGCGTCAAAGGCGTATTTTCAGATTGGCCTGCCACCGTCACGTATTATGCGAACTGTATGGGACTTCATTAAATACGTAATAATGAATCATCGATTAACGTGCATCCCAATATATTTATTTCTTACTGAAAATTCTTACTAAAAATGAAAAAATATCTATGGAACGTCCAATTAGGACTTGCTTTGATTGGCTTAAGTTTGGTGCAGCCGTATGTACTCGCTTCGTCTTGCAACACGCCGATAACTAAAGCCATTACTTTTGAGCGTGGCGCCACATGCTGGTCTTATAAAGGTCGGGGAACAGATTTTTATGGGAATTTCGGTGCTGGCCAAAAAATTAGTGTCAAATTATTCGGTTGGTCCGGGCAGGCCTGGGAACCAATCAATCCGACCGTATCAGATGCTAGTTATAAATTCATAGAAAGCTCACAAAAACCAGGCGTTCTTAGTTTTATAGCTCCTCATGCTGGAAAATACACATTCACCGTATACCCATGCGCGTTTTGGGGCGCAGAGGTTAAATTTACTGTTTGTGCTGTTTGATTAAGCACAAAAACTTTGCGAGCAAACGGTAAACCAAAGGAGAATTAGAATTATGAAAGAATTAAAAGTAGAGATTCTATGAAAAAAAAAATTTACTTGGCGCTTTTAATCATATTGACTTGTATGAATCATGCTTTCGCTGGCGAATATGAGTTTGTCGCCATAAATTGGGCGGGATCTGAATTTGGTCGGTTTTCTACAATGGATCAATGCCAGTGGTGGATTAAAGGCCATGACGGTGCATCCTGCATGGCAGTCCTTAAAAAATAACTTGGCGGTTCACATCGGCATGCGCTCTAGTTTGATATGAAATCAAGCAAATTTAATTTTTTACTTATCTTCAGAGTCAGATTTAATTTTTTTCCGAAATTGGATGGCTGCTCTTTTTCTTGTTGATGGTTCATCACACGGAGTCGCTCATCCTCCTGGCTGGCCTAGGGCAATATTGGCGCGCTCCATCTGAACCTTCAGCCAGAATTATCTGGATAAATTAAAACAACTTGATTTGTGCTGTACATTTTACGATTCACAACAAATTCATAGATTATTTTTTACTAACACCTAGGGAAAAATTCAAAAAATGAAAAAACAATTATTTTTAGGCGCGCTCTTAAGTGCCTTTGTTGGCTCGGCTTTAGCTCAGACACCCTTTGCGGGTTTTTATGGGCAGATTTCTACGGGCTATGAAAGCAATCAGCTTTCAAATATTAATGGCTCTTCAGTTGAAATCCCTTTCGACGGGATGGATGTAACCACTAGCAGCTCTAATCAAACATTTGGTGGTGCACCTTTAATGCTGGGTCTGGGCTATTACTGGCAAGTCCACTCCTCTTGGCTGATTGGTATAGGTGCGGATTATTCAGCACTATCGCAAACAAGTCCTGCCAGACACGCTGATGTATTAAATGCTCCGGGGAGCAATTTAATACCCTCAGGTACAAGCATGTCGACGAGTGGTTCGAGTACTCAATTGTCTAATCGCTATAATTTATTCATCAGCCCAGGCTACTTAATCGATAAAGATAAATTGGTATATCTCAAAGCTGGATATAGCCAAGTTAGCGAGCAGGAAAACCGGGCCACGAGCGTAACAATCAATGCGAAAGGTAAATCAACCACGATTCCTACCACTACTGCGGGTATCTCTGACAACCAAACTGCAGGCGGATACTTGATAGGCCTTGGCTACAAACAAATCATTACTGGTGGTTTATATGCTTATGTAGAGGCTAACTACATGGGCTATGGAACATTGAAACAAGGCTACTCCTCTAATGGCAACAGCGCCTCCAAATCCGGTGAAGGATTCAGTAATTCAAGTACTACGAATATCTCAACGAGCCAAAACCTGAGTACTTACCAATTCTTGGTTGGATTAGGTTATTCTTTTTAACTGTAAAGGCATACGGACAAATTTTGTCTGTAATTAAACAATATTCACTTCTTCCAATTTGGCGGCTTACATGAAATTTAAATATTTACTTCTTATTTTGTCAGTTTTCTTTTCCAGTTCAGTGCTATCCCAAAATGCAAATTCAATTGTTGGCACGTGGAAAGGCACAAGCAATTCTGCCGTTATTGGCGGCGGATTGCACCACCCGGATAATCATCCTGACAAAGCGAATGTCGTATTTAAAAAAAATGAATACACCCTAACAATAGAAAAAGTAGAAGGTAGAAATTTTAGCGGCATCATATCCTCCAAAAACTATAAAGAATTAGTCGCAGGCGCTTTTAAAAAGGATTTGAAAGGTGGGGTATTTGTTAATGAGAATGGTTCAGGCACATTCGAGCTAACAACCTCAAATGCAATGGATCTCTGTTTTACACAAGCCACACCAAAATTTATAGCGATTCCAAATGTGGCGTCATGCTTTGAATTTCAAAAGCAATAACGGTTACAGGCGATCCTCCTACTACCCCCCTCATGGGATATACCTTTGTCTCCGCCACAATACTTCTCTTGCTGATCACGGATCCGATCGGCAATATCCCTATCTTCATAAACAGTTTGCGCAGCGTGTCTTCACCAAGACGCGCGCGCATTATTTTGCGGGAAGTCTTCATTGCATTTTGCTTGCTGCTAACGTTCATGTTCTTAGGCAAGCAGTTTCTCGAGCTTGTTAATCTAAGTGATTTATCCCTGCAAATTGCAGGCGCGGTTGTATTGTTTTTAATCGCCTTACGTATGGTTTTTCCTTCTGCGGTCATTGATACGGCAGCTTCATCGCCAGAAGATGAGCCGTTCATCGTTCCGCTTGCTATTCCTGCGCTGGCAGGCCCCTCTGCAATGGCGACAGTGATGCTACTAGTGAGTCAAGCCCCTGACCGCAGACTTGAGTGGGTGATGGCGTTACTGGTGACGATGATTGTGTGCGCAGTGGTGCTGGTTCTGGCCGACCGCATTCAACGGATATTAGGCGACCGGGTTGTCATGGCTATTGAAAGACTGATGGGGTTAATTCTTGTCGCAATTGCAGTCGAGATGTTTTTGCGGGGGATAAAGACTTTTATAGGTCAACTCGGTTAGGCAAAGCTAAAGTCGGCTACTCTCAAGCGTCAGCAAACCTCTTTTTCTGGAGACCATGAGCGGGCGCATCGCATTCATTGTTGCTAATAGCGCTGATCCATTGCTCAACAGCGTACAAGCAACGGGCGACATCAAACCGCTTGGCAGGGCTAGCGCCAGAGCCAATGTGTTGGCGCCCGCGATCAATGTGTAATTCTGACGTACTAAAGCCAGAGCGTCGCGACTGATGTCAATAGCGGGCAATAGCAGGTGCAGCCCTTCTTCCATCAGCACAACATCAGCAGCCGCACGCGCTATATCGGCACCGTCAACCAGCGAAATACCAATGTCGGCTTGCGCTAGAGCCGGGGAGTCGTTCACGCCATCACCAATCATTGCAAATGGGCCATTGGCGGTGCGCAAAGCCTGCACAATCTCAGCTTTTTCGTGCGGCAGTACCTCAGAATAGACCTTGTCAATCCCAACCGACTGGGCGATGCGTCTGGCGACGCCCTCCCGGTCCCCTGTCAACATAACTATTTCTCGCACACCACGCTGTCGCAAGCCTGCAATGACGGCTCGTGCTTCAGGCCGTGGTTCATCACTACAGGTGATCGCTCCTATCAGACTGTCATCAAGGGCGACGAGCAGTCCAATATGGCCCATGCTTTCAGCTTCGCTCAAGTAACTGCGTGACTGACTCGTTGAGATACCGAGCTGGCGCAGGTAACGCTCACTACCGATATGAACACGGCGTCCTGAGATTTCAGCTGCCACGCCTAGCCCGATCACAAACTCTACGTTGTCACAGATTGGCAAGTCCAAACCACGCACTTCTCGAGCGTGCAAGACAAGAGCACGTGCGACCGGATGACGTAGTTGTGTTTCAGCAGCTGCGGCCAGTTGCAATATGGTGTCGGAATTCAGCCCGGGACTAAATGACCGCACATCCAGCACGGCAAGTTGGCCACACGTTAACGTGCCGGTCTTATCGAAGGCTATGCCACGCAACGTTGCCAACTGCTCAACATGGCGTCCGCTCTTAATCAGAATGCCTTCTCGCGCAGCGCGTGTCATCGAGGACAATATGCTGGTTGGTGCGGCGACTCTGATTCCGGTGCCATAGTCAACGATCGCCAGTGACATAAAGCGGTCGACGTTACCTGTTGCCGCGAGTAACGCGATATTGGCACCCAGTAGGGGTGCTACCAGTTTGTCAGCAAATTGTTCAGCGTAGTTCTGAATTCTGGTATCGCCAACGGGTGCAGACTCTATGGATTCAACGATTTTGGACACAACCGTGTCTGCACCCGCCTGTGTGATTGTTACGGTGATCGAACCCTCGACGACCGAAGAACCTGCAAACACCATATCGCCGATACGCCGTGTTGCAGGCGAAGACTCTCCAGTAATATGCCGCTGATCCACCGAGGCAATCCCACTACTGACGCGTCCATCTGCAGGTACCAGGTCACCTGCCAGCATCATTGCCATCTGATCGGCTTTAAGGGTCTGCGCGGCAACCATGGTGATAGTGCCATCCGCATCAAGACGTCGTGCTTGGACGGTTTGAAAATCGAGCAAGTGGCGTATATGTCCGCGAGATTGACGTGCGGTAAGTTCGCGCACAACATCACCCAAATGCACCATGAATGCCATTAATGCAGCTGTACGAGGTTGTTGGCGCAGTACTGCAATGACTAATGCGAGACCATCGAGAAAGTCGACATTCAATCTTCGCTCATAGAAAACAACATGCAAAGCACGGCGCCATATCGGCATTCCCGTGAGCAAGATCAAACCCAGAGAAAACGTCGTACCCGCTACTGGGCCCAGCACAAGTGCCGCGCCTGCCAACGCTAACGCTTTCAGAGGTTGTTGACTGTCCGTCGCCGGTAAGGCCTTGAGGGTAATATCTTGATTGTCATCAAGGACTGCGAGATCTCGCGTGTCTTGTAGCAATTCAATAAGGGTTTCGATCACTCCTTGGTACTCGACCGTGACCGACTCGCATGCAAGGTTAAATCGGAAATTGCTTACCAAAGGGCTGGCCTTTAGCCGTTTTTCTACATGCTCTCGCATCAAGCGATCTGCTCTCAAACGTGAGACCCTCATTCGGCAGCGACCCGGCACCTCATGTAGAACCTTGAATACTGGGGTTACAGCGGTTGACCCAGCGTAACTTTGCAAGTCATGCACGCCGAATACTCCGCGTTGGGACCCGGGCATCAGCGCTGTCAATACGCTGGCGATGCAAGGTCAGAAATGTGTTGAACGCGAATGTGCTCAAACTGAGCCACATAGGCGTCCCTCTGCTACGTCCCTTGTGCAGGGAGGTTGCCACGACTACACCCAAGGGCAACAAAACTTTAAGGTCTAAATAACCATCACTAACCTTGCGCAAACTAGAGTCCAGATGTTCAGCAGTAGAAACGATGGATTCCGCTATGCGCGAATGCTGTTCCAGGTACCGTACTCCCTCGGCCACTACACCATCAATTGCTGCCACAAGTGATTCTTCACCATCCAGACAAAGCAAAGTACTGACCTCTGGACTCTGATGAAGTCGAGAATGGAAAATGGTGTCAGAAGGCCTGTAATCTACAACGATACTGGATGACAACGGATTGACGCGAACAGACACCACACCAGGCAAAGTGCCAATCGCGCGCTGCACTTCATTGAAAAATTCAGCCTCAGCCTCAGCCTGAGCATCTATGACCTTGATGCGCATTCGACCAGAGACATGATGGACAACCCTAGCTTGTCTCACTGCGCGATGTGAATGTGTGTTCACGTCAATACACAGGCGAATCGCCTGCAGCGACGCGCGCCTTGTCAGAGACATGTCCCTTCTTTACATTCAGTGCTTGCTCCTGCTCCTGCTTTACCTCGGCGACCAAGTCATGAACCTGCTCACTCGCCTCAGCCATGACTTCACGCATTTTTTGAGTTGCGGAAAAACCGGCACGCACAACACTCTTAACCGCGGGCCGAACATAGCCACTCATTTCAGGGAAAAACTTGCCCAGTAATATGGCACCCGCTCCAATGATGAGACCAGGTATCAGTTCAATCTCAATCAACGCAGCACCTACAACGATTGCCGCTGCGGTTGCAACTCCACCCGCATCCTCGGAAATCATATCTTTGCCACGGGCAACCAGGCTGTTGCTACGGTTATCCCCTGCAAATGCCGGTTTGCTGGCAGAAGAAGCTGGGTCAGCATGTTCTGTGAACGAAAGATCCGCAACTTCGTCATGCCCTGCGGCACTTGCCTTTGTAGCGCGTTTAGTTGGCTCGCCATTCGCTCGACGCAATTGCGCGGCGGTTTGGCGTACAGGCTGGGGCGGACTTTTTTTCTTTACGGTAACCAATTTATTCTCCTGACTAGATTGAACGAAATTGGCTTAAATAAACCAACACATGCATGACTTGTCCCGAGAATGTCATCTTGCTGCATATCCATCTGTTCGTTAGCAGACATAGACTCGTAAAAAGAAAATATAAATTCGTAATTGATTGAATCTGCACGATTGGCGCAAATGCAGCGTCACAAAGGCGTATCCTGAAAATGCTGAGTCCCTTCTTATCGCACCAACCTACTTATAATCACGGAGAACCCAGTGGCTGATCTTTATATCTTGCGAGCACATTCCCTTGGATTAGCCAAGGCGCGAAAAATCGCTTTTCATTGGGCCGAAGAAGTAGAAAAGAATTTTGGTATGACCTGTGTATATGAGGAGGGGATAGCGGAAGACGAAGTTTGTTTCACACGGCCAGGCGTTCAAGGCAGCCTGTGGGTCACTCAGAGTAAATTCGAAATTACTGTGCAACTCGTGTTTATTTTGGCTGCATTCAAATCAAGGATCGAACGGGACATCGTAAAAAATCTCGATCGATTTCTGAATGAAGAATGTAAACAAACTTATGAAAATTCACCTATTCTTAATAGTCCCAAATCTATTCTTCATGCCTGAAAATCTATGAAAGTGTGCAGAACCCATAATGTCACTCTGGGGTCGTGAAAGAGGTTAATTATGATTCATAAAATAAGCATCGCATTAGCTAGTCTTCTCATCGCGCATTGTGCTTTCGGTCAAACAAGCCAGGAGCAAGACATCAAAGTGATCAGTATTTCTGACGCCCCGTCTGGTCCAGTTGGAGACGCAATACGACAAGGACACAAAATCCTGACTGAAACGCGCGTGATGTTGCCCAACAATGTCGGCAATGGACTGAACTGTTCGAGCTGCCATCTGAATGGCGGTACAAAGCCACATGCAGCCCCTTGGGCTGGTCTTTGGGGTGTATTCCCAGCCTATTCTGCGAGGTCCGCAAAAGTCATCACGCTGGCGGACCGTGTCAATGATTGCTTTGAGCGGTCCATGAATGGCAAACCAATCCCATACGACTCGACGGAAATGACGAGTATCCTGACCTACATGCAGTTCATTTCAACAGGCGTACCAACCGGATCAAATGCAAAGGGCCGGGGCGAGGGGAAAATTGACCAGAACTTAATCCCGGATGCACTAAATGGCAAAACCGTTTATGCAGAAAAATGTGCGGCCTGTCATGGCGCAAATGGACTGGGACTGAAAAGCGAGCCTAATAAATATGTTTTCCCGCCACTCTGGGGCGACGATTCGTTTAATGATGGCGCCGGCATGGCCCGACCCTACACTGCGGCGTCATTTGTCATTGCCAACATGCCGCTGGGGCTGGATAACTCGCTCACACAACAAGAAGCTCTGGACGTCTCGCAATACTTTACCCATCAGCCTCGTCCCGTCCATCCCGGCAAAGAAAACGACTGGCCGAAAGGCGGCAGACCCAAAGATGCACGTTAATGAGCAAATGAAGCAAGTCAGTCTGGCGTCACACTAGAGCTGCTTGCGAACAAAAATTCTGTCATATCCGTTGACAATACGACGATCGAACTCCACATAGCCAAAGTGCCCGTAAATCGCCTGGCTTTCGTGCATCATTTTATGTGTCGATAAATAAATTGATGCATAACCTGATTGTTTTGCCTGTGCCTCTGCGAATGAAAGCAATAGTCCTCCAACGCCAAGACCCTGGGTGCGGGGATGCACACCTATCGTCTCAATACAAAACCCTTGCTCTGTCTGCTTCATGACTAATACGCCAACGATCTCTTCTGACTGACAGGCAACATAGACGATGCCCTGATTAATGAGTACCTGATAATCATCAAGCATTGGCCCAGGTTGCTTTCCTATACGAGGAATGTAATGTATGAACGCTTGGCAAATGCAGTCCGTCACTGCGGAAGTATCCTGAGTAACTGCGAGTCGAATTTTTGTAGCCATAAGAAAACAACAAGCTTTATCATTTTTTATGAATGTAGTGATGCAAAAACCCTAGATTTCCGTAATAGCGTTATCTCTGAGTTTTTGCAATGATATCAAGCTTTTAACAGTGATCTTTACGCCGCAGCTTTAAACGGCAAGCCAGACTCGATCGGCAGTCCAGGATCTCGGGACCATTCATTCCACGAGCCAAAGTACATGCGTACATTTTGAAATCCTGCTTGAGTCAAAGCAAGAAAAGTATTCGATGCACGGGCACCTTTAAAGCAATAGAGATAAATTTCATCTGTTGGTGCAATGCCTGCCGTAGCGCATTCCGCCAAGACTTCGTCCGGCGACTTGAATATTGGTCCCTGTGCCGAAGGTTTCATAAAGCGATACCACTCAACCCATTTTGCACCAGGCAGTCGCCCTTTTCTTGGGGCGTAATCTTTGCCATAGGGCGAAGAACTGTCACCAATCCACTCGTCGACATCACGGACATCCATCATGACAGTCTGCGTTCCGAGTGCGGCTTTGACATCTTCAAGGGTGACCATCACATCGGGAGATACCAGGTCTGCCGGGAACGCACAGGCCACTGGTAGTGTGGCCTCAGTCGAGGTAGGCAAACCTTTCGCTATCCAGGCTGACAACCCACCATTCAAAACTTTGACCTTTGGATAACCTAACCATGTCAGCAAGTAATAGCCACGACATGACTGCCCATAACCACTCGTCATTGAGTCTTCGTAGAAAACGACGATTTCTTTGCCTGAAATCCCTGCTTGCCCCAATTGCGCTGCAAAACTTTCTTTCAGTGCAAGGAGCCCCTCGGGAGTCGAGGTAGCCAAATATGTGAAAATTTCGCGAAGATTTACAGCACCCTCAATATGACCCTCGGCATACGCCTGAGGATCGCGCGTATCAATCACCACCACGGGTGATGTTTGTTTCAGCTCCGTAAGTTGTTCTGGACTGATCAGAATCGGTAATGTATCTGCACTCATGATGACACCCTCGCAAATGATTGAGGCAACGCGCCTTAAACGATCACAAAGCAAATTGTGTGCCAACTCTGAATGAATCTGATAAGGTATTGGTTAATTTCTACTTGTGGATAGGATTCAAAAATGAGCGTTTTACTCTATGGCAATTGGCGCTCTTTAGCGACCTATCGCGTGCGTGTGGCACTGAAACTGAAAAACATTCAGTTTCAGGAAATAATGATTGACCTGCCGTCAGGTGAGCACTTTAGTGATGCATTTAATGCGATTAATCCACAACATGCCGTGCCAGCACTGAATCATAATGGTGCATTAGTCACTCAGTCATCGGCCATTCTTGAATACATTGAAGAAACCTTTGACGGCCCTTCTTTACTGCCTGAAGATGCAGTGGGGCGCGCAAGAGTTCGTGCGCTGGCTCAGGTAAGTATCGCGGATACGCATCCTTTAACAGTCCTTCGAGTACGTAAATACCTGGCAGGCGAATTAGCACTTGATGAGCCAGCCCAAACAAAATGGTTAAGGCACTGGCTAGACTTATCAAGTCAGGCGCTT
>CAINDJ010000109.1 GCA_903847325.1 uncultured beta proteobacterium | reverse complement strand
TTATTTTATTTTTTAACGATTGCATTACTCGGTTGGGCAGGTTATCTGTTTGGTTGGGGTCTGCCATACGGTTTGAGTTTGTGTTGTGCGGCTCTTATTTCGATCATCCATGTGTACTGGATTCGCAAGCGTGATCGTATGGCATGTTTTAAGGCTTTTCTTCACAACACCTGGTTTGGGTGCGCTGTATTTGCAGGTATTTTTGTTGAAACAGTATTTCGCTGATTTTGGATCATAAATAATGAATAAGTTTCCCTCCATAGCAGTCATTGGTGGTGGCAATATGGCCAACGCACTCGTTTCGGGCTGGTTGAATCAAGGCTGTCCCGCTTCGCAAATTCATATCATTGAGCTTTCGGACACGCTGCGTGCCCAGTGGCTTGCGCGAGGGGTCAGCGTGGCGCCAGCAGTCGATCACCAGCTGACGCACCGCGATGTCTGGGTTTATGCTGTCAAGCCACAGCAAATGCGAGAGGTCGTACTGGCGACCAAGCCTTTTCTCAAGTCTGACACGCTGATTATTAGTATTGCTGCTGGCATCTCCATCGACTCACTATCGACTTGGCTAGGTAGCGGCAGTCAAGCCTATCGTCATATTGTGCGTTGCATGCCCAACACCCCTGCGCTGGTTGGTGCCGGGGTAACAGGAATGGCCGCGCCTGCTACGCTTACGACCGAGGAGCGCCATATTGCTACCAATTTACTGGGTGCTGTGGGTGAGGCTGTCTGGGTGGATTCTGATCAGTCGATTGATGCCGTCACTGCGCTTTCAGGATCGGGGCCTGCTTATGTATTTCTTTTTATCGAATCGCTCATTCAAGGTGCGGTTGAATTAGGTCTGACGCCTGATCAAGCAAAAAAACTTGCGCTAGCAACCCTGGCTGGCTCAACCAAACTCGCACAAGAATCCGCTGACTCACCCGACATACTGCGTCAGAAAGTTACTTCAAAAGGCGGGACAACGGCAGCCGCACTTGATGTCTTTAAAGCGCAACAATTTACAGAGACTATTAAACTTGCCATGCGTGCTGCCGATACGCGTGCAGCCGAATTATCAAAAGAATTTGGGAATTAATTAATGTCTATTAAGAAAATCGGAATCACGCTTGTCGCAACCGTATTGCTTGCGTCCGCGGCATGGCTGGGCGCCAGCATATATGTTGGTAGAACCACTGAAAAATGGATTTCTACACTCGTTGAGCAAACAACCAAGCAAAAAAAATTGCGACTGGTTAATTTAAAGCATGAACAAAGTCTTTTTCATTCGCAGGGTAAATTTGAGATCAGGTTCAATGAGCTTGCAGCTGATGCGGCAACAGGCGCGCAAAAATTTTCAGTTGTAGTTGAGTATCGTATTTCAAATCTGTTATTGCCCGCATCATCGATGCGATTTAACTGGAATATGAAACCCTCCGGCGAGTACGGTGTGGAGGTTAATCGTTTGTTTGGCTCTGAATTATCCCTGCAAGGTAATGGGCAGCTGGGTTACGGTGGCCGCGCCTTAACCTCATTAAAAATGCCAGAACTCGTGATGCGTAACGGTGGCGATCGTCTGCAAATTTCTCCCTCCAGCGGACAGTTTTCCTGGGCGGGACAAGCATTGGCGTTTGACTGGAAAACATCGCGAATTGCTATGCTGACCGATGGCATGCCGCTTGATATTGATGGGCTGAGTGCAAAGGCTGACTTTACAAACCGTAACCGCGGTATTGGTAGCTTTGAGTTTGCAATAGATAAACTCAGCACAAAAGAAGGAACAGCGGAGGGTCTAAGCGTCCAGACGAGCGTCGCAGAGCGTCAGGATCGCATCGACCTTCAAGTCAATCACAAGCTTTCCGCATTAACTGTAGCAGGACAAAAAATACGCGATGCTGTGATTGATCTGACGCTAACGGGATTGGATGTGTCGGGTATCGATACCTTATCGACTATCGCCAGTGACTCTGATGATTTTAAGAATCTGACCGCTGATGAGCAGTCACGCTCGAAGGCGGCGATGCGACAATTGCTCAATCAGGGCTTTACCATCGCATTACCCAAGATCAGCGCGCAGGTGAATTCTGGCTCGATCAATGGTGATGTGAAAGTTGAATTTCTGAAATCTGATAGTGCTACGACCAGTACATTCTCATCGGCTACCTCCTTGCGTGCGACCGGCCAATTGCTGGCAAAGGGTAAAGCGGTTGATAACGCTCAAAAAATGATGGCTGTAATGATGGGGCTTGCAACCGATTCAAAAGAAGGGCTGAAATCAAACTTTGAATTCACGGGTAATACGTTTAAAGCAAATGGTAAAACCCGTGACGTCACGAATGAGTTGTCATTGATTGACGGCTACATCAACGGCTTGATTGCTCCCTGATCGATTCCACCAACCGCCGCCAAGTGCTTGAAATAATGCTGCGGTATCGCCCAGGCGGCTTGCCTGGGCTTGCGACTGACTGAGCAATGCCTGGCGATAGGTCTGATGAGCGTTAATCAATGCGAGGCGGTCCAAATAGCCGCTTGCGTGCTGACGTGCGGTGAGATCGTAGGTCGCGCGTGAGGCGCGGGTCAATTCGTTGGCAATATTCAACGCCTGAGCATCGGTATTAATCGCATGCAAGGTGTCAGCTACGTTTTGAAAGGCGGTCAGAACTGTAGCGCGATATTGCGCGGCAGCTTGTTTTTGCCCTTCGCTCGCCGCATATTCGCGGTGCTTGAGCGTGCCGCCATCAAATATGGGTTGTGTAATGCCCAGCATCAGCTGAAAGAAAGCGCCGCTGCCACTCCAGAACATTTGATCAAAGTTTGCCGCAGCACCCCCGATCGAACCGTTGATCAGGAATTGTGGCAAACGAGCCGCACGTGCGACGCCAATTTGAGCGTTCGCTGCACGCAGCTGCTCTTCTGCTACCCGAACATCGGGTCTCTGCTCAACAAGCTTCGCGGGTAGAGTCAGCGGTAAATCTTCAGGCAGCTTGAACGTGTCAAGATTAAAAGCGGGTACCTCTTGCTCTTGTGTCATACCAGCTAAAACGCGTAACAAGTCTTTGTTTTGTTCAAATTGCTTCTGCAAAGGTGGCAGCAATTGCTTGACTTGACTCAAAGCGCTTTGTTGCATAGACAAATCGAGCAACGAGGCAAAACCAGCTTTATGCTGACGCGTTGCCAGATCGACTGAGATCGTATTGGCATCGATCATTTCTTGCGTAATTGCGATTTGTTTTCTGAGTAAGCCATCTTGAACCGCTGCGGCAACAATGTTCGTCGCAAGCGTCACGTAACTGGCTTGCAACTGCAACTGCTGAACGTTGGTCTGGGCTTGGGCGGACTCAACCATGCGCATATTCGCACCAAATACATCCGGTACAAATCCAACAGTCAGCTGAGCGGTATGAAAGTTATACAGTGTCGAACCGTTAAAGGGGGCTGTGCCCCCTTCGTTGGCGGGTGTACCCTGATAACCCTGTATTAAAGTGCCATCGCCCTGTATGCCGGGCGCACTAGAGCTTAAATTACCTGCGATTTTTGTGCGCGTTGGCGTGTAGTTTGCCGAAACGGTCGGAAAAAAGAAGCCTTGCTGCGCGTAGACGCCTTCTTGTGCGACTTTGAGCGCGCGCTTTGCCGCTTCAATATTCGGATTGGCCAGAAATGATTTTTCAATCAGATCATTGAGTGCTGTAGATTGAAAGAGCGTCCACCAATCGCCACGGATATCCGTTTCGAGACTAAATTTCTGCGACACAATTGTCACATTCGAGTCAGTCTGGACTTGAGCCGGGATGGGAACAGGTGAATAGGATTTTGAATCTGGCAGGGTGGGGCGCACATAATCCGGGCCGACCGCACAACCTGCAAGCAAGGCGCATAAAACGGCGGCGGCAGTGCTTTTGTACTTAAGCATGGTAGGTGGACTCCTGTTGATCAGCAGACTTTGTAACGGTCACATCCAAAATCTCAACAAAGTTGCCAAATAAGCGTAGTGCTGCAGGGAGTATTAAAAGCATAAAAATCGTACCGGTTGCAATGCCACCAACAATCACACAGGCAAATGGACGATTCGTTTCGCTACCAATGCCTTGTGAAAGCGCCGCGGGTAATAAACCTAAACCCGCCATGAGTGCTGTCATCAAAATGGGGCGCAACCTGGACACGGCGCCTTCGAGAATCGCGTTATAGGAGCTTTCTCCATCCCGAATGCGCAAGATGACTTCTTCAACCATGATGACACTGTTCTGCACGGAGATCCCTGCAACCGCAATGAATCCTACTGCGGCGGATACAGACAGGTTCAAGCCCGCGAGACCTAACGCGGCTAAGCCGCCGATCAGGGTGAACGGCAACATCCCCAGAACAATACTAGCCAGTCTGATTGATTTGAAGGCCCAGAACAGTAGCGAAAAAATTAACAAAACGGTCAAGGGAATAATGACCATCAGTCGTTTCGCTGCGCGCTGTGAGTTTTCAAACTGTCCGCCCCAGGTCAACACATATCCAGGGGGGAGCTTGACTTGCTTTGCAACGGTATTTTGAGCTTCAGCGACAAAGGTACCTTGATCTCGTCCGATCAGGTTCATCTTGACGATCACAATACGTGAACCTGATTCGCGCAAGATCCTTGATGCACCTTCTCGCACTTCGATGGTGGCGACATCACCGAGCGAGACAGTACCTGTACCATTACCTACTTGCGTGCCAGGAAGTTCGAGTTGCAGATTTGAAATGGCATCGATACTGTTGCGATGCTTGGCATCCATACGGACAACTACATCAAACCGTTTATCACCATCATAAAAACTAGTGACTGACGC
>CAINDJ010000108.1 GCA_903847325.1 uncultured beta proteobacterium | reverse complement strand
TGATCGTTGCGACAAAATCGAGTTTCCTGCAAACGGCACGGTTGTGATGCTCGGCGACTCTCACTCTCAAGCTTTATACCAAGGGCTTAAACCGTATCTGGATGCGCAAGAGATTAATCTGATCGATTACACTGTTCTCGAATGCACCCCACTTTCACTCAACGATAAGCGCCCACGCTGCGTTGACTACAACAAATGGATCCAAAACCAGATTCAAACCATCAAACCAGATCTGGTGATTCTGTTTGCGCATCATTTATTCAGAGCTAAAGACCCTTATTACGGAGAGTCGATCAACTATCCAGAACATCTTTGGAAAGCAACTGCCAAGCTAAAGTCTGACGGAGTTAAAAATGTCTGGATCATTGGGGACATACCTAACTGGCAAGAATCACTCCCACACGCAATGAATTTCAACTTTTTACGGCATGACAAACCTGTGCCAGAACGCACCTTTGTCTATGTTGTTCGCGAATCCCTCGAGATGGATCCGATTTTGCGCGCCGAAGACAACCATCAAGGGGTGGAGTATGTTTCTCTCAAGGATGCGCTGTGCAACGACAAAGGGTGTTTAACTCAGGTCGGGACGGATTTTCCAAATGATTTGATCGTCATGGATTACGGACATCTGACAAAAAACGGTGCGACCTATATTTCAGAGCAGATACTAGGAGAGAAAATTCTGTCGCTAGTCAAAAGGAATAATCGCTAAAAAGCTGCTCAAAGATCGCTCAAAAATCATTAAAATTCACATACTTTGATGTGATAACCTGTTTGGGTTGATTTCTCGAGCCACTCATGATTCCTTACCCTGAAGGTATTCTGCAAACGACACTCATGGCGGCGCTCCTGATCGCGGCAGTGATCAATGCTGTGCATCAGGCCGAGGTGATTGCCCACAAGACCGGCGAGCCATTCGGAACATTAATTCTGGCGGTATCGGTCACAATCATCGAAGTCGCCCTCATCGTCTCCATCATGCTCTCAGCGGGCTTAGGGGGCGAGTTGATTGCCCGGGATTCGGTCTTTGCGGCGATCATGATCGTCATGAATGGCGTGATCGGGTTATCGATCTTTCTGGGCGGCCTCAAGCATCGCGAGCTTTCCTTCAAAATCGAGGGTACAAATTCTGGTCTGGCGGTATTAATTGCACTCGCCATATTGACGCTAGTTATGCCTAATTTCACTTCGACACCGGGTCCGTCTTTTACTAAAAGCCAGTTGATTCTCGCAGGTGTATTGTCTTTGACTTTGTATGGCACTTACGTTTTTATCCAGACTATTCGCCATAAGAATTACTTTCTGCAAGACGATGCGACCTATCAGACAAGTCAAACCCACCTGGCTGTCACACCAGTCGACACCCCCTCAAATCTAAAAACATTCTTCAGTTTTATTTTCCTGCTCGCATCACTCGTAACCGTTGTCTTGTTAGCCAAGGCACTGAGCCCTTCGATCGAAAGTGCCATCGAAAAAGCAGGCGCCCCCAGATCCGTAGTAGGTATTGCGATCGCCTTGCTTGTATTGTTACCTGAAGGCGTTTCCGCGATCAAAGCGGCATTGAATAACCGATTACAAACCAGTCTGAACCTTTCAATTGGATCCGCATTAGCCAGTATTGGCCTGACGATTCCTGCTGTGGCTATCGTCGCTGTCGGATTCGATATGCCACTGAGCCTTGGGGTCAATGCACTAGGCATGACCTTTTTATGCCTGACCTTCTTTCTCAGCATTTTGACCATTGCAATTGGCAGGGCTACCGTACTGCAAGGCGCTGTGCATCTTGTGGTTTTCGCGGCCTATCTTTTCTTAAGTCTCGTCCCCTGATGAATATCAAAAGAAAAAATACACGGCTCGTACTTATCGCGGGAGCGACCCTCTCATTACTGTTGATTGCAAACGCTGCGGTTTCAATCTACCTGCTGCGTCAGAACACCATTAATGAGCGTACTGGGCAACTATCCAATCTAACCCTGATACT
>CAINDJ010000107.1 GCA_903847325.1 uncultured beta proteobacterium | reverse complement strand
TGTCAGTGTGTTGGCGGGACAATCATCAGCAATCAATGCGCCCTCTTTCATTAGCATCAAACGATCACACCAAAGCGCGGCGAGATTCAGATCATGCATGACGACCATCACACCGAAATTTTCAGCTCTCGTCAGGGCATGGATTTTTTGGAACAACAACTGTTGGTGCCTGGGATCAAGACTCGCAGTAGGCTCATCCAACAAAATCCACGCATGCCCGTGAAAATGCGCAATAGCGCGTGACTGAACCAATACGCGAGCTAATTGCACGCGCTGTTGCTGTCCACCTGATAATTCTGTGTAGTTGACATCGGTAAGGTGCGAAAGATCCGTATCGTGGAGTGACTCTACCACCCACCTGTTGAGCAGTTGTGGCTGAGCCTCAGGATAGGAATAAGCGCCCATCGTTACTACTTCCATGACGGACAGATTAAAGGATAACGAGGAATGCTGAGGCAAGACAGCCCTGAGTTGAGCTTGCTCACGTGCGGTTAAGGCGCTGAGTGAAACGCCATTTATACACACGGATCCGCTATTGACTGAGCACTCGCCTGCCAGCACACTCAAAAGTGTAGATTTACCCGCACCGTTTGCTCCAAGTACACCTACCAACGTCCCAATCTCAATTTGAAAGGAAAGATTATTTACAACCGATCTGGATCCTCGGTTCACATACAAGTTAGTCGTTGAAAATCGCTTATTAGAATGAGTATCCATTATCTCGCGTGCCCTTTCATCAATAGCCAGATGAAAAACGGCCCTCCCACAAGACTTGTCAGTAATCCGATGGGTAACTCTGCGGGAGAGATCAACACACGCGCAAACCAGTCAGCCAGCGTGAGCGCGAGCGCCCCGGACAAAGCAGACGCAGGCAATACCCAGCGATGATCAGCTCCCAGCCACATTCTGACCAAATGCGGCATGACCAAACCAACAAAACCAATCCCGCCTGTTACCGCTGTGAGTGGGCCGACAGTAAGTGCAACGAGTAAGATTAACTGGCTGCGGGTTTTCTTCACTTCAAAACCGAGGTGATGCGCTTCACGTTCACCTAACAGTAATGCGTTTAGAGCTCTCCATCGACACATCAATACAAGAATTGTTATTGTCATCAAAGGGCAAAGTAGGCCCAGCATTTTCCAATTCGCAGCAGAAAGACTACCCATATTCCAAAATGTCAGATCACGGAGTTGCGCATCATTGGCATGGATAAGCACAAGACCAACGAGGCTAAACACAACAGCATTCATCGCAATACCGGCAAGAATCAGACCTGATACGGACTTAGATATGCGACCAAGCAAATACGTTATGTAGGTCGTCACAGAGCTGCAGATAAATGCGGAGACAGTAATTAATAAAAAGCTACCTGCACTCAATACGATGGCGGCGACAGCGCCCAGACTTGCCCCTGCGGTCAGACCGACCAATCCCGGCTCAGCCAGGGGGTTGCGAAATATTGCCTGCATGACCGCGCCCGCTACACCGAGTGCGGCACCCGCAAAAATCCCAAGCAGGACTCTGGGTAGTCTGATACTGAATAAAACGTTTTTTTCTATTTCATTCAGGGCGTGAGGAACTCCACCTAAAAAACCGAATACCGAACCAGTATCTATGCGAAATGCACCATTTATGATCGCACCGATCGAGGCAATGAGTAACAACACCCCGAGGATCGATAAGCCGGTATGTCTAGATGTAAAAACCCCATTCATCTGTGCCTGACACCCTGACGAATCGTCTGAATAGCGGTAGGCAATCTTGGGCCTAAACTCTGCGCCAATAGGTCATCGAGTTCGATGATGCGGTTATTGATAGCGGCCGGGACAGTGCGTAAGGCGGGATGATCACGCACCGCCTCCATCCCTCCCAAAGATTGCACGGAAAGTGTTGTCACAATCAATGCTGTAGGCAATCTCGCACTGACGATTTCAGCAGAAACTGGCTGATAGCCTTGTACGTCATTTAAAGCATTATCAAGTGATGACAACTCGATAATTTTCGCTGCAGCTGTTCCCCGACCCGCGCCTAAGAGCTTTCCTGAACGCATGACGACCAGCATCACCGAAGGCTTCTCGGCAGCATACTGATACGAATCCGAAAGCTTATGTTCAAGTTCATCACGTATGAGTTGTCCTCGCTCAGACACCCCCAGCAACTTAGCGATTTGCGCTATACGTCTATACAACGAATCTAACTCTGGCTCATCAGAAACGCTCTCCACACGCAGGCCCAGCGATTTAAGTTGATTCAAGCTATGCGATGGGCCCGCTTGCTCAGAGGCAATCACCAAGTCAGGTTTCAGTTGCAATAAGCCTTCTACAGGGATACTCCGGTAATACCCGACAGAGGGCAACACTTGAGCCTCAGGGGGATACAGGCTGGACTGATCAACACCTACCAAACGATGCTGCTGCCCGAGCGCATAGATAATTTCCGTAACACCACCGCCGAGCGCAACGATACGCTCTGGATTTTGAACCTGAGCAAAGACATGGCCTCCTGCAATCGCAATTAAAAAAATGATGATCCGCATTAGACGACTCATGGAACGATTGTCTCCACGCACAGGCCAAGCATTAATTCGCGCCAGACTGTTAGTTCAGCAGAACCTGGCTTTCGTGCACCGAAAAACTGGACAATCAACTCACCACTCTCTGCGAAAACTTCCATTGATGTCACCCAACCATCTGAGGTGGGTTTACTGACGATCCATACCGAATCTATTTTGGTTGTATCTAAATGCAGATTAAATTTTTCATCCAGCACAT
>CAINDJ010000106.1 GCA_903847325.1 uncultured beta proteobacterium | reverse complement strand
GCCAAACAACCAGATCGAATTGGATGGGTCATGTTTGATCAGGCCGTTGCAGGGAAATTTTCAGCCTGGCCCTATTACATCTCGACTGCACCGGGTGTGGCCTATGCCTATCTGGATGATTACCGTCGTAATCGTCCAGATATATTTCACAAGTCAGAGACTATCGCTGGTCTTGCCGCAAGCATGGGTGTTTCTGTCGAGGCCCTGACTCAGACAATCTCTCATTACAACTCCCGTGAGCGCGGTAATCGGCCCGCAATAGAACAAGGTCCCTACTACGCTTTGGGGCCAATCAAAAGCTATGTCGTATTCACGGATGGTGGCTTGAAAGTGACAGATAGACTTGAGGTTGTCCGCACGGATGGCAGTCTGATTCAAGGTCTCTACGCAGCAGGCTCGGCGGGTCAAGGTGGCCTTTTGCTTGAAGGCCACGGGCATCACCTTGGCTGGGCCTTCATTTCAGGCCGCATAGCCGGACGCTACGCGGCAGAGTTCAAGCCTGATGCATAGCCACAATAAAATTATTGGGGTTTGGCAGGTTGTTATTCCTCGGCCTTGATGTTTGCCGACTTAACAACCTGCTCCCATTTCGCCATATCCGTCTTCACGAATGCAGCAAAGTCCTCTTCATTCGTGATCGTTGGCACCAATCCTTGTTTGGCAAGATTAGCAACTATTTCTGGCTGACTAAATACATTCAGCGCAGCCTCATGAATCTTGTGTCGTGCATCGGCAGGTGTTCCTGCTGGTGCAACCAGACCATACCAGTAGTCCATATCGAACCCCGTAACGCCAGCCTCGATAAAAGTTGGAACTTCGGGCATAGCTGGTGATCTTTGCTTACCTGTTACGGCAACAGCCTTAAGCTGCCCTCCCCGCACCAGTCCAGCGATGGATGGCAACGGCGCAAACATGATCATATCTTTTTGCGATCCCAGCATATCGGCTGCAACCGCTCCTGTTCCTTTGTAGGGGACGTGGGTCAACTTGATCTTTGTCGCATAGATAAACAGCTCTGCTGCCATATGCGCCCCACTACCAGTCCCAGCAGATCCAAAATTAATTTTTCCCGGATTAGCCTGGGCTTGCGTGACCAGATCGCCTGCCGTTTGAATCGAAGATGCAGGACTAACAACCAAAACCATCGGCGCCGCAGCGAGTGCGGTCACCGCCACAAAATCTCGCTCCACGTTATAGGGAAGCTTGGGATAGATACTTGGATTGATACCTATTTCAGACACCGAACCGACCATCAAGGTCTTACCATCGGGTGCCGCGCGGGCCGTAAATTGAGCACCAATCGCGCCAGCCGCGCCGGAACGATTCTCAATCACTGCCACAGTACCCAATTTTTCAGCGATTTTGGGCATGGTCATGCGGGCAAGCACATCCGTGCCCCCGCCAGGCGCAAAAGGAATCACAATCGACAGAGGTCGATCACTCGCACTTTGGCTATAAACGGGACTTAATCCCATTGAGGTAAACGACGCAATTCCAATCAAAATGGCTGAAAAAGTAAATTTCAAGACAGTCTCCGTACTTATTATTTTTTATCCGTTCTGGATAATACAGACAACAACGACGAAATGAATTATTTAGATCACTTTGCATAGAGATATTTGGAGTGTATTCTCAATACTACAGAGACAAAACTTACAAAAACTTAGACATGCTTCCTTACGAAAAATTGCCACATGTGCAGGCAACAGCGGGTTTTTCACATCTTGAAGGGATCCGGGTACTGGATTTAAGTACTTCCGTTGCCGGACCTTACGCGACACAACTGTTGGCAGACTTTGGCGCAACAGTTCTGAAAATCGAAAAAATAGACGGCGGAGATGATGCCCGTCAGTGGGGACCCCCTTTTTTGAATGGGGCATCACTCTGGTTTTTAAGTGTCAATCGCAATAAGCACAGCATGGCGCTGGATGTCAGTCAGCCTGCTGGACTCGACATACTGATGTCCTTGCTTGAAACAACAGATGTGCTGGTACTCAATATGACGCCGCGCGTTCAAGCAAAGCTCGGCATCGATTACGCAAAACTGCAACAAAAATTCCCACAATTGATCCACGCATCACTGACGGGCTTCGGGTTAACAGGCAGCCGTGCAGATCACCCTTGCTACGACCTGATCTCAGAAGGCTATTCCGGGATCATGGATTTGACAGGTGAATTTGAAAACGATCCTCAGAAAGTAGGCACACCAGCTGCCGACATGCTTGCAGGACAAGACCTAGCGATGGCTGCACTCGCTGCGATCAACGGTCGCAACAAAACCGGCAAAGGCTGCTGCATAGACATATCGATGCATGCAACCATGTCGCGCTTTACCGCGCCTCGGGTCGTTGCCTATCTTGGTTCTGGGGAATTACCCCGTCGCTCAGGCGGACGTGACTCTGTGATTGCGATCTATCAGGTGTTCAACACTGCCGATGCGCAGTTGTCACTCGGATTAGGCAATGACGCAATTTGGAAAAGATTCTGGGAAACCGTCGGTGACATTAAGTTTGGTCAAACACCTGCCTACGCAAACAACGCAGGCAGACGCGAACACAGACCAGCGATCGTCGCACATATCACGCAAGTCTTAAAAACACGCAGGCGCGATGAATGGCTGGAATTATTTGCAGCGAACCGCATCCCGGCCGGACCAATTAACCGTGTAGATGAAGTCGTCGCAGATCAGGATCTCCTCGATAAAGAATTTTTCTACACCAGCGATTCTGCTTATGGCCCTGTCCCCCAGGTAGGTCTGGGCATACAGATCGACGGACAACAGCGTGTGCACCGTAAATCGCCGCCCAAGCTTGGTGAAGATACGCAAGTTGTGCTCAAAGACTGGCTGACCATGTCGGACCAGGAGATTGAAAACCTGAAACAAGCTGGAATTGTGAATCGCTAACGCCTGAAAAGATATCCTGCTCAAGCACATCACAATTTTGATTACACCTCATTCCATATACAGAAAGGACTGGACACGTCATGCAATTTGAAGAAATCATTTACGAAGAAGACGGCCCAATCGGCACCATTACGATGAATCGCCCGCAAGACGGCAATATGTTCACAGAAAAAATGTGTCACGAAATACGTGATTGCATTAATGCGATCCGTCGCGAAACCCGCACCCGCGTTATCGTATTGACTGGCGCAGGAGATCGTTTTTTCTGCCTGGGCGGCCGTAAAGACGGTATGGAGGACACTCAAATGTATGCGGGTGTTTTGCCCACACTTGAGATGTATGAAAGCATCGATCGCTTGCAAAAGCCAGTTATCGCATCCGTCAATGGTTTTGCCGTCGGCGGTGGCAATGTATTGCAGATGGTGTGCGATGTCACTATCGCAGCCGATAACGCCATGTTTCGCCAGGTTGGACCAATGGTTGGCAGCTTTGATGCAGGGTATGGCACGTGGTATCTGGAAGATCTGGTCGGCAAAAAACGCGCTAAAGAAATGTGGTATTCCAACCCAAAGATTTCTCCACAACAAGCTGTCGACATGGGACTGATTAACCGCGTCGTACCTGCCGCGGAATTAAAAGCTGCAACGCGACAATGGGCGCTTGAAATCGCTGATCGTGGATCATTTGCACTCGCATCGATCAAGTCCGCATTCAACGCGCGCCACGGCGGTGTGGGTGGCCTATCGCGCATGGCGCACGACTTGTTGTTACGCGGTTATCTTGATACAGAGGAGCATGACGAAATGGCTGCTTCCTTTGCCGAACGCCGTAAACCCGACGCATCCAAATTTGGTCAATGATCGAGGAATCAGATCATGATGCTCACTTTGCATGATCCAAAAAAGACACGCGAACAATATGCCAGCGGCGCGTGGCAGCAGGACACCATGTTCATGCTGCTGCGTGAACATGCAAAAAATAAAGCCGACAAACTCGCACTTCGTGACGCGACAACTTCGCTCACATGGAACGAGGTTTTCCGGGCCGTAGAGGGTGTAGCTGAAAGTTTGCATCGCGCGGGACTGCGTAAAGGCGACCGCGTTGCGATATGGTTGCCGAGCAGAGTAGAGAGCGTAATCATCTTTCTGGCTTGCTCGCGCAATGGTTATATTTGCTGCCCTTCCCTGCATCAAAGCTATACCGCTGCTGAAATCATTACTCTGCTCAAACGGATCCACTGCAAAGCGTTTTTCACAACACCTGGCTATGGTGCGGATACGATCAAAGATACGATTTTCAGTCTTGTGCAGGATGTGCCAACACTGCTCAACACCTATGCGCTTGGTGTTGATTACACGACAGCAGCAAAAGCGATAGCTGGAACACATCAATTCCCCGCTGCAAGCACACATCAAGTGCAATCCCATGCTCCGGACTTCAATCCTGACAAGATTCTCTATCTTGCCTTTACTTCCGGCACAACGGGTTTGCCTAAAGGCGTCATGCATAGTGACAACACCTTGCTTGCAAATGGTCGCGTTCTGGTCAAGGACTGGCATCACAACGAATTGAGTGTGCTTCTGACCCTGAGTCCGCTGAGCCATCACATCGGCACCGTTGCAGTGGAGCAATGGCTCGTCGCAGGCATGCAACTCGTCATTCACAACCCTTCGGCCGGTATTGCTGCGCTGGATATGATTATCGATTCTCATGCGACCTATGTCATGGGCGTTCCCACACATGCAATGGATATTCTTGATGAGTTCCGTCGTCGCGCATTGACTACGATGGGTCAGGTCAAATCGTTTTATATGGCAGGATCGCCCATCCCCCGGGAAGTCGCCGAGCAGTTCCTGCACATCGGCATTACGCCACAAAACGTCTACGGCATGACGGAGAATGGCTCACACCAGTACACCTTACCCTCCGATCCGACTCAGACTATCGTTGCGACCTGTGGCCGTTCGGGTATGGGATATGAGGTCAGAATCTTTGATGCCGAACATCCGGACGTCGAACTTCCAGTGGGCGAAATAGGTGAGATTGGTGGCCGCGGTGGATTGCTGATGCTTGGCTATTTTGACGATCAGACAGCAACCGAAAACTCCTTCAATCGCGATGAGTGGTTCATGTCTGGCGACCTGGGCATTCTGGATGAACAGAATTGCCTGCAGATTGTGGGTCGTAAAAAAGATCTGATTATCCGCGGAGGCCACAACATTCATCCCGCGCATATCGAAGATCTTGCTCATCGCCATGCTGACATTGCTAAAGCGGCAGCATTTCCGATTGCGGATGAACGACTAGGTGAACGCGTTTGCCTGGCAGTCATTCAGCGCCCTGGCTCGAACGCAAGTCAACCGATTAATCCAAACGATGTGCTGACGCATCTGCACCAGGTTGGTTTGTCTAAATATGACATGCCTGAATTTTTTATAGTTCTTCCTCATTTCCCACTGACAGCAAGCGGGAAAATTTTGAAGCGTGAACTTGTACTGATGGCTCAGCGCGGTGATATTAAACCCCAGGCCGTACGTTTCAACGCCACGCAAACCGCATGAATCTGGAGAAAACGATGAGTGTTGAGCTTTCGATTGAAAATGGACTGGCTTTTATTAAACTGAACCGTCCCAAAGCCCTCAATGCATTGAGCTTTACGATTCTTGGTGAACTTGATGCCGCGATCGATCAGGTATCTCAAGCGATTACAAAAAAAACAGTCCGCGGCCTGATCTTTACGGGCGAAGGTGAAAAATCGTTTTGCGCAGGCGCGGATATCACTGAGCTCATGGGTCGACCCGTCTTGCACGAGCATGAGGGCGCAAAAATCGGGCAGGCTGTATTTTCAAAAATCGCCTCTCTCCCGATCCCATCGGTTGCTGTGATACACGGCTATGCTTTTGGGGGTGGGCTTGAACTTGCCCTCGCTTGCACATTCCGCGTTGCGACGCCTCTCGCCAAAATGGGCTTACCCGAAGTCAAGCTTGGATTGATTCCTGGGTATGGTGGTACACAAAGACTGCCGCGACTTGTTGGCGAAGGACGTGCGCTGGACATCATCATGTCGGGACGTACTGTCCAAGCCGAGGAGGCTGAGCGGATCGGTCTAGTCAACAAAATTGTAACTGAAGGAAATCCCGTTGAGATTGGTCAGGACTATCTGGCCCCCTATCTCAAGCACAGCTTGGCAGCCCTGGACTTTGCGCGTCAAGCCATCGCACGTGGGATGAGCACCACATTAGACGAGGGATTGCGTATCGAACGAGATCTCTCAACTCTGGCGTATCAGACAGCTGATGCGAAAGAAGGCATGAACGCATTTGTGGAAAAGCGCCCCGCCCAGTTCGATGACCATTAATCGGACAACGTAAAAATTTAATATATTTCAGATAACGAAAATGCATACAAATTCAGCAACAGCATCGCCTCCCTTAAAGGGCTGCATTATTGTGACGGGCGCAAGTCGGGGGATTGGAGCCACGATTGCTCTTGGCCTGGCTCAAGCGGGTTTTGACGTAGGCTGCTTATCGCGCACGGGTGATCTGCCGCATATAGACAATGTTGCAGCTGACATCAAACAGCGCTGGCATGCGGCAAAATGCGATGTCAGTCAGGGGCAGCAGTTAGAACAAGCGTTTAGTGAAATCGCCAAAAAAACCGGCAAACCGCTGATCGGCCTCGTTAATAATGCAGGCATTCACTCACAGGATCGTATTGAAGCCATTACCGAAGATGAATTCAGACGGGTGATGGACGTTAACGCCTATTCAGTTCTTGCCGCAAGTCAGGCAATCTATCCGCACCTGCTCAACAATCAGGGCGGCTTAATCGTGAATATCGGATCTTTTTTCGATAAGCTCGGGATCAAACAACACCTGCTGTATTGCGCCGCCAAGGCGGCAGTCGGGGCCATGACGCGTTGTATGGCGGTCGAATGGGCCAGTAAAGGAATTCGTGCGCTCAACGTGGCCCCCGGCTACATCATGACCGATTTAAATCGCGAGGCGATGCAAACCGGACCGCTGGCAGCGTATCTGTCCAAGCGCATTCCTGGCGGAAAACCAGGCCAGGCAGAAGATGTCGGCAACCTGGTGACCTCACTATTTGTACTTGATTCACCATTCATGACCGGTGAGACCATCTATATCGATGGCGCACACGGCATGCTGGGCTAGAAAGGAAGGATTCGACATGGATGTATTAAATCGACTGGACGCTGACCAAAAATGGACGCAAGAAGAGACGATGCTGCTCGACTCAGTGCGCCAACTCTCACGTGAAAAAATCGCACCCCGTGCGGCGCATTACGATCAGACGGCGGAATTTCCCTGGGAGAACGTCAAGTCTATTAATGAACTTGGCTTAAACACCATGTTCATACCGGAAGAATATGGTGGTGCACCACTTTCTTATGCCTGTTATCTGGCCTGCGTTCGGGAAATTAGTCAGGCATGCGCATCGACCGGAATTATCTGGGCAACAAACTTCCATGCGATCAAGCCATTGATGGACTATGGAACAGAAGAGCAAAAGCAGCGTCTGTTGCCTCGGATTGCAGAGGGTGGGCTCGCCGCACTCGTTATTACTGAGCCGAGTGCAGGTTCTGATGCGACTGGCATGAAAACCACATTTACGCCCGACGGTGACTCGATCATTCTTAACGGCAGCAAGATTTTTATCTCGAATGGAGATGTCTCGGATCTCTATGTTGTGTTTGGTAAATGGTCAGAAATCGAGGGAGCCAAAGAAGCCATCTCGGTACTCATTCTGGAAAAAGGCACGCCAGGCTTTACCGTCACAGGGGTCGAAGACAAAATGGGCACACGCGCCTCAGGCACAGCCTCGCTTTCTTTTGATCACTGCCGTATCCCGCGTGCAAACCTCTTATGCAACCCTGGTGACGGTTTAAAAATCCTGTTAGCTTCGCTCAATAAGTCACGTCCGAGTGTCGCGGCGCACGCTTTAGGCATTGCACGGGCAGCCTTTGAAGATGCGATTGGATATATGAACGAACGAAAGCAATCAGGTAAAAAACTTCTCGAATTCCAGGGTCTCCAATTCAATATCGCAGATCTGGCAGCAGAGCTCGTGATGGTCGAGTCCTGGCTCTGGCGTGTCGCGAAAATGGTTGATGAGGAGGCATCGAATATCGGCATTGAAGCCTCCATACTTAAACTGAAAGCGACCGACCTGGCGATGCGTATGGCGACCGATGCGGTCCAGTTCCTGGGCGGCTATGGCTATTGCAAAGATTACCGTGTTGAACGATTGATGCGCGACGCGAAAATCACCCAAATATGGGAAGGCACCAATCAAGTTCATCGCCAGCTGATAGGTCGCAGTTTTCTGAAAAAGGAAAAAAGATGAATCGCTCTAAAACGATAGGCATTGTTGGTTGTGGGACCATGGGCACAGGGATTGCCATTGTCGCTGCACGCGCCGGCTTTAAAACGCGCATTTACGATTTACGGCCAGAACCCCTTGAAAATGCGCGCAAGCAAGCTGCTGCCTTTCTGAAAAAATCAGTTGAACGCGGCAAGCTTCCCGCTGGCGACGATGTACTGATCATGTCGCAATTCCTGACCACGACTGAGATAAAAGACTTCGCGGATTGTGATTTAGTGATCGAGGCGGTATTCGAAGATCTGAAAGTCAAGCACAGTATTTTCAAGCAGCTCAACGAAGTCTGTCACGCTGAAACAATTTTTGCATCCAACACATCAACGATTTCGATTACCGAAATCGCGGGAGGTAGCGGACGGGCGGATCGTTTCGTCGGCATGCATTTCTGTCTGCCCGCTCAATTGATGAAACTTATCGAAATGTCGCCAGGCATGAATACCTCTGAGTCGACGTTTGATAAAGCTTGGAAACTCGCAGAGGACATGGGTCAACGCCCTGTCCGGACACGCGACACCCCCGGATTCATTCTGAATTACTTCCTGATCCCTTTCCACAACGATGTAATCAATATGGTGGATCAGGGTGTCGCCACTCCCGCTGACATTGATCTGGCTGTCAAAACGGCGCTAGGTTATCCACTCGGGCCTCTCGAGCTGCTGGATATGGTTGGGATGGATACGCAGCTTCTTCTTTGTGAAGCAATGCATGGTCTCACGCACGAGCCAAGAGCGGCTTGTCCTCCCTTGGTTAAACGCATGATTGGTGCAGGTCGACTTGGCCGAAAGTCCGGTCAAGGGTTTCACAGCTACGACAGCAATAAAATTTTTGGAGCATGACAATGGACTATCAGATTATTCAAGCTGGCGAGTCACAATCATTTCCCGAAGCCCACGCATTTTTCGCTAACGCCAGCAAAGATGGCACAGGTCTGGTGTTTATTGGCCAGGAGGCTGCGGCGGCTTTCGAAGAATCCATGGATCAGACAGCGGATGCATCGTTTGTTGCGATCGAATTAGGCAATGAATGCCTGGGTGTACACATCGATCAGGACTATGGCCCGGAAAACGTCGTTGGCTTTGCACGTTTTCGCTTGGGTGATGATGCGCCGACCAATCTGGTCGAATTAGTCCACATGCCCTTTACCTCTGAAAAAACGCTTAGCACCGCGCGTGCTTGTTTTGAGTCTGCGGGTTTAGTCGTCTCCGTATGCGGTGACTTTCCCGGCCGTATTCTCAATCGACTCATTCGACCTTACTACAACGCAGCTCTGCGCAGACTCGACGAGGGTTTAGCCAGCGCAAACGATATGGATCTGACGCTCAGGCTGGGACTTGGCTACCCGGACGGCCCTATTGCACTGCTTAATCGCACCGGTCTGCATCATCACTACGAGGTCACCCAAGACCTCTACGAGCAGTTAGGCCAGGAAGCTTACGCTCCAGCCAGACGGGCACGTAATGCATGGATTAAACATAATCTGGAAAACGACGATGCAGCCACTTAAAGGCATCAAGGTTCTCGATTTCAGCACATTGCTGCCTGGACCTATGTGCACGCTGATGCTGGCAGAAGCTGGCGCGGACGTTATCAAGTTCGAGCGCAGCGCAGGCGATGAAATGCGCGCCTACACGCCTAAATTCGGGACGGACAGCGTAAATTTTGCACTGCTGAACCGAGGCAAAAAATCAGTTGTCGCGGATCTGAAGTCACCAGACATTATTAAACAGATCCAGTCTCTGGTTCGCGAAACAGATGTGCTGGTTGAACAGTTTCGCCCTGGGGTGATGGACAGATTAGGCCTGGGTTACACAGCCCTTTCCAAAATCAATCCTCGACTCATTTACTGCTCCATCACGGGATACGGTCAAACAGGACCCTATTCTCAGATAGCGGCGCACGACCTCAATTATCAGGCGCAGACAGGGATGCTCAACCTGGCGGGGGATGACAATGGCAAACCATCCTTACCCCCCATGTTGACAGCCGATCTTGCGGGCGGTGCCTATCCAGCGACAATGAATATCCTGCTCGGATTACGTAAACGGGATCAAGATGGCTCTGGATGCCATATAGATGTCTCCATGTCTGACAACCTATTCCCCTTGATGTATTGGGGCCTGGGCAATGGCTGGACGGAAAACCTCTGGCCTACGCCCGGCAGCGACCTGGTCACGGGAGGCAGTCCTCGATATCAGGTATATCAGACAGCAGATAACAAATATCTCGCATGTGCGCCGATCGAAGAAAAGTTCTGGACGAATTTTCTATCTGTTATCGGTGCGTCTGAACTGCATCACGAACAAAATACAGCACTAGTCAAAGCGAGTATCGCTAAAATTATCGCAGGACAAACAGCCACATACTGGATGGAAAAATTCAAACGAATCGATGCCTGTGTGTCTGAAATTGTGGGGCTGGAACAAGCTGTGCAAGATTCGCACTTCAAATCCAGAGGATTGTTTGAGCGAACTATTCGTAGTGCTCGTGACGATGGCGCATCTATTACTGCCTTACCCACATCCGTGAGCAAGACTTTTCTGGCGGAGGTGAAAGTTGATTCAAGCCCAGAGCTTGGACAGCACACCTCAGAATTTTTTAAATAATTTTTAAAGTACCCGTCCAAACGGACAAAATAGTTAAAACAAAAAATTTTTCGGAGCAAACTATGAAATTCAAACTTACCTCACTGGCAGCACTTTCCTTTGCCGCGCTCTTCGCCTCATGCGCGTCTGCACAAACTCCAAAACCTGTTCGCATCGGTGCCTTAGTAGACATGTCTGGCATTTATTCCGCGCATGGTGGTCCGGGCATGGTCACCGCCGTGAATATGGCGATCGAAGATTTTGGTGGAAAAGTACTTGGTCGCCCCATCGAAGTTCTCTCTGCAAACTATCAGAACAAAGTTGATATCGCCTCGGCACGCGCGCGTGAGTGGTATGACCGCGATGATGTGGACATGATTATCGAATCTACCGATTCGGCAGCTTCTCTTGCGCTGCAACGCATTGGCGTTGAAAAAAAGAAGATTACTATTTTCGCGGGTTCCGCAACGTCGGCCTTGACCAACGCAGATTGCTCACCTTATGGCATCCACTATGTCTATGATACCTACGCGTTGTCGCATGGCACAGGCATCGCAGTCACAAAAGCGGGAGGAGACAGCTGGTTCTTTATCACAGCCGATTACGCTTTTGGCCAAGCACTCGAAAAAGATACCGCAGAAGTTGTCAAACAAAATAACGGTAAAGTTTTGGGTTCTGTGCGCGCACCGCTCAATACTCCTGACTTCTCTTCATTCTTGCTGCAAGCCCAGGCGTCAAAAGCTAAAGTTGTCGGACTTGCCAATGCAGGCACAGACACGCAGAACTCTGTTCGTCAGGCCAATGAATTCGGCATTACCGAAGGCGGACAAAAACTCGTTACCCTTTTAGTCTTTTTACACGACATTAAAGGACTGGGTTTAAAAGCCGCGCAAGGCCTTCAATTCACAGATGGTTTTTATTGGGATTACAACGACGAAACCCGCGCCTTTGCGAATAAATTTTATGCCCGTCACAAAGGCATGCCTTCCATGGTGCAAGCAGGCGCTTACTCGGCAACCATGCACTACCTGAAAGCAATTGCAGCGGCAGGCTCGACGGATGCCGACGCAGTTTCGGCAAAAATGAAAGAAGCACCAATTAATGACTTTTTTGCAAAGAACGGGAAAATTCGCGCGGATGGTCGCATGGTGCATGACATGTACCTCGCAGAAGCCAAAAAGCCTTCTGAGTCAAAAAGCGATTGGGACCTCTTGAAAATCAATGCAGTAATTCCTGGCGATCAGGCTTTCCGCCCATTATCTGAAAGTGTTTGCCCATTGGTTAAAAAGGGTTAATCACACCGCACTAGAAGCCTCATTCGGCATCAACACCAAATGAGGCTTATCTGCAGCACTAGCTTTATATAAAAAAACGACAGAGACATCATGAAAAAAATTGTATCGAAACTGCTGTTGCTCAGCGCGTTGATTACTCCAGGCATTGCCATGAGCGCTGACCCCTGGCCAAACAAACCGATTCGAATTGTTGTGACATTTGCTCCAGGCGGCACATCAGACGTGTTGTCGCGCGCAATCGCACCTGAGCTTTCCAAAGCGCTTGGTGTACCTGTTGTCGTTGTAAACAAACCAGGTGCCAACAGCATCATCGGCACGCAAGAAGTCGCGAAATCGCCTGCGGACGGTTATACGATTGGCTTATTTATCAGTGCGCACTCGATCAATCCTTATATCAACAAGAATTTACCTTACGATTCAAAAAAGGATTTCATCCCACTGGCGATGCTGGCACTCATGCCAGGACTGCTGTCGGTCAATCCTAATGTTCCTGTAAAAACAGTCCAGGAGCTGATTGCATTGGCAAAAGACAAACCCGGAACACTTGCCTATGGAACTCCAGGCGGACTCACGTCTGGTCAGTTATCCATGCAATACCTGATTAAACTAGCTGGGGTCAACATCACCGAAGTCTCCTATCGGGGCGGTGGCCCGGCACTTGCCGATCTGTTGGCTGGGCACATTCAAATGCTGATCAACAGCCCCACCTCGACCATCCCTTATGTGCGAACCGACAAATTACGCGGGATTGCTACAACCGGCGCGAAACGTCCCGCCTCACTGGCAGATATTCCAACCATTGCAGAATCAGGATTTCCTGGATTTGAGCTTTACGAGTGGTATGCGTTATTTTTACCAGCAGGTACGCCTCAGGATATCGTGACACGCTTACATGCAGAAGTCATGAAAGTCATGGCCTCACCTGCAATGGTTCAACGCATCGCCGACATCGGTGCGGAAAGCAGCACGGACACACCCGAACAGTTCGCAAAATTTGTCGAGAAAGAAGATCAGGTGTGGAGCAAAATTATCAAAGAAATCGGGGTACGTCCTGAATAGCGCATACCCCGAATCACTTATGCCCGGAAGCGGGAGCCCGCATCAACGGATATCACATCGCCACTGATATATTTAGCGGCATCCGAGGCGAAGAACACCGCTAAATTAGCGACTTCTTCCGCCTTACCCATGCGACCATACGGCAGATTGGCCATCAGTTTGCCGTAAGCCTGTCGATCGACTTCGGTTTTCGGATGCAGCAAATTATCAGTACGGGGAGTATGGATCAATCCAGGATTGATTCCGAGCACACGCACTCCGTGGTCAACGCTTTCAGCACCGAATGCTTTAGTAAAGGCAATCAGTGAGGCATTGGCGACCGACGTTCCAATTGAATTGGGATTGAGCTTTTCACCCGCAATACCGATGATATTAATAATGACGCCTGACTTACGCTGCATCATGTGAGGATAGATTGCGCGGCTAAGCATAATGGTTGACATCACTTTGCCTTCAAAACCCTCGCGAAAGCCAGCAGGATCGATATTCATCAGACTGCCACGCGCGATGGCTCCAGCTGAATTAATCAGAATATCGGTTTCCGGAAATGCAGCGCCCAGTTCTTCCGCGCTACCTGGCTCGGATAAGTTGACTGATTCAATTTGAATTTCAACAGGAAACTTACTCTTGATTTTTTCACGGGCTTCTTTGAGTGAGTCCAAGTCACGCGCTACAAGGCGCAAGGCACAGCCCTCGGCGGCAAGAGCCTCCGCAATCGCAAAGCCAATCCCTTTCGATCCTCCAGTGACCAGTGCCACCTTTCCCTTGAGGTTGTAATCCATTGCTGCTCCAAATTATTTATATTGATTTTTTTAACAAGCTTACATAGTTCAAGCATTTGCATTGAACTTTAGCATTTGGCGAGCTTTGTTTCCATATTCTGAAAGCACGGGTGCAAACCATGATTGCCGGGTGTTACTGTTCGCTGCATAATCAAAAAACACCTCTATACCTATTAAAACCCGAGGCAATATCTATGCATACACTGAGCCAATTCATCAAAAAACGTACATCCTGGCTGAGCAATTCCTTTGCGATCCTGGGATTATTCATTTCACTGACAGCCGTAAATTCTTGCTGTGCTCAATCAGCCCCTGCATACCCAAGCCAACCCATCAAAATCGTCGTTCCCTTCCCGCCAGGCGGAGCGACAGATATCATCGCGCGCATCATCGGACAAAAGATGTCAGAGCGTATGGGTGTCAGCGTCATCATTGAAAACAAAGCGGGGGCCAACGGTAATATCGCCAGCGAAGCCGTTGCACGTGCCGCGGCAGATGGCTATACGTTGCTCTACAACACATCTTCGCTTGCTCTGAGTCCAGCGCTATACAAGAATCTGACATTCGATACTCAGAAAGATCTCGCCCCGGTGATTTTGACAACCGTCGTACCGATGCTTCTGGCAGTCAATCCATCGGTTCCTGTCAATAACGTTATGGAATTAGCTGCGTTACTCAAGTCAAAGCCGG
>CAINDJ010000105.1 GCA_903847325.1 uncultured beta proteobacterium | reverse complement strand
TTTTTTTGTTTTTTTCTTTTTAGGTAAAAGACCAGTCAATTTATTTTTAACCCAATTTAATAATGCTTTCATCACGACCTCACTATCGGCACTTAACCTTGTTTATGGAAAAAATTCTTATCGAATTTAATTTGCTTTCGTTTTGACCACTGGGTCGTAGCGTGATTTGGATTCAGTTTTAAAGGATCGTAGCCAAATAAACGCATCAACGCAGCGACCGGAGTCAGTATGCAAAAAAATACGATACGCATTAAGACAGCACCCAGGGTATTTAACATGATCGACCTTTTTTCGACGTTTAACTAAGTATAGCGAATATGCACAGATTACAAGCACTGGATGGTTGCCTGACTTCGATGGATGACTTGCGTCTTTCATTTGAATCAGCGTTAACAAATGAGGAGGTCCTGGCTTTAGCCAATACTTTGCCCGTGGGAAAACTGCGCAGTATTAAAAACGAACGACTCATCGACAATGTATTGCTGGCCAGATCTGTCTTCACGCCAAATCCCTATTACGGCACAAGGCTTGCGTCAAACCAGCAAATCTTGGTCGATGTTGACGAACTGGGTGCTAAAGATATTGATCTGTTGATGACAGACTCAGAGGGAATCACTAAAAACCGTGTGAGTGACGACAATACGTCAGACAGGAAAATCGCCGCGCGGGGGATGGGTAAGCAAGTCATCACTTTTTTTGGTGGTTCTACCACTATGGGCACAGGATCACGCCTCCCCGCCTTCACAATCCCATCGCTTGTTGAACAAATCCTGTTACTTAAACATCAACGGGACACCGTTTGCATTAATCGCGGCATCCTGGGCATGACATCACAAGATTCATTCAACATGCTTTGTGCCGATGAATTACGCTCGCCACCGGATTGTGTCGTTTTTTACACGGGCTGGAATTGTGTCTTTAACCAATCCGCGATCCTCGCGTTACTTAGTGCTAAAGTGAATTCAGAGATAACAGGCGTCCATCTTGGAATGAGTACCAGACATATCGAACACGGTATGCAACTCAGTCGCCAATTCAATACCTCCAGCGCCTGGACACGCGCAATCTGGCTGACGTTAAACAGAACGCTGACGAAGTTTTCTCAACTCTCGCATTCCAAAATAGTTCGAAAATTATTGAATCGGTTCTTAACATCCGATCCGACCGTCAATCACTCGTTTGTTCCAAAACTCATTGAAACCATTAGCCAAAGCAATACGGATGAAATTGCTCAAGCTTGTGCGCAAGATTATTTAAGACTATCTCGGCTGGCCCACGCATGCTGCCATTCAGAAGGTGTGAAATTTTTTAATTTTATCCAACCGTGTCTGTCGTGGGGTAACAAACCGACAACGTCGATCGAACAAACATATATCGCCAACAGTCCTCCGATGGGGGATGTGCAGAGAAAGTTTTACGAACAAGTCGCCTCGCATTCACATCCAGAATACTTTCACGATCTGGGTCGAATATTCGACTCTGTTAGCAAACAGGTTTACATCGATACCGGCCACTTAAATCCATATGGAAATTTTATTGTTGCCGAAAAAATTGCAGATCAGCTTGCAACCCAACTGAAATAACCCGATCGAATTTATTAAATTTACGTCATTATCCTTTGGAAGACACGTCATGAAAATAAGTAAAAACGAACTGGATTCATATTTTCAAAATGGCTTTCTTGTCCAGCCAGGTCTTTTTTCTCCAGAAGAGACGCAAAAGCTGGTCGATTGTCTGGATGACTTCGCCGCAACGCCGCAGCCAGGTCACGTGCTTGAAAAAGACAACATCACTTATCGTGCATTTCATGGCTGCCACCTTTACGACGACACCTACGATGCCTTGATACGTAAGCCCGAACTTCTCGAACCTGCACGCCAGATTCTCAAAGACGAGGTGTATATCCATCAACTCAAAGTCAATTTGAAACAAGCATTTTCTGGTGAGTTGTGGCCATGGCATCAGGACTATATTTATTGGCGCAATGAGGACAAGGTCCCAACCAACGCGATTGTGAGTGTCATGATTTTTCTAGACGACATTACAGAATTCAATGGTCCGCTTTACTTCATTCCAGGCTCTCAAACGGCTGGATGTATTGACTCGAATAAAGCGAATGATTCACCCGAGGGCTGGGAGGGCAACGTCAGCGCCTCACTGACCTATCAAGTCAGCGAACAGCAAATTTCATCTCTGGTCGCAAAAGGTGGTTTGTTTTCCGCAACGGGTAAGAAAGGTACCGCAGTCTGGTTTGATGGCAATCTTGTCCATGCATCTCCGCCGAATATTTCTCCATTCCAACGACGCATCGCGATATTGACTTACAACGCGGTATCAAATGCGCCGCTTGATGCTCACATCGCGCGCAGGCCTGATTTTCTCAATGGTCGAGACAGAGAACCCCTTACCCAGTTAGCCACGGCAGAGTCGCTCTAATGGACTACACCACCTTAACTCACAACGTTTGTATTTAGTTGGAACTTATATGTCTACACCACATACGTATTCACCAGAGCACGCGTTAAATAGTGCTGACAGGCTAATTGAACGTGGCGAAGTCCCGCGTGTATCTATTCACGATATGACTGCGCAGCTTTTTCGACGTGAGTTTCAACTACCAAGTCAACCTGTTGTCATCACAAACGCCCTCGAGAGCGCCACACCGTTAGATATAGAAAAGCTGGTTTCGCTGGTCGGTGAAATTAAAGT
>CAINDJ010000104.1 GCA_903847325.1 uncultured beta proteobacterium | reverse complement strand
CCAACTTTTCCGCCGCACCCCCTCTGGGTCAGTTTTAAGTGATTCTCAACATAAATAGAATAAACGAAACGGCGACCAAAATAATCTACCAATTTTGACTAATTCCGACAATCAGGCAAAAAAACGGGGATTTCTTATCCCGCCAGCAAAATTCAGTCGACAAACCACAACTTTGTTTTAGTCAATACTAAAAAATCTTAAGTAAGCACGGCTCTGTATTTTGCTGCCATGATTTCAACAGCCTCGCGTGCAGGCATTCCCTTAATCAAAACGTTTTGTAAAGCGCCACAGATTGCGTACGTCTCAAACATTTTAGGAGGACGTAAATCAATTACTGGGCCTTCTGTATCAATCGACTTAATAATCACGTCCTTTCTAGTAAGAAAACTTTTCATAAAAGCAACCAAGTCCTTGTGCTTCTTGATCATGGGATGCTCAAGCCAACGGGGATCATCATAAACATCCATACGTGGTGGTTGAAAATGAAGGGGGGCTGAATGTAAGAAATTAATATAGTGACGATCCGTGAACCATTCCATGAATTTTAAAGATTCGTCACTCATATTGGTGTTGAGAACGACCCAACCATCGTAGCCATTATTAATTGCCTGCGCGTTGCCCAAACTATCCGGATACATAAAATATCCAGTGTCCGCGACCAGCGCTTGCGCTCTATCCTCTAACACTTCCATTAACCTACCGGCATAAGGAGCGTGCGCAACTTGTCCTCCAGCATACTGACCGACTACCGTGCCAAACATAGCTTGGGTCATATTTGGAGGCATGCTTGGTGATAGATTTTTCATGTACTCAAGATAGGCAATCATCTTGGGTTTCATCTCAGCGTTATCAACGATCAGTTTGAAATTATTATCAAGAATGCTGACGCCTTCAGCCCACATATTACCGAGCGACATCCATTGCGTCGCAGCATTCGCACCAAGCGGGAAACTGATACCAAAGGTTCCATCACTGGTAAGTGCCCGAGAGTTTTCTTGTAATTGATTCCAGGTTGTTGGAACCTTCAGGCCTTTTTTCCGGTACAAATCTTTACGGTAATAAAGCCAGCAAAAGTTGTAATCATAGGGATACCAGTAATGCTCACCTTTGATCGGAAACAATATTTCAGGACCCCACTGATATTTATTCACCAGCTTACTCAAAGGAACCAGATTACCTGCATCTGCCAGCAAAAGAACATGCCCGGCAAATGCAAGCGAACTAATATCGTACGGTGTTCCTGCTGTAATGGAAGCTTGCGTCCGACTAAAAGCGTCATCTGGTTCAACTGTATCTATGATGACCTTAGTTCCTGTGAGCGCTTCATACTCAGCAGCTGCCGTCTTGAGAACTTTGACGGTGGCACCATTTCTACCAGGTTCAGCATTTAAAAAACGAATTGTTTTTTGCTGCGCATGTACAACGGGTGAACTGGTTAGCGCGAAAGTGGCGCCTGCCACCGCAGTCTTCAAAATACTACGACGGTTAAATCCTGAGTATTTCATTGACGCCTCTTTTCTAGTTGATGAAAAACTATAAAAGGAGTACCTCATACTGTCCACTCAATTCGCTGAATTGTAAGTATTGGTAATTATTTGTTGTCGGCATTTCAATATAGACATTCGACTATATTTACCGTGCATGCTTCAACAACAGATAACCTCTGGTCCAGGTCAGTCGCGTATGCCCGGTGTCTGTTTTGTTTGAAACAGCCTTGACCAGCTGATTGGGGCATGCGGAAAACAGGCCGTGCCGACCATACAGTAAAGTACGAATGTAGGTCGAATTGGCTGCCTGCGCCTGAATAAATTCATTCGACTCTATCCCGGGAAATTTATCCATTGTCAGGCACTGGTCCATAATCATCGCAGCAAGTCGCAACGGATCATTTTCAACTTTCCAGTAACTGGTGGCATGGTATATGGCATCCGTCCCGACAAACTCTACCTGCAATGCGCCAATATCGGGTATCGGATCGGACTCAATCTTATTGAGGATAATTTCTTCATAGACAGCATTACAACCAGTAAAGTCAAAATCCCCTGTACTGGCTAACCGAAAATGGCCCACTCCGTCCAGAACATCACCCTGATCATGTTGAGCTGGGAACCCTGTCGGGAAACAACGCGACGACTGCTCTGCAAGCTTGATACGCATTTCCTTTCGTGCATCATCCTGCCCCAACCCCATATAAGACTTACAGTAAAGACGAATTTCACGTCCATTAATACAAATCAACTGTACACATTCATCAGACTCAAAATCTTTCGAAACCGGAAAACTCAACTGTAAGGAGGATCCACCTACCTCAACAATGCCCACAGCACTTTTCCCTGTGCGGAAAAGATCCAGCTCGACGTCATTAAAGTTAAGCCAGGTCCAGACCCCTTCTTCTCGCTGACCATCAATTGTCCGAATCTCGCCAGTCATAAAACCTGACGCCTGAATGCCGCGCCTGATCTGATTATAAAAATTAAGCACAGCCTG
>CAINDJ010000103.1 GCA_903847325.1 uncultured beta proteobacterium | reverse complement strand
GTCCGATCAATACCTCGACAGTTGCTTTCAGCAACGATGCGATGGTTAACACCCTGCCACTCAACAGTTTCTGGAATGTGGTCAATGCTGTTTACCTGATGCAAAACGAGGTGTCTTCGTTTGATCTCTATGGCAAATTACCTATCCCAGAGGTCACGCAGATTGTGCGCACCGCTGCAGGCATGGGTGACAAGATACTTGACCCGCATCTGCCAACCCTGCATGCCCAAACAGCCAGCGTAAAACGCGACAAACCCCTGAATCTGGTCATTATTTTGCAAGAAAGTTTGGGGGCGCAATATTCAAAAAGTCTGGGTGGTGCAGGGCTGACCCCGGAGTTGGATGCGCTGGGTAAACAAGGCTGGTGGTTTGAGCGCGCTTACGCGACGGGTACGCGTTCCGTTCGCGGGCTCGAGGCCATCAGTACCGGATTTTTACCCACTCCGGCGCAGGCCGTGCTGGCGTTGCCGCGTGCCGAAACTGGATTCTTTACGATTGCCGAGTTACTAGGTCGTCATGGTTATTACTCCAGATTTATTTATGGCGGCGAGGCGCATTTTGACAATATGCGTGGGTTCTTTCTGGGCAATGGTTTTAATGAGGTCGTTGACCTGCCTAAGTTCATCGCACCGAAGTTTGTGGGCTCCTGGGGCGCCTCAGACGAGGATATGTTTACTGAGCTGGATCGGGTGCTGAGTAACGATACAAAGCGCCCGACATTTACCATGGCTTTTTCAGTAACCAATCATTCCCCATGGGAATATCCTCCGGGACGCATCACACCAGAAGGTGAGCCTGCCTCGGTCGTGAATACCGTCCGCTATGCTGACTTTGCGATCGGTGAGTTTTTTAAAAAAGCCCGTCAGTCTGCTTATTGGGATCACACCATCTTTCTGGTGGTCGCCGATCATGATGCGCGTGTTTCAGGCGACCTTGTGCCAGTGAAACACTTCCATATTCCCGCTTTGATTCTTGGCCCTGGTGTGGCGCCCAAGTCTGATCCGCAGATTATGAGTCAGATTGATCTTGGACCTACGTTGATGTCTTTGATTGGGGTCGATACGATCCACCCAATGGTGGGACACGATTTAACCCAGCATGCGGCCAATCGCGCCATGATGCAGTTTGGCGATAATTATGGTTATCTCAAAATAGATCCGGCGATAGGTGAAAAACTGGTCGTGCTTGAGCCGCACAAACCAGCCAAAGTCAGCACATATAAAAAGCCCGCTGTATTTAGCGAGCCCGATACGTATGTGCGCATTGATTCGGATGCATCACTTGAGCGTGAGGCGCTCGCGCATGTGTTGTGGCCGAGCTGGGCCTACAAGGAGCAACGCTATGCGTTGCCCCCGGTTAAAAAATAAACTCTTTAGACTTAAGCCTGTTTTTTAAAGTGCGGAGGGCAAAATACGGCCACTTGCCTCACCAAAGCTCAGTCTTGGGTAGCCTGGTTTAACGCATTCACCCACGAGGGTGATCTCATCACCGTTTTCCAGGTATTTGCGCTCTTCGCCCCAAGGTAATTTGAGTGCTTGTTTGCCACCGATACTGATTTCATTAAAGGTACCTGCTTGTTCAGGCGCCGGGCCTGACATGGTGCCTGTACCGAACAGGTCACCTGGTTGCAGGTTGCAACCATTCACCGTGTGATGCGTGACAAGTTGCGAGATAGCCCAGTAGGCTTGGTCAAGATTCGTGTCGGTCAACGTGGCTGGTGTCGCCTTTGCTGCGCGCGATTGTTCTGTTGTGAGTTGAGCGGTGAGATGGATGTCATAAAAACCGGCTTCTTTAACGGTCTCGCTCATTAAATAAGGCAGTGGTTGTGGATCGGTGGCCGGACGCGAGAAGGGGATGCGGAATGGTTCGAGCGCCTCGCGTGTAACGATCCATGGCGAGATCGTGGTGGCAAAACTTTTTGCCAGAAAAGGCCCTAGAGGCTGGTATTCCCAGTATTGAATATCACGCGCCGACCAGTCGTTGAGTAGACACAAACCAAAAATATGTTTGTCAGCCTGGTCGATTGGAATGCGTGTGCCTTGCGCGTTACCTGTGCCTACAAACACGCCCATCTCCAACTCATAATCCAGGCGCTGGCATGGTCCAAACGTTGGGTCGCCCTCAGGCGTCGCCGGCTTTAACTGTCCAATGGGGCGCAGCACCTCATGACCGGACACCACGAGACTCGATGAGCGGCCGTGATAGCCGATCGGCACCCATTTGTAATTGGGTAAAAGTGGCGCATCAGGGCGCATTTGTTTGCCCCCTGCGGTCGCATGGTGGATCGAAATATAAAAATCCGTGTAATCGCCAACCTGTGCTGGCATGCTGAACAGAGCGTTAGCCTGTGCGACGAGCAGGGGCTCGATCAGGGCTTGCTGTGCTGAGCCCACACGCAATGCACGTGACAAGGCTTGCCGTAACGCTGACCAGTGCGCATCGCCTAGCGCCATCAAGGCGTTGAGGCTTGAGCCTGTGCATGCTGCGAGCGCCTCACCTGCCAAGCCTGCGAAAGGTTTTGCAGCCGCTAATGCAGCCATATCAATAATCTGGTCACCGATCGCAACGCCTGGGCGAAAGGCCTGGCTGGTTGCTTTTTGACGAAAGACGGCAAAGGGCAAGTGCTGTATGGGAAAACCAATTGCGTTGTCGTTTGCGCTGGCAAGCCAGCTTTTAAGCGCGGGGTCGTGCGTTTCGTTTAAGCGTGACATGGTGTCTCTTTCTTGTTTGTAATGTGATGGATGATAATTTAATTAAACTTTTTGGCACTTAGGGCAAAAATAGGTTGCGCGCTGGCCCTGAACGATACGCTTGATGGGCGTTGCACAGACACGGCAAGGCTCGCCCGCGCGTTCGTAGACGGCAGCGTGCAGCGTGAAATACGCACCGGGCTCACCGGTTGCGTTGACATAGTCTCTCAGTGTGCTGCCACCCGACGCGAGTGCATCGGTCAATGTCTCACGCACTGCCTGTGCGAGCTTTGCGCAACGCGCCAGGGATACCCGGCTGGCTTTAGTTAGTGGATGGATGCGTGCCCTGAAAAGACTCTCAGAGGCATAAATATTGCCCGCGCCGACAACGATGTCACCCGCGAGCAAGGCTTGTTTGATTGCTATGGAGCGACCCGCGAGGCCGTCATGCAGATACCTGGCGTTAAAGGCGGGATCGAACGGTTCAATGCCCAGTTTTTTTAATAAAGGATGCTGTTCTACAGGACCAGCCGAGCGGGGATGCCATAAAACTGAACCAAAGCGTCTGGGGTCGTGTAGCCTGAGGGTTGCATGTTTGAAGAGCCATTCAACGTGATCGTGCTTGCGCAATAACTCGCCCTGCAGAACGCTGCGTAATGAGCCGGACATGCCCAGATGGATCAGAATGGTGCCCGCATCAAACTCCATCAGTATATATTTCCCACGCCTGCGGCAGGCGCGAACGGTCTGGCCTTTTATGATGTCCGGGAGCTCTTGCGGGATCGGCCAGCGCATGCGCGACTCATGGACCACCATCCGGTTAAGGGTGTGGCCTGTTGCAACGGCGTCAATTCCTCGTCGAGTTGTTTCGACTTCTGGGAGTTCTGGCATGTGTGAGTGCTAACATCGTGTCACTATTGTTTGCAGATTGTGCCACCAACTAGGCGGGTCGCGTGAAGTCGTTGTCAAAAAACAGTTTTATTCATATCTTGCTCGCAGGCGCTGCCGCGGCTT
>CAINDJ010000102.1 GCA_903847325.1 uncultured beta proteobacterium | reverse complement strand
GAGCTTTCAATTTAAGTGACATCTACAACTGGGTCAACCAATAAACGTTACACCGAGAAAGAAGAGCCACAACCACAGGTGGTGGTTGCATTCGGATTACGAATCACGAATTGCGAACCTTCGATGTCTTCTTTGTAATCAATCTCTGCACCAACCAGATACTGAAAACTCATCGGATCAACAAGCAACGCAACGCCATTTTTCTCAAGCGTGGTGTCGTCATCGTTGACGTCTTCGTCAAAGGTAAAACCATACTGAAAGCCCGAGCACCCGCCGCCCTGCACAAACACGCGCAGCTTGAGGTTGTTATTACCTTCTTCGATCAGCAAGTCTTTAACTTTAGCTGCAGCGGAGTCGGTAAAAATAATAGGCGTAGGTGGCGCCTGCAAATTAACTGTTTCGGTGACGGTATTCATGAGTGACTCCTTTTTCAGCGCTGCGCCTTGTTATTGCATCGCAATCGGCATTCAACGCCATACTTGACTACATTGCTCAAGTATATCGCAAACACTAGTCTGTTTTAAAGATCAACCCTTCTGGAGGCAAGGACAATATCTCCATCCAGTACCCTCACAGTGACAGATTGTGGTTCAAACCCCGCAGGGACAGCCAGCATGCCCTGAACGCGCTGAAACTGCTCAAAATCGAGTTTGAATAGTTCTGTGGATGCATCAGGGGAGACGATTTTCTCTTGAGCATCTTTTCCAGCGACCAAGGTGGGGGATGTTGATTGCAACGCACTCAAGATAAGCGTGACCTCTTTGTTTTTCTGCCGTCCCAGTGCGACAAACTCCAGTCGTCCGTTAAATCGCTCACCGGGTTTACCGCTGCGCATCAATAGCACACGATAGGAAAGTGCACGTCCCTGTAAGGCAATATCGACCGCGCGTAAATCAATCGCGCCCTGAGGACCCGGAGGCAGGAGTTGCTCGTAAAAGGCAATATGGTCTCTCAGTCGTCCCAGATCACGCTGACTGTCAGAGAGAGTTTTTTCAAGTTCAGCACGCGCTGCGCGTTCGATGACGACTTCGCTCTGAGCCTGTTCGATACGTGACTGGGCAGCCTGCAATTGCGCTTCAAACTCGCTGCGCGCAAGCGACTGCGCCACGCGATCCGAACGCAATTGCAACGCGGCCGACTCAGCCCCGGGACGCTGGGCAATAAAGGCGCCGACCAAAGCCCCTACACCGACCAGCAGGAGTGCTGCGGCGAACCAGCCAATCAGCGTGCCGCGCACAGACCCAGCCACCGGCAAACGCACCTTAAGGAAGAATCGCGACGTGATTGAGACCCGTTGTCTCAGGCAAACCAAACATCAGATTCATATTCTGAATTGCCTGACCCGCAGCGCCTTTAACCAGATTGTCCTGCACAACCAGAATAATCAACCGATCGCCATTACCCGGACGCTGCAAGGCAATACGTAAGGTATTGGATGCGCGAACCGAGCGCGTCTCAGGCAGACTCCCTGCAGGCATCACATCCACAAAAGGCTCATTCGCATAACGCGCCTCAAACAACGCCTGAAAATCAACGTCGCGGGCAGCGGGGAGTATCCGTGTGTAGATTGTGCTGAACATGCCGCGAATCATTGGCACCAGATGAGGAACAAACGTCAATCCGACTTCGCTGCCAGCCAACTTATCCAACTGAGCTTTGATTTCGGGATGATGGCGGTGACCGGCCACACCATAGGCTTTAAAGTTATCACTTGCCTCGGAAAACAGCGTCGAAACCTCAGCTTTACGGCCTGCGCCACTGACGCCAGACTTTGAGTCTGCAATGATGTCTGTTGTATCAATCAAGGGAGCCCCCCCGAGCAACGGAGCCAGGCCAAGCAGCACGGTCGTGGGATAGCAACCAGGATTGCCCACCACAGTCGCATTGGCAATGGAGGCACGATTGAGTTCAACCAGACCGTATGCGGCATCAGCCAGCACGTCCGGGCAAGTATGAGGAATTTTGTACCACTGCTCAAAAACCTTGATGTCCTGCAGGCGAAAATCCGCAGCCAGATCGATAATCTTGACACCAGCGGCCAACAGCTCGCGAGCCTGCGCCATCGCAACGCCATGGGGTGTCGCAAAAAACACAACGTCGCATTCAGTCAGATTTGCGCGGTCAGGCGAAGAAAACGCAAGGTCGACATGGCCACGCAAATTAGGAAACATCTCCGCGACAGGCATGCCATCCTCTTTGCGGGAGGTGATCGAGGTTAACTGTGCATGAGGGTGCGCCGCCAGCATGCGCAGGAGCTCGACACCGGTATAGCCCGTGCCGCCAACAATGCCGACCTTGATACGCCTGGAAGTTGAATTTGTCATAGTTGAACTCCTGAGAGTGCGGATCTGGGATGAATAGGCCGCAAAAATAATTAGTTGCGTGAATTATCACATGCGTGGCGTGTATTAAACCAAACAAAAAGGCCGCTTGCGCGGCCTTTTTGTGAGAAGCCCAAACTCCAGGCCTCTGTCGAAAAACAATTAGCGCTTGCTGAACTGTTTCCGACGACGCGCCTTGTGGAAGCCGACTTTCTTACGTTCGACTTCACGCGCATCACGCGTAACCAACCCAGCTTTTGACAGCGTTGGCTTGAGTGTTGCGTCATAGTCGATCAGTGCACGGGTAATACCGTGACGAACCGCACCAGCCTGACCGCTCTCGCCGCCACCGTGCACGTTGATATGAAAATCAAACGATGTGAGGTGACCTGTGAGATCGAGCGGCTGACGCACGACCATACGACCTGTTTCGCGGGCAAAGTATTCATCAACAGGCTTGCCGTTGACAACAATCTTTCCTGCGCCTTTTTTCATGAAGACACGTGCCACCGAAGTCTTGCGGCGGCCGGTACCGTAATTCCAATTACCGATCATGGCGCCTATCCTTTGAGTTCGAGGGTCTGTGGCTGTTGAGCAGAATGAGGATGCTCAGCACCCGCATAGATCTTCAGCTTTTTATTCATTGCATAACCCAGGGGGCCGTTAGGCAACATGCCCTTGACGGCCTTCTGGAATGCGCGACCCGGAAAACGCTCTTGCATCTTTGTGAAATTGGTTTCACGAATGCCGCCTGGATATGTCGTGTGACGGAAATATTTTTTGTCTTGCGACTTGTTTCCGGTAACGATGATATCGGCTGCATTGATGATGACGATGTAATCGCCCGTATCAACGTGAGGCGTGAATTCTGGTTTGTGTTTACCGCGCAAACGGTGTGCGACTTCGCTGGCCACACGACCGAGGACTTTGCCCTTGACGTCAATCACGAACCAGTCACGCTTGACTTCATGCGGCTTGGCCACAAATGTCTTCATGATGGAATCCTAAAATTTGCTCACCGGGACGATCCCGATCAGCGACTGAAACACAGAGAACACCCCTGTGAAACTCCCCTGCTTAAACGACGTAATTGCCCTTGCCAAAGCGTTATTAACCGCCCGTGCTCAGAACCCGCGTTTGTAAAAATTCTTGCAGGAAAGCCGTACATTCTACAATAAAAAACGGATGCAAGCCAAATAGGCAGCATCCGCTGAGCCTTAAACACCCCCGCCCAGACTGGCACGGGAGGTCGGTCTGGCTTATTTCTGACGTGACAGCGCTGCGCCCAGATACTGGTCGTAGGCGGCTTCTGCAACGCGGAACCATGGCACGAGCTGGTCGCGATAACCCATGTAATTCTCGTAAATCACCTTGAAACGTGGATTTTTCGCTGAAAACTCCGCATAAACCTTCTGTGAAGCATCCCAGGAGGCATCCATCACAGCACGCGGGAACGCACGCAGCTGCGTGCCCTGACCCAGCAAACGACGCAAAGCGATCGCATTCAGGTTGTCATAACGCGCTGTCATGGAGATCGTGCAAGCACGGGTCGCAGCATCAATAATGACCTGGTAGGACTTTGGTAATTTTTCGTATTCGCCCTGATTGACGTAAAGGGAGGTTTGCGCACCGCCCTCCCACCAGCCGGGGTAGTAGTAAAACTTGGCGACTTTTGCGAAACCGAGTTTTTCATCGTCATACGGACCAACAAACTCAACCGCATCCAGCGTGCCTTTTTCAAGTGCGGGATAAATGTCACCGCCAGCGAGCTGCTGGGGCACAACGCCCATACGTGAGAGCACTTCGCCGGCAAAGCCAGCGGTACGCATTTTCAGGCCCTTGAGGTCATCAAGCGACTTAATTTCTTTACGGTACCAGCCACCCATCTGAGCGCCGGTATTGCCAAGAGGAAAGTTCACAACGCTGTAATCTTTGTACAGATCACGCATCAGTTTCATGCCATCGCCTTCCCACATCCAGGCATTCATCTGGCGGGCATTCAGGCCAAAAGGTACCGCTGTATCAAAACACAGCGAAGGATCCTTGCCGTAGTAATAGTAGCCACTGGAGTGACCCATTTCCACTGTGTTTTTCTGTACAGCATCCAATACCTGCAGAGGCGGCACGATTTCGCCAGCGGGGAATAAACGGACATTGAACTTTCCGTTGGTGGCTTCGCTGACGTATTTTGCGAATTGCTCACTGCCGCCATACAGCGTATCGAGGCTGCGAGTAAAGCTTGAAGCCAGACGCCAATTCAGGGTGGGCGTGTCCTGCGCGAATACCGGCGCTGCAACAGCTGCCGTACCGGCAACAGCACCAACGCTGGCTTTTTTGAGGAATGAACGACGTTGCATTCGGGGTCTCCAGACAAAATGAGGCGGGCAACGAAGGCCCGATGGATTGGATATTACACCCCTCAAGTTGGAATTCGAGGTGTTTTAAACAGAATCGGATTCATGGTTTTCACCTAGTCGCCCCAACTTTTCTGCAACCCTTTATGCGTCTTTTCCGTGATTCAGATACCCGCGATAGACATTTGCTCGATCAGTATCGAGCCCGTACTCTTGCTGCCACGATTAATGGTGTCAGCACCAATAGCCACGATCTGACGGAACATGTCTTTCAAATTGCCTGCAATGGTGATTTCCTCGACTGCGTGCTGGATTTCCCCATTTTCAACCCAATAGCCAAATGCGCCACGGGAGTAATCACCAGTGAGATAGTTCACGCCCTGGCCGATCAACTCAGTCACCAGCAAGCCTGTCCCCATTTTGCGCAACATAGCCTGAAAATCGTCCGTGCGCTTGGTGCGACGCGAAGTCAGAAATAAATTATGCGAACCGCCGGCATTACCCGTAGTCTGCATACCAAGCTTGCGCGCGGTGTAAGAGGACAGGAAATAACCCTCCAATACGCCCCCCGTCACCAGCTCCCGCTTGGCTGTTCTCACACCCTCTTCATCAAACGGCGAGCTGCCCATCGCACCTTTGATAAACGGATTTTCTTTGACATCGATATGCGACGGCAGAATCGCTTTACCCAAGGCGTCAACCAAAAAGCTTGACTGGCGGTAAATCGCACCACCGCTTGTAGCGTGGGTCAACGCACCGAGCAGCCCCAATGCAAGCGGAGCTTCGAACAGCACAGGGAAATGCCCCGTACGGATACGGCGCGCCGACAATCGTGACAGGGCGCGCTCTGCTGCATAGCGTCCTACGGCTTGCGGATCCGCTAGATGATCGGCGTGCCGGCTACTGGTGTACCAGTCGTCTCGCTGCATCGACTTACCACGACCGGCAATCGGGGCAACAGATAAACCATGACGCGAATAAGCATAGCCATCCAGAAAACCTCGGGTGTTACCCAGAATAAAATGCCCCTCATGCGTATCGACCGAGGCACCATCCGTATTGGTGATTCTTTTATCTGTATCGAGCGCAGCGCGTTCAGCGCTAATCGCCAGCTCACTGGCTGCCTCCGGGCTGACGGCCCAGGCATGATGGAGCTGTAAATTATTTTTAACACCGATGGCAAGCAAATCCGCATCGGGCAGCCCTGCCGCTGGATCTTCGGCGGTATACCGGGCAATATGCCAGGCCGCTTCTACGGTCTGCTGTAAGGCTGCGGTGGAAAAGTCAGAGGTTGAGGCCGAACCGCGGCGCTGCCCGGCAAAAACTGTAATGGAGAGCGAGCGGTCGCGCGTCTGCTCGACGGTTTCGACCTTGCCTTTACGTACAGAAACCGCCAGCCCCTGGGCCTCGGAGACCTCTGAGGCCGCGTCGCTGGCACCCAGACTTTTGGCGTAATTTAGGGCTTGGGTCACCAGATCTTCAAAAATCGGGCGGTTTTTTGCGATAGGAAGTGCAGAAATTGAGGTTGCCATTTGGGTCCATCCACGTGAGGCTTTATGATAGCCGTATGACAAATGATTTACCTGAACTCGAAGACGACGATAAACCCGTCTATGACGGCCCGAGCAAATCCCAGGTTAAACGCGACATGCTTGCGTTAACTGACCTCGGAAAAGAGCTTGTGGCACTTTCCCCTGAGCGGCTCAAGCAGCTGCCCCTGTCCGAACGCCTGTACGACGCGATCCGGCTGGCTCATCGCACCACTAGTCGCGAGGGGCTTAGACGACAAGTCCATTTCGTCGGCAAACTGATGCGCGACGCGCCTGCCGAAGAGATTCGGATCCAGCTCGACACTTGGAAAAACGGCTCAAAAGAGCAGACACAGGCGATGCACCGGCTCGAAACTCTGCGCGATAAGCTGCTCAAAGACGACGAAGTATTGACGACCTTACTGACAAAGTTCCCAAATGCGGATATTCAGCATTTGCGTACCCTGATCCGCGAAGGCCGAAAAGAACTCACGGCCAATGCGGCCCTGCGCCAGGGACAAGAGCCGCAGCGCAAACACTACCGCGCGCTGTTCCAGGCAATTAAAACGCTTCACGAACCGGATGAATCATAAATGAGTCAGGACAATTTGCTGGAATGCGTTGAGATCCTAACGGGACCCAACCCCACGCACAGCGTTGTGTGGCTCCACGGTCTGGGTGCAGATGGCAATGATTTCGCCCCCATCGTGCCTGAATTACGCCTGCCTGAATCGCTCGCGGTGCGTTTTATATTTCCTCACGCCCCTGTTCAACCCGTAACGATCAATGGCGGCATGGCGATGCGCGCCTGGTATGACATTCTGGTGCCTAATCTGGTCCGTATCGAAGACGAAAAAGGCATCAGGCAATCAGAGAAAAATGTTGACGCGCTGATTCAACGCGAAGTCGCGCGCGGCATCCCGACCGAGAACATTGTGCTCGCAGGATTTTCGCAAGGCTGTGCGATGACCCTGCACACAGGACTGCGCACGCCTTACAAGCTGGCTGGACTCATGGCCTTGTCTGGTTATCTGCCCCTCATGGATATGGCGGATAAAGATCGCCATAGCGCGAATGCACACACCCCTGTTTTTATGGCTCATGGCAGTTTTGATCCCGTCGTGGTGATCGCGCGTGCCGAAGCATCACACCAGAAACTCACCTCGCTTGGCTATTCTGTGCAGTGGCACACTTACCCCATGCAGCATTCTGTTTGTCCTGAAGAAATCCGCGACATGTCGGCGTTCTTAAACAAGGTCCTCGTGTGATGTGCTGATCTAGTTTGCTGACGACTGATTGTCCAGCGTCAGCCAGACCCTCCGTAGAGAGGGATCTTCGGGATCAGGGTCGTTCGTAAAGCCCAGGCTGGTCATCAAAGTCAGCATGGGCTTATTTTCGGCAAGCACCAGCCCATCAATGTACTCGAGGCCCTGCTCGGTCGCAGCGTTGATGAGTTTACGCATCAGCTTTGACCCGAGCCCCTGGCGTTGCCAGTCATCACCAATCACCAGCGCATACTCCGCCCCCCTGCCATCCGGATTACGCAAATAATGCGCAAGACCAATCACTGCGTCGGTTGGTAAACCACGATTCTCAGGATTAGGGACGCGGGTGGTCGCCACCAGAGCCAGCTCCCGGTGATAATCAATCTGGGTATACCGGGCAACCATGCGCGGGGTGAGCTCTCGCATCATGGACACGAAACGCATATAACGCGAACGGTCTGACAAGCCCCGAATAAATTCTTGAAGGGCCTGCGCATCCTCTGGCCGAATCGGCCGCAGCGTCCAGGCGCGCGCATCAGAAAACTTCAGGTGCTGGACCCAGCGGTAAGGATAGGGGTGAATGGCCATGTGCAGATAGCCACTGGACTGGGGATTTTCTGATCTGGCCTGAAGATGCAATCCAATCGACACGCCCATCGCGTACAAACCGTGATGATTGGCATACATCGGGTCGATGAGCAGATTCTCAACATCCGGCAAATCGGACACGAGTGTTGAAATTTTTTCCAGAGAAACCAACAGTGCTTCATGCACATCAGGCGTGATGTGTACTGCGAGCATGCGTTGCCAAAGCTGGCTGCGCTTGACAAGCTGTCTGGCCAGATAGCGGTTCAGGGGAGGTAAGTCCATTGCCTCGTCGGGCCCCAGCAAACTCGCTGCAGGCCCCCCTGCGGCAAAGCGAATAACAGGACCAAAGCGTTTGTCGCACTCCACGCCGAGTGCCATCGGCACAAGATGCAGTGCGTCGTGCACCTGTGCATCAGCATCAAATTTGATTGGAATATCAAACAGCGCAAATAACGCCTGCGATTCAGTGTCGTTTAATTTAAAACGTCCTTCTGCACGTACCATCGAAATAAGTTTGCGGGCTGCAACCAGGTCAGGCAAACGCCCTTCAGGCTCTGGCGGTTGCATTTGCTGCAGCAGTTGCTGGTTGTAGTGATAGCTCGCCAGCACGCCAAAGGCATGTGCAGCTGACTCGGGCGTGCGAAATGCAGGGGTCCCCGCCTCGTCAAGCCGGCGTCTTAAAGGACGCATCCCGGCGTCCCCCATAAAACAGGTAATCACGGGTTTTCTGGCACGCGGTGCGATTTGAGCAAGCTCTGTTGTCACCGCGCTCAAATCGGCGCGCGCATCAGGGGTCAACAGCACCAGCACGCCATCGACGGCAGGGTCTTCAAGCAAAGAATCAAGCATGACACGCGTCAATCCTGCACTCATGGGTTGCTGCGTGACAACAGGATTGCTGGGCGAAGCACCAGGCTCGAGCAGCTTACCCAAGACTTTTCGGGTAGAGGCGGATAACTCTGCCTTCAAAAACGGCACACCTGTCGCAACCATGTCCAATGCCATTTGCGCAGGCCCACTGGCGTTAGACATGATGGCAAGCCGCCGTCCCTTTGGGCGCCGTGCGTATCCCAGCACTTTCAAGGCTGAAAATAACTGTAGGAAATATCTCACGCGCACGGCACCCGCACGACGCAGAACCGCATCAAAGGTCGCATCAGCCAGGGCCGAATCCTGGGCACGACCTACTTTTAGGACAATGACAGGTTTGACGCTGGCGGCTGCACGCAAGGCACTCATGAATGCGCGGCCGACATCGATTTCTTCGAGACACAAAACAATACTGTCCGTTCGCGGATCCGTCGCGAGATACTCAAGGATTTGCGGCAATCGGGTGACGGCTTCTTCACCAATTGCCATAGCAGTGGAAAACCCGAGTTGCACGTCTTCAGCCCAATCCATCAGCGCAGCGGCAATGCCACGGGATTGTGCGACGACAGCCAGACGGCCATTACGGGCGATATTCGGGTATTGCGAAAGATTTAATCCTGCGTGCGGTCGCTGCAACCCGGCATTAGGTCCAAGCAGCGCGCAGTCGTGCAACAACGCCCATTCCCGGCAAAGCTCGCGGGTGCGCTCGGGGCAGGGATCCACGACGTCATGCGGTAAAAGAATCAAGGCGCGCGGCCGTGCGCGTACGAGCTGCATCAGGGTCTCGGCCAGGCGCTGGGGAGCGATACAAACCAGCACCAGATCAATGCGTGCACCGGGCACCACACCCGCGAGCACCTCCGGGATGACAATCGGTTGTGCGTACTGACACTCCACCCGAGTTAAATGACCACGCAGAACCTCAGGTTGCACATGTGCAATCGGTATGGGGCGGTCTCCCACTACCAACAAGGTACGGGGCTCAAACAAGGGGTCAAAAGCGTGGCGCAGCATGGTAATCGACGCTCTCTACTAAAATAGACCCCATCTTAACAACTTAGCATTGATGCATAGTGATATACATCAAACAACAGGCCCTTTTTAATGACATCCGCAATGACTGCCCCCAGCACACCCGTTCGCACCCGTTTCGCCCCTTCTCCCACAGGTTTTTTACATCTTGGAGGTGCCAGAACTGCACTGTTCGCCTGGGCCTATGCCAGACATTTTGGCGGTACGTTTATTCTGCGCATCGAAGACACCGACCTTGAGCGCTCAACCCCCGAGGCAGTTCAAGCCATCCTCGATGGGATGCAATGGCTGGGCCTGACGCCTGACGAAGGGCCTTTTTATCAAATGCAGCACATGGACCGCTATCGCGAAGTGATCGCCTCCATGCTCGCAGCAGGCACGGCTTACCACTGCTACAGCTCCACCGAAGAGGTTGATGCGATGCGTGAATTAGCCCGCGCCAAAGGTGAAAAACCTCGTTACGACGGCACCTGGCGTCCTGAGCCCGGCAAAACTTTGCCCGCGTTACCTGCTGGCCGCTTGCCGGTCGTGCGATTCAAAAGCCCGCAGGGCGGTGCCACAGCCTGGGTCGATCTGGTCAAAGGTCCGATCAGTTTTGATAACTCAGAACTCGATGACCTCGTGATCGCGCGACCTGACGGCACCCCGACATATAATTTTTGCGTAGTCGTTGACGACTGGGATATGCGCATCACGCATGTACTGAGAGGCGATGATCACGTTAACAACACGCCGCGTCAGATCACAATCCTGCGCGCACTGGGCGCACCGGTCCCCGAATACGGCCATGTGCCGATGATCCTTGGACCGGACGGCGAAAAACTCTCCAAACGTCACGGTGCAGTCAGCGTCATGGAATATGACCGTGATGGTTATCTGCCCGAAGCCATGATCAACTATCTGGCCAGGCTTGGCTGGAGTCACGGTGATGATGAATTGTTTTCCCGCGAGCAGCTGGTGAGCTGGTTTGACCCGCAGCACTTATCAAAATCGGCCGCTCAATGGGACCCCAAAAAACTCAACTGGGTCAGCGCACACTACATCAAGCACAGCGATGATGCGCACCTGGTCAAAGCGATCACTGCGCGGATCGAGGCGCGAGGTGGTGATACGCAACGCGCCGATATGATTCAGGTTGTCAAGCTGCTAAAAGACCGCTCAGAGACACTTGAGCAACTGGCAGACGGTGCAATGATGTTCTGTGGCGATTTCACCCAACCATCACAAGAGCTGATCAACCAGCATCTGACCGAGACTGCGCGCAATGCGCTGCGCGACTTTGCCGTCCACGCCGCCCAGACACCCTGGACCCGCGAGGCGATCTCCGCCCTGATCAAGACAATTCTTGCGAACCACACACTGAAAATGCCGCAGCTGGCCATACCGCTCAGGGTTGCCGTAGCAGGCACAACGCAGACACCGGCTATTGATGCTGTGCTGGAAATCCTTGGTCAAAAAACAGTATTAGCCAGACTGGCCGACATCTAAGCCGGCACGACAGGGGTCTATGCATCTATAGGCCCCTGGGAGGTTTACATCAGTCTGAAACTGTCCTGAACTTTTTTTGCGAAGGCAGGTTTGCTGTCAGCGCGGTCCTGGCGGTAAACCAGACGGTTAGCATCGACTTTCTCAACGATGTACGTCGTTACGTAAATAGGATCGTTAAAGTCGACCAACTCACCATTGGAGCGACTCACCCGGGTGATTAATTTACCTGCGGGCGCCTCCCAGCAGCCGGACTCGCGTAGTTCGGAGCGGATATTGCGCCCCTGTTTGACGCGTGTCTGTAGTTTGAGCTTGCCATCCGCAGTCAAGGTCAGCAAGGTTTGCATTTCACCCGCAACCCCAGCCTGCTTACTGACCAGATACCAGGTCCCGACCAATTGATTTGTAGCGCTGAGGGGCGCGCACGCAGGCTCGACAGCCCCAGCCGGCGCCTGAATGACCGGTGCATCTTTGTGTCTGGGCAAACCACAGGCAGTCAACAAGCCGATCAATGCAAACACCAGGCTTGCGCGTATGATGCGCCCGACTTTAACCACCCCAAACAAGACCGCTCCTGACATTACAGCTCCATGTACTTAATGACGTTGAATAAAACTTTCTACGCAGTAAATCTCTGCGACAACGACATATTGCAGTAAATACACGCCCACGCGACGACAATATTTACATATGGCGTGCAAGCCATGCCGATT
>CAINDJ010000101.1 GCA_903847325.1 uncultured beta proteobacterium | reverse complement strand
GCAGGCCCGCTGATCGCTTTTGGCATCACAACCTTATTTGTCATCAAGTCTGTTTTCTTAGGCGTCATGTTTTTTGGTCAGCGTCGAGTATCTGACCGGGCGCATGTGTTGTCTGTATGCATGGTCGCGCTTGGCCTGACAGCTACGATTTTCTGGGGGCTTGTCTTGGTTTCCTGGACACATACGCCTGCTGGCGCGTCATTGGTGGATGGGCGATATCTGGTCAACGATTGGTGGGAGCTGATTTTTAATTCCTCTTTGCTGTGGTTGGTCGTGCAGTTTGTTGCCGCAAGTTTCTTAATGCTTGGCAGTCTGTTGCTGTGTATTTCGGCATGGCAGGCAACACGCCGACCGCTGCAGAGCTACGAAAAACTGATCTATCAGATCGGTTTCGTGCTGGCTTTTTTTGCCGCTGCCCTGCAATTATTTGGGTTGGATGGTCATCTGCGTGCGCTGGCGCGTACGCAGCCAGTGACTGCTGCAGCTGTGATGGGAATCTGGGAGACGGGCGCGCATCCTGCTTTCATCTGGGTCGGCTGGCCCGAGGCGAGTGATGCTCAGGAGCCGGGGTTGATCACGACAGACATGGGCGCCAAACGATGGATGGGCCAGCAATCTGATGGCAATTGGGTCGGGCTGGATCAGAGCGAGCAGGATCTCCCCTCCGTGAAAACTTTATTCTGGCTGGCCCGAATCGGTGCGTATTTAGTTCTCTGGATTGCAGGTTTATCACTCGTAGCCGGTTGGACGGTGATGCGCAGAGGCCAGGATCCGGCAAAATATCCGGCCAAATTGCTTCAGGCTCAAGTGTGGCTGGGAGGCTTGTCGACAATCGCCTGGCTCTGCCTGTGGAATCTGAATGAAATAGAGCGCTTACCTTTCATGGTGTGGAACACCATCAGGCAAGAGGATGTGGTCACCTCTGCTTCTGCGAGTGTACTGGCCACGGGTTTGCTGGCCAGTGTTTCTATTTATGGCGCATTGCTGTTTGGCTGGCTACGCATGGTTGTGCATGCTGCGCGTTACGGCGTGGTGCCTGTTCGAAAGCCTGGAGTGCGGCCATGATTGCCGAGTTGGCTGCGACCCTTGGGATGGAGGTGTTGCATCCGGTTTTCTGGATGCCGCTGCTGCTGATGACATGCGTGTCGGTCTTGATTCTTGGCGGAGCTGTATTCGATGGTTTCGATATCGGCGTGGGTGTGTTGTTGCGCATGGCACCTCCCTCAGAACGTCCAAATATGATGGTCGTACTTAGTCCGTGGCGTGATGCGAATGAGTTTTGGCTCTTGCTAGCAGTCGGATTGTTTATGGCCGCCTTTCCTCTCGCCTGGAGCGCGGTGCTCGCACATCTTTTCGTCCCGGTGATGGTGACGATGCTGGGTGTGATGTTACGTAGCGTGTCTTTTGAGTTTCGTATCCGTGCGAGTAGTGAGCAGAGGCCGGTCTGGATCAATCGTTTCTGGTTAGGCTCAGTACTGACCGCGATGGGCCACGGCATGTTGCTGGCGAATATTGTGACGGGATATCAGCAAGATACCCCGTCTGTGTGGTTCAGTATATTTATCGGTGTGTGCGCGGTCGCGGCTTACGCCTTATTGGGCGCAAGCTGGTTAATCATGCGCCTGCAGGGGACGATGCATGTCCGGGCGATAGGATGGGCGCACCATGCAATACGGTGGACTGCAGCGGGGATGGTGGCCGTATCCGTGGCGTTGGGCCTGGCTAATCCCGCTATTTTTTACAAATGGAGCAACACGACCAGCCTGATGCTGGCGGCCCCTGTTTGGTTT
>CAINDJ010000100.1 GCA_903847325.1 uncultured beta proteobacterium | reverse complement strand
CCACGATCATGGGCAAGGACAGTAATTGACCCATTGAAAGACCGGCAGTCAGCAGGCCAAGAAAATCGTCTGGTTCTCTTGCGTACTCAGCGATAAATCTAAAAAACCCATATCCCATCAGAAAGACGGCGCTGACCTGGCCGGTCGGGCGCGGTTTATTCGCAAACCACCATAGCAGGCCAAATAACAGGAGTCCTTCCAGCCCCAACTGGTATAGCTGTGAAGGGTGGCGAGCTATTCCATCACCGCTTTGCGGAAATACCATCGCCCAGGGCAATGTGCTTGGGCGACCCCACAACTCACCGTTGATAAAATTACCCAAACGGCCTGTTGCCAGCCCCAGAGGAATGAGGGGAGCTACAAAATCACTGACCTCAAGCCATTTGTACTTTCGGCTGTATGCAAGCCAGGTCACCATGGCCAGCACACCAAGCAAACCGCCATGGAAAGACATACCACCCTCCCAGAGATAGAAAATCTCCAGTGGATGCGCTGCGTAATAGGCGGGTTTGTAAAAAACGACATAACCCAGTCGCCCACCAGCAATCACACCCAATACACCGTAAAAAATGATGTCTTCGAGATCCTTGAGTGTCAGGCGCGTTTTTCCATGGGAAATTCGCCAGCGGCCTAGCAGCCAGGCTGAACCGAATCCGATCAGGTACATGAGGCCATACCAGTGGATCGCCAGAGGACCAAGGCGAATAGCCACGGGGGCAAAATTAGGAAATTGCAGCATCACAAGCCATTATTTAAAAGATGTCCGATAATAACTCTTGGAATATTAAAGTGGCGCAGCGTACTTATTACATTAAATCGGTATGATTCTGGGCTGTACTGCATTCATTTTGTGAATCTTCACTGGGTATTTATTCATGGCTAATAACGAACGTTCCAAGCACATTACCGAAGGGATTACGCGCGCACCTAACCGATCGATGTATTACGGTATGGGCTACAAGGAGTCCGACTTTGCGAACCCAATGATTGGTGTAGCAAACGGTCACTCCACCATCACACCTTGTAACAGCGGATTGCAGCCCTTGGTAGATGCTGCGATCCAAGCGATTAAAGAGTCGCAGGCCAACCCTCAGGTTTTTGGTACGCCAACCATTTCAGATGGTATGTCAATGGGTACTGAAGGCATGAAATACTCACTCGTCTCGCGCGAAGTGATTGCTGACTGTATCGAGACGGCCGTGCAAGGTCAGTGGATGGATGGTGTGGTGGTGGTCGGTGGTTGCGACAAGAATATGCCTGGTGGCATGATCGGTATCGCACGCAGTAACGTGCCGGGTATCTATGTGTATGGTGGCACCATCAAGCCGGGTCATCATAAAGGCCGTGATTTAAATATCGTGTCCGTGTTTGAGGCCGTGGGTGAATTCACCATGGGCCGCATGAGCAACGAAGATTTCAAAGCGATCGAACAAAAAGCCATTCCAGGTACGGGGTCCTGTGGCGGTATGTATTCAGCCAACACGATGAGCTCGGCATTTGAAGCAATGGGCATGGCGATTCCATACTCCAGCACACTTGCCAACGAGGATAGCGTCGCACTCGCCAATGCTGCCGAATCTGCTCGTGTACTAGTCGATGCGGTGCGCCATCAGCGTAAACCGCGTGACATCATTACCCGCAAGTCACTTGAAAATGCTGTTTCAGTGATTATGGCAATTGGTGGTTCGACGAATGCGGTGCTGCACTTCCTGGCCATCGCGCACGCCGCCGAAGTGCCGTGGACCATTGATGATTTTGAACGCGTTCGCCAGCGTGTGCCTGTCCTCTGTGACCTCAAACCATCGGGTCAATTTTTAACAGTAGATTTGCACCGTGCCGGTGGCGTACCGCAGGTTATGAAGATCTTGCTTAACGCAGGGCTGCTGCATGGCGATTGCATGACAATTTCAGGCAAGACGATTGCCGAGGTATTGAAAGATGTGCCTGACCTGCCTCCAGCAGATCAAAGCGTGATTCGTACGATTGATAAAGCGCTGTATGAGCAAGGTCATCTGGCTATTCTGAAGGGTAATTTGTCACCTGAAGGATCCGTAGCAAAAATCACTGGCCTGAAAAACCCAGTGATGACGGGGCCTGCGCGTGTCTTCGATTCTGAAGATGACGCAATGAAAGCCATTATGGCGCGTGAAATTACGCACGGCGATGTTCTGGTGATTCGTTATGAGGGACCAAAAGGCGGGCCCGGCATGCGTGAAATGCTTGCTCCTACCTCAGCTTTGGTGGGCCAGGGCTTAGGTGAAACAGTCGGTTTGATTACAGACGGTCGTTTTTCAGGTGGTACCTGGGGGATGGTCGTTGGTCACGTTGCGCCAGAGGCCTATGTAGGTGGCCTGATCGGTCTGATTAAAGAAGGTGACTCTGTCACGATTGACGCGCATAAGTTGTTATTGCAACTCAACGTTTCCGACGAAGAAATTGCAGAGCGTCGTAAGACCTGGAAGCAGCCAGCCCCAAGGTACACCCGCGGTGTACTCGCAAAGTTCGGACGCCTGGCCAGTACCGCTAGCCGTGGCGCGGTTACGGATGCGTTTGACGAATAGCTTTTGCTAGGTCAAACAAAACCCCTGCCCAGTCATTCGGATCGGCCAGGGGTTTTGCTTTATGAATTTGAAACTTTATACGGGATGTCGATTTTGACTACCAGTACGCTGTTTACCACTACCCTGGCACTAAGGGGCACGGCGCTCAGGATTGGCCTGGTTCTGATGCTAGGTTGGCAGTCGTGGGTATTTGGGCAGTCGGCCTTGCCACGGGTGGGTAACCCACCTGTCCTGCAAGCAGATGCAGATATGGGTCTGACTTTGGCGAAAAGCAAAACATGTCTGGGCTGTCATCAGATAGATGCTAAGCGAGTAGGTCCAGCCTTCATACAGATTGCGCAACGTCACAGTGACGCGCCTGGCAATCTTGAATATCTGGCTTCGGCTATTCGTCAGGGTGGGCGCGGGCGGTGGGGGGCGGTGCCTATGCCCGCGCAGCCACAAGTCAGTGAATCGGAGTCCATACTGCTTGCGCAGTGGATTCTTTCTTTGAAGCCTTAAGGGTGAAATATGAACAGTTCTAATCAAATTGCGGTATTCGGTGGCGGATGCTTCTGGTGCACAGAGGCCTGTTTTACCTCTCTGCAAGGAGTGCTTTCGGTTAAATCAGGCTATTGCGGTGGTCATGTTGATCGGCCGAGCTACGAGCAAGTGTGTACCAAAGCAACGGGACACATAGAAGTAGTGCGGATAGAATTTAATCCAAGCGTGATTACTTACAATGCATTACTCGAGGTTTTTTTTGCGACACATGATCCAACTACGCCGGGGCGTCAGGGTAATGATGTTGGGCCTCAGTACCAGTCTGCAATTTTTTATCAAGATGTCGAGCAACAGTCAGAGGCCCAGACTTACATTGAGCAATTAGAGGCTGAAAAACATTATTCAGAAGCAATCTGTACACAGATTTTGCCCAGCGCACATTTTTGGCCTGCCGAGCAAATGCATGATGATTATTTTGCGCTCCATCCTGAGCAGGGGTACTGTCAATTCGTGATTGCACCCAAGGTACAAAAATTTAAAAAACAGTTTTTACAAAAGCTTAAATAAAAATAACCATATAAATCAATATGTTGAGTTTTTGTGCGAATAAAAATAGCGATTTTTGTTATTTTTATTTCTAAAACCCAAGCGTAAAGTTGATTCCTGGGCTATGATGCCGCTCCTTCACTGCAGTAATAACCCGAACAGGGTTTGTACTGAAACGAAGCAAGATTTGAACCAAAGGTTCGATCGAGCCTCAAATAGTGTGAGGGATATTTAAAGATTCAAGATTAAATCGAATCGGAATCTGAAGTAAGTAAGCAAATTAAAAACTTACCGAAACAGGCTGATTTGACAGGAAATAAAAACTCCTTCATAATCTCGTT
>CAINDJ010000099.1 GCA_903847325.1 uncultured beta proteobacterium | reverse complement strand
TTATTTATTCCGCCTTGATATCTGCTGCTTTGATAATTTTTTCCCAATGCTTGACTTCGCTGTCAAGAAATTGCTGGGATTGCGCCAAGCTGCCCCCAACTAAGACGACACCTTGTTCGCCTAACTGCTTAATCAAGACCGGATCTTTAAGGCCTTCATTGATAGCGGTGTTTAGTTTTTCGAGAACGTCTGGTGGTGTTTTTCTGGGGGCGAACACCATGTACCACGCGCTCATTTCAAAACCGGGAACACCTGCTTCGATCATTGTCGGTATGTCAGGAGCGAGGGGGGAGCGCTGTGGACCCGTCGTAGCCAGAGCTTTTAGTTTTCCTGATTTAACGTGTGCAATAGATGTTGTGATGGTGTCGAACATGAGTGAAACGTGGCCGCCTAGCACGTCGGCGAGCGCTGGTGCATTACCTTTGTAGGGGATATGAACCATTGACACGCCAGTCATGTATTTGAACATCTCTGCTGAAAGGTGAGCCCCTGCGCCAGCGCCTCCAGATGCATAAGAGTACTTTCCTGGATTATCTTTGAATAACTTGATCAGCTCAGCAACGTTGTTGGGCGCAAAGTCAGGCGGAGTCACCAGTATCAAAGGGATGTATCCGATATAGGCAACTGGAATCAGATCCCGGTCTAGATCATAGGGAAGGCTTTTGACGAGAAATTTGTTCGTTGCGAGAACGGAGTAACCCATCAGCAGTGTATTGCCGTCTGGAGCGGACTTGGCGACTAAATCGGTCCCCACCACTGCGCTTGCACCAGGCTTGTTTTCAACGACTGTCGCGACGTTAAAACTAGCTTGTAGTTTTTGAGCGATGGTTCTCGCCAAAATATCGACGCCACCACCCGGAGGAACGGGCGCGACGATTTTGATGGGTTTGTTTGGCCATGTTTGGGAAAAACTGGTTCCACTCAAGAGAATGATCCAGGTCGCAATGATTGGTCGAATCAAGCCGATCCATTTTTTATTCATTTTTGTCTCCTATCTTTCGTCTGATATTAGGCATCAGACATCCGCATGTCAACGCAAAACATCATGGGATGTGCTTGAGAGGTTGTAATCGGATTAAGCAGGGTAGAAGCTGCCTTGCATTAAACTTAGATAAAACCGAACCAATGCGAGACTGTCACCCATGCAAAATGAAAAGTTACTGACCTTTGTGCAAGGCATGAGCAGGTTGCTACAGAGCAACCCGACTGAGCCTACTATTCTGAAAGAGGGCGCTGAGCTGCTCGCGACTCTGGTTCAGAAAGATGACTGGTTGCCTGAAATGTTCACACATCCGCATCCCCAGCATTATCAGCAGTATCTTTTATATGCGGACCCTTTGGATCGATTTTCGATGGTGAGTTTTGTATGGGGTCCGGGCCAGAAAACCCCCGTGCACGATCATATGACTTGGGGCTTGATTGGTATGTTGCGCGGACAGGAAATCGATACCCACTACTTTAAACAGGCCGATGGAAGTTATCACGCGGGTGAAAGCAACACATTAGTACCCGGCGCTGTGGGTTCGGTGTCGCCCGCTACCCACGATGTGCATGTCGTCTCGAATTATTATGCCGATCAGCCCTCCATCAGTATTCACGTTTATGGCGGAAATATCGGACGCATCAGTCGACATGTGTTTGATCCCGTCACGGGCGCACCTAAAGACTTTATTTCCGGGTACAGCAATGCTGTCGTCCCGAATCTCTGGAATTGAACGGGGCAATCACTGTCATGAATCAGCATCAACCAATTAAATATTGTGGTTACAAAGAAGTGCGAACCTGTTTACTGGAGAAAAAAGAAATTGCTTTTCTGGATGTGCGAGAGGAAGATCCGCATGCCCAATCGCATCCCCTCTTTGCCGCCAACTTTCCTTTGTCACGTATCGAACAGGATGCTTATTCAAAATTACCGCGGCGCAATGTGCCTGTCGTGACGTTTGATTCAGGTGATCAGCAAGATGTCGAGTTGTCCGACGCATATCTGGCAGCTACACGGCTAAGAGAGCTTGGTTACTCGGACGTTTCGGTATTTGAGGGCGGTCTTGGCGCTTGGACTGCGGCAGGCGGAGAGTTATTCATTGATGTGAATGTGCCGAGCAAGTCCTTTGGCGAGCTCGTAGAGTCAAAAGTTCATACCCCCTCGTTATCGGCTGAGGAGGTCAAGTCCTTGATCGACGCACAGGCCGACGTTGTGATTCTGGATGCGCGTCGCTACGACGAATACAACACCATGAATATTCCGACGTCCACCAGCTGCCCTGGCGCAGAGCTGGTTCTTCGGGTCGCGGAGCTGGCGCCTGGCCCCGAAACGCGTGTGATTGTGAATTGCGCGGGTCGTACACGTAGCATTATCGGCACACAGTCACTCATTAATGCGGGTATCCCGAATCAGGTGAGTGCGTTGCGCAATGGCACGATTGGCTGGACGCTTGCGGGTCAAACGCTTGATCGTGGACAAACCAGAAAATATTCAGACGTCTCTGCGCAGACAAAGCTGAGTGCAAGTCAGCGCGCGCGTGATGTGGCGGATCGTGCGGGCGTTAAACGCGCCAGCATGATCGATTTGAATGCCTGGCGAAATCAATCCTCCAGGACAACCTATTTTTTCGACACAAGGTCGCCAGAGGAATTTATCTCTGGTCATATCCCGGGTTTTCGATCCACGCCAGGCGGTCAGTTGGTGCAAGAAACAGAAATGGTTGCACCTGTTCGCGGAGCGAGAATTCTGTTGGTCGACAGCGATGGTGTGCGAGCCAATATGACTGCTTCGTGGCTCGCGCAAATGGCCTGGGATGTCTATGTACTGGATGGTGTGCAGACAGTCGATTTTAATGAGAAGGGAAGTTGGCAAGCTGTCCTGCCTGGTTTACCAGCTGTGGCCAATGTTCAAGCTGATGTCTTATTTTCAAGGCTCTTGACGTCTGCCGCCGATGATGGCGTAACTATGCTTGATACGGTTGTGATCGATTTCGCCAAGCATGCTGAATACGTACGCGGCCACATTCCTGGGGCGCGTTATGTATTGCGCTCACAATTCAAACAGGCATTGACAGCCCTACCGTTTGCCAAACGTTACGTATTGACTTGTCCAGATGGTGTGCAGGCAATATTTGCCTTCGAGGAAATCAAACAGCTGTTACGGAATCGATCCGATGCGCAAGTCGAAGTATTGACTGGTGGCACCAATGCCTGGCAAGCTTCAGGACATGCTCTTGAATCAGGTCCTACGCATTTGGTTTCTGCGCCCATTGACCGTTATAAGCGTCCTTACGAAGGAACCAGTGTTTCGCGTGAGGCCATGCAGGCCTATCTTGATTGGGAGTTTGGTTTAGTCGAGCAGTTGGGAAAGGATGGCACACATCATTTCTGGGTGCTCGACTAGTCATCACTTATTTGCGCTTGGTTATGTGTGCTTGGTTATGTGCGCCTATTTCAGAACTTTGCTTGCAGAGGCCTGAGCGATAAGCGCTTGCGCATCGACAGGAAGCAAAAACCCCTCTTTGACCGCGCGCGCAGTGGCTTTTGTCACTGCTGCTACGTAGCCCTCGTGGCTGCCATAACGTTCTTCCAGTGACAGTCTTGGGTCCTGATTCGCTTTACGTTGTGCGGCTGTTCGCGCAAAGGGAATCATGCCACCTACATAGTCGCAAATCTGATCTTTGTGAAAAGGTTTTTCGCCATCGGCAGTGACATTCCATCCCAGATAGGTCCCCAGCGGCGCATCGAGCAGCACGACCGGCACACCACCAAGCTCATTACCATCTTGATCAACTTTAGGTGCGTACATCTTAAGCACTTGTTTAACTGACGGTGGCGCATTGCTTGGAATACCTGAGGCGTCCATTGCGTTGAACTTTGGCCCCCAGTCGTAGTCCAGCACTGGCATGATGAAGTCCGCCTCAGGAATCGTCGGACGTAAGCCTGGCAAAGTAGGGAAGCCAAGGTCTTGTTTATTTGCAAGGGCCAGTGTCCCGCTTGATGCGCCATGCGTGGCGGCAAGCGTTGGGTAACGACTTGGGGGCGGTGTGATGCCCTGCATGACCCAGTTACGGAAATGAACGCGAATTGCATTGACGGTTTCTGTGTGGGGAACAGGGTTGGCAGGCAATACGCCTACTCCAAAATTATTTCCTGGACATACCGGACCTGTTTTAGGGAGTCCTGCTTCAGGCAGGCTTGTATCAAATCCACCCGCACCACCGCCATGATTACTGCTAGCGATGTAGTAGCGCTTAACGTTTTCGGGGAGAGGAAGATCCGCTTTTGCGTCAGTCCCGACCCATTCCGGAGTGAGTTTGAGCGCCCACACTTCGGCAGAGCCGAAATGTTCGATAACTTTAGGGCAAGTATTGGATGCCGTGCAGCGATCCAGTATGCCTGCTGCAGGCAGACCGCGTACTGTATCCGGATGCGGTAGCCACCATTGTGGACCTTCGCTGCCGGCTTGATAAAGCTCCAGCACACCATCGGGTTGTGCCCAGCGGAAATTCAGCGCGATACGTCGGCCAGCGATGATGGGCCACAAACCGTCATGGACGCTGCCACCTTGTTCCGCCTGGTTAAAGCCGAGATGCAACCACCCACGCAAAAAATTGCCGGATTGCGAGACGCCTCGTCCAATACTCTGTGTAATGACCCCACCAATGGGGTTGGGTGTGCCTGCATCATCTTGTTTTGCTGTTTTGAAAAACAATCCTACATCACGCCAGGCAGCGAACCCGATGCCCAGAACGTAGGGATCTTCTGCGGTGAATACGACTTGGTAAAGTAGTTTGGAATCAAAACCATTTTTAAGGCATATCTGTGTCGGGTCCGGTGTGCCTGGAAACGGGTGTGTTGCATCACATTTTGCCCACGCCCAATCCGTGCTGGCAATCGTTTGTTCACCGATTACCTCACCTTGCATGGTTTCCCCTGTGCGCGAAGTCAGTTTCGAGCTCTGAGTATCGAGCGATGCAGACTGATAAGGAACGGGATTGGTTTGGACCAGTAAGGGTTGGGAGTCTTTACCTGCGCGGTTGACGATTCGCCCAAACACCTCCCCCGAGACCGCTTTGCCGTCTAATTGTCTGGCGACCGGGACCTCTAAAAATTGCATGCCAGTTGCTGAGGCAGTAGGTCGTACTTTGGTCGCGCCTGCGTTATCGCCTTGCCAGGCACTCGCAAGCATGATGTCGCCAAAAGCTCGTTCTTGTGGCGCGTAAGGAAACACGCGACCCCGATTAGGCACTTCGTGCCAGAGCATCCCGCTCGCTTTTGTCAGGTCCGCAGGTTTGTACAGAACAAAGGATGCGACATACCGAACTTTGCCGTCCTTATCCTTAGCTAATTCGATATCCTGAATAATTGCATTCTGAGCCAGCTTTGGGTCGAGTTCACCAAACGCGCGGCCTGCCACCATTTCGTAGGGGATGTTTGTGTTGCCTGATGCATCCTGACTTTTATACGCTGCGGTTTCGTCAATGATGATTTTTGTCACTCTGGCATGCACAGGGGCTGTGATTAGGGCACCAACTGAGATTGCACTCGCTAGGCTTGTCAGGACAAGCGATTTACATACAGCTGATTTAATGTTGCTAGGCATTTTTGTCTCGAATTTTTTTGAATATTAATTATTTGCTCGGTGACTGCTTGAGAAATTCCGCAAGTTCCGTTTTCCACCATTTCGCCTGACCTGTTGTGCCATGGCCTGAGGTTTGAGGGCTGGCTGGTAACAGCAACAATTGGCTGTTTGCGATACGTTTGAGTGCCGGCTCCATGAGACCGAGCTCTGGCGGATTGCGCTCATCATCGGCTGAATTGATAGCGAGTACGCGCGCTTTAATTTTCTCGAGTCCTGCCGTAGGGTTGTAATCACGCGATGCATCCCATTGATACAAGTTGTCATTGGCGTCGGCATTGCTTGAGGCTTTCAGGCGAGCGTCCAGTAACTGATCTGCCTTTTCACGTGTCGCCGCGACTTGTTGGAGTGCCTGATTGCCTCCGCTTGTGGCAATCCCAAAAAATACCGTTGCAAATTGCAAGCTTGGGGGTTGGGTTGCGTAATTACCTTGCATCCAGGCCGGATCATTTCGGATGGAGTCCAGGATAAGTCGTCTGGTTAACCAGTTACGCCCGGACATTTGCGCTGGCGTCGCTGCCATGGGCACCAACGTGTCCATGAAATCTGGATGCTCCATACCCCATAGCCATACTTGCATGCCGCCCATGGAGTTACCAAGAATCATTCTGAGGTGCGTAATACCAAGACCTTCGGTCACCAGGCGGTATTGTGCTTGCACCATATCGTCATAGTTATAGCGAGGAAATTTAGCGCGCAATCCGTCAGAAGGCTTCGAGGATTTACCCATGCCAATCGCGTCGGGCAAGATAATGAAATATTTTGATGCATCAAGAGCCTGGCCCGGACCGAACAGCTCGCCTGCAAACGACGCATTGAGCATGCCCGAACCTGTGCCGGCTGTGCCATGCAGGATCAGCACCGGAATCCCGGTTGGCTTTCCTATGGTTGTATAGCCGATCTTAAGTTCAGCAAATATTTCACCGGTATGGAACTTGAAGTCTTTGGCAATCCAGACGGATTGTTGCGGTGCAGGATAGTTTTCGGCCATAGTGCTGCAAGAGCTGATAAGTAAGAGGAAATAAAACGTTGACTGTATGAAGGTGCGAAGCGTTTTCATTATTTCCTCTTTGTATCATTAATCAGGGCCGAATCTGGCTCCGATGGCCGCTGCGGCTGATCTTGTTTCAACCCCGAGTTTGTCAAAGATGTGTTCGAGGTGCTTGTTGACCGTTCTGGGACTCATGCCGAGAATTTCTGCGATATCCCGATTGGTTTTTCCTTTTGCCACCCACGATAACACTTCAGTTTCCCGATGTGTGAGCGCGGCCTGCTGCAGCCTTGCACTATCTCCGTTTCGCTGATTATTTTGCGCAAGCAAAAGCATCGTTTCACCCAAGCCAACTTGGCCCAGGTTGCGGATGGAAATATCGGGATGGTCGGGGAGATTGAGCGTGACCTCGGTGCTTGTGAGTAAGGTAGAAAAATTAAGCTTTGTTCCGTCCTGACCCAGCAATTCCTGGGCTTGTGGGGATTGCCACGCAATGCGCCCCTGTGTGTCAATCAGGACCACGCCAAAACCTGCAACGTCGACAGCCTCTCTCGCGAGTCGCGCCACACGTGCATTGCGGATATGCGCTTGCAAGCGTGCGAGGACTTCCTCGACACGTACGGGTTTGACAACATAATCTACACCACCACTATCAAAAGCAGAAACGATGTGTTCAGTTTCCGCGAGTCCCGTCATAAAAATAACAGGCAAGTGTGCCAGATTGGGATTGGCTTTAATCAGTTTGCATGTTTCAAAACCAGACAGGCCAGGCATGACTGCATCAAGCAATACCGCATCGACTAGCACCAGATCAAGTCTTTCCAACGCGGATTTTCCATCGAGTGCAACAACGACGCTATAGCCTGCGCCCTCAAGCGATTGGTATAGATGACCCAGGCTGCTTGGTGTGTCATCGACCAAAAGTACGATAGGTCGAATGGATGAGGAATTCATTTCTGCTTGCATGGGTTACTCGATACTTTTATCTTTCGTTAATTCAAGGAGTGATTCA